>DASYCA010000476.1:0-15375 GCA_036500445.1 Burkholderiaceae bacterium | reverse complement strand
CCGGCCGCACGGGTCCGCGCGGTGTGCGGATTCTAGGGGCCGGGGTATGCTGGCGGCCCGCCATCACTCCGGAGACTTGCGATGCCGATTCCGACGATGACCCGCACGCTGCTGCTCGGCGCCGCGGCCCTCCTCGTGCCGCTGCTGGCCGATGCGCAGCAGGCGCAGACCGCGAAGTGGTCTCACATGCGGGCCGGCCCGGCGCGCGAGTACCCGCCGGTGCTGCAGCTGCCGCCGAACACGCCGCTCTCGGTGCAGGGCTGCCTGTCGGACTACAGCTGGTGCGACGTGATCGCGCCGGACAGCAGCCGCGGCTGGATCTATGGCGGCAACCTGACCTACCCGTACCAGAACAGCGGCGTGCCGGTGCTGCAGTACGGCGCGACGATCGGCCTGCCGATCATCAGCTTCTCGCTCGGCAGCTACTGGGGCGCGTACTACCGCGGCCGGCCGTTCTACCGCGACCAGTCGCGCTGGAACCAATGGAGCCACCAGCACCGGCCGAATTTCCGGCCCCCGCCGCCGCGGCCGGGCGTGCGCCCCCCGCCGCGCCCCGGGCCGGGCGTCCGCCCCCCGCCACGTCCGGGGCCGCCGATCGGCGTGCGGCCACCCGGTGGGGGGCCGCGACCGGGCAACGACGGACGCCCGCCGCGTCCGGGTGGCGGTGAGATCCGCCCGCCGGGCCGGCCCGGCGGCGAGGTCCGCCCCGGTGGCGGTGGCCGACCTGGCGGCGGCGGCGCCCGCCCGGGCGGTGGCGGGGCGCGGCCCGCGCCGCGGCCGGGCGGCGGCGAGGGCGGCGGCGGCCGGCCGCGCGAGCGTTGAGCACCGACCCGCCGACGCTGCTGCCCTACCTGGCCGGCTACCCCGACGAGACGCTCGCGCAGGTGCGCGAGCTGCTTGCGGCCGGCGAGCTCGGCGAGCGGCTGCGGCGGCGCTACCCGGACGGCCACGAGGTGCGCACCGACGGCGCGCTGTACGACTACACGCTCGCGCTGAAGAGCCGCTTCATGCGCAGCGCGCCGCCGCTCGCGAAGGTCGTCTACGACAACCGGCTGCATGTGATCCACAACGCGCTGGGCACGCACACGACGGTCGCGCGCGTGCAGGGCAACAAATTGAAGGCCAAGCGCGAGATCCGCGTCGCCGGCGTGTTCCGCGACGCGCCGGCCGAGTTCCTGAAGATGATCGTCGTGCACGAGCTCGCGCACCTGAAGGAGCGCGACCACGACAAGGCCTTCTATGCGCTGTGCCAGCACATGGCGCCCGACTACCACCGGCTCGAATTCGACCTGCGCCTGTACCTGACCGAGCAGGCCTTCAGCCCGGTGCGCTGAGCTCGGCCGCGAGGTTCGCGCGCGCCGCGGCCCACGCGTCGGGCAGGGTGGGCTCGCGCATCGTCGCCGGCTCGCGCGGCGTCGGCGTGACGGCGTCGGCGCGCCTCAGTGGCGGTGCCGGTGGTGCAGGTCGGGGTAGTGCGCATGCCGGTGCGTCAGCGCCGCGTGGCGGTGCGGATGCACGTGGGGCTCGGCGCCGTCCCACGGAAAATCGTGCGCGTGCTGGTGGTGCTCGTCGTGCGAATGCGGATGCGCGTGCGCCATCGGCACGTGGGTGTGATCGTGCTCGTGGCGCTCGCGCAGGTGCAGCCCCACGCCGACGCCCATCAGCGCGGCGGCGGCCCAGAACGACGCGGCCGGCTCTTGGGGCCACAGCGCGAACGCGATCAGCACGCCGAAGGCCGGGGCGACCGAGAAGTACGCGCCGGTGCGCGCCGTCCCGAGCGTGCGCAGCGCGACGACGAACAAGGCCAGGCTCAGCCCGTAACCCGCGAAGCCGACGAGCAGTGTCGCCGCGAGCGGGCCCGCGGCCGGGACGTGCGCACCGCCGAGCAGCGCGAGCGCGGTGTTCACGCTGCCTGCGACCAGGCCCTTCAGCCCCGCGAGCAGCAGCGCGTCGTTGGCGGCGACCTTGCGCGTCAGGTTGTTGTCGACGGCCCAGCACGCGCAGGCGCCGACGATCAGCAGCGCGCCGGGCGCGAGCGCGGCCGCGCCCGGCTGCCACGACAACAGCACGCCGCCGGCGACGATCGCCGCCATCCCGAGCACGATCTGCCGGTCGGTGTTTTCCTTGAAGACGAGCCAGGCGATCAACGCGGTCAGCACGCCTTCGAGGTTGAGCAACAACGCGGCCGGCGCCGCGGCGGTCGTCGCGAGGCCGGCCATCAGCAGCGCCGGGCCGAGCACGCCGCCGGCGGCGATTGCGCCGGCGAGCCAGGGCAGGTCGGGCCGCGGGATCGGCGTGTGCGTGTGTTCGTTCATCTGCGCAGGCGCGGCAGATGTCGCGTCGCGACGCGCGCGCAGCGCCCGGCGGATCAGCAGCAGCACGCTCAAGCCGAGCCCGCTGCCGAGGTACAGCAGCCCGGCCAGCAGCAGCGGCGGCAGCTCCGCGCCAAGAACCTTGGCGAGCGGCGTGCTCGCGCCGAACAGCAGCGCGGCGGCGAGCGCGGGGGCGGCGGATTTCAGGGCCATGCCGGAAGTGGAGCACAGTCGCCGGCCGGCTGGCGGCGGGTCGATCAGCCCTTCGTGCGCGCGAGCCGCAAGGTCGAGCCTTCGACGACGACTCGCGCGCCGACCGCCAGCGCCGACTCGCGGCGGAAGGTGCGGACCCTGCCGTTGGCCATGCGAACGTGGACGTCGTAGTGCGTCGTCGCGCGGACGCGCTTCTCGACCTCGTTGCCGGCCAGCACGCCGCCGACCGCGCCGAGCACGGTCAGCGCGGTCTTGCCGTGGCCGCCGCCGACCTGGTGCCCGACGACCCCGCCGAGCACGCCGCCGGCGACCGCGCCGACGCCGGTGCCCCGCCCCTTTTCACGCACCGCGACGACCGATTCGACGACCCCGCAGCGGTTGCAGACCGCGGCACGGGCGACGGTGGGGGCGGGCGCGGGTGTTGGCGACACGGCCCGCGCCGGCGCGGTATTCGGGGCCGGGGCCGGCACCGGCGTCGGCACGGGCACCGCCTGCGGCGCCGGCGGCGCGGAGCCGTCGTTCAAGGGCACCGGCTGGCCGGCGATGCCGTGCAGCGGCGCGGTCTCCGCGGCGCCGTTGTTCAGCGGCACCGGCTGGCCGACCGGGAGGCTCGGCGCGCTGTTGGCCGCCAGTGCCGGCACCGGCTGCGCCGGCCCATCGACCGTGCGCATGACCAGTGCCCCCGCCACCGCGGCAGCGACGAGGCCGAGCACGGCCGCGCCGATCCATGCGGCACGAGGAAATCGCCCGGTCGGGTGGGAGGGCGTGGGAGCGGCGACGGAATCGGAAGGCATCAATGGGTCTCGGAGGGGCAAATAACTCGGGGCCCTCATTTAACGCTGGGCCCACCCGGGTGTTGACGCCGATCGGCGGGTTTTGTTTCATATCGTTTTCTCGTCGCCCCGGGCCGCCACATCGTGTCACAGCCGATGCAGCCGCTTGCCGGTCAACGGGGTTGCGCTACCGCAACACGCTCGACCGTCTTCACCCGCGTGCGCAGCCAGGCCGGGGCCGCATCGGTGATCACGACATCGAGCTGATCGAGCCCGGCGACGCGCTGCGGCTGCACCGCGTCGAACTTGCTCGCGTCGGCGAGCAGCACGCGTTGAAGTGCGCACTCGAGCATCGCCCGCTTCATCGACGCGTCGCCGGCGAGCGAGGCGCTCAGGCCCAGGCGCGGGTGCAGCGCGCAGGCGCCCAGAAAGGCCCAGTCGGCCCGGTGCGCGCGCAGTTCGGCCTCGGCCTGCGGGCCCGAGAACGCACGCGTCTCGGGCGACCACTCGCCGCCGGCGAGCACGAGCCGGACCCGTGCATCGCTACCGAGGAGCAGCGCGACGTCGATCGCGGTCGTGATGACCGTCAGCGGCCGCGGCGCCTCGGGGGCGGCGAGGGCCTGGGCCAGCGCGAGCGCGGTCGTGCCGCTGTCGATGAACAGCGTCTGGTGCGGCTGCACGCGTGCCGCGGCGCGCCGGCCGATCGCCCGCTTCACCTCGGCCTTGACATCGCCGCGCTGCGCCATCGGCATCGCGCTGGGCTGCAGCGCGATCGCGCCGCCATGCGTCTTGTGCACCAGGCCGCGCTCGGCGAGCCCGCGCAGGTCGCGCCGGATGCTGTCTTCGGAGACGCGGTACTCGGCCGCCAGCGCCGCGACCTCGACCCGGCCGGTCTCGCGCAGCCGGCGTTCGATCGCGCTCTGGCGCTCCTCGGCGAAGCGCGGGCGAACGGCGCGGCGGGGTGTTTTCATCGTCGGGCGAATCGGTCGATATGTGCAAGAATCGGATCATTCTTGCACAAACACGCAAATCCGCTCGGCTCGACGCCCTCTCGCCGCCTCGCCTTCTTGCCCTCTCGCCGCTTCACCGATGACCTCGACCTCGACCGCCGCGCTCTCGTCCCACTCGCTCCCCGTACTCGCGCGGGCCCGCTGGGCGACGCGATTGCAATTCATGGCGCTGGGCACGCTCGCCGGCACCTGGGGCGCGCACATCCCGTCGGTCAAGGCCCGCTACGCGCTCAGCGAGGCGACGCTGTCGCTGGTGCTGCTCGCGGCGGCCGTCGGCGCGGTGCTGTCGCTGTTCATCGCCGGGCGCATCGTCGGCCGGCTCGGCGCGCGCGGCGCGGCGGTGCTCGCGGTGCTGGTGATGAGCGGCGTGCTCGGCGTCGTGCTCGAGTTCCCCGGCGTCCCGGTGCTGCTGCCGGCGATGCTGCTGTTCGGCGCCGGCATGAGCCTGTTCGACGTCGCGATCAACACCGAGGGCGCGGTGCTGGAAAGCCTGGGCGGCCGCCCGATCATGAGCAACCTGCACGGCATGTTCAGCGTCGGCGGCATGACCGGTGCGGCGCTCGCGTCCTGGATGCTGGCCGCCGGCATCGCTCCCCGGCTGCAGCTTGCCGGCATGTGCGTTGCGATCGCGGCGGTCGGCGTACTCTCGGCGCGCGGCATGCTCGAGACCCACGCGAGCGGCGCCGAGGACGACGGCGGCAAGGCCCACTTCGCGTGGCCGCGCGGCCTGCTGCTCGTGATCGGCCTGTTGATCTTCTGCGGCATGACGGCCGAGGGCGTGATGTACGACTGGAGCGTGCTGTACCTGAAGCAGGAGGTCGGCATGCCGCAGGCCCGCGCGGCGATCGGCTACGCGACCTTCTCCGGCGCGATGGCGCTGGCGCGCTTCGGCGGCGACGCGATGCGCGCGCGCTATTCGGAGCGCGCGCTGCTGCGCGCCGGAGGCAGCGTCGCGGCGGTCGCGATGGCGCTGGTGCTGCTTTCGGCCAACGCCTGGGTCGCGCTGATCGGTTTCGCGCTGGTCGGCGCCGGGCTCGCGCCGGTCGCGCCGATCCTGTTCAATGCCGCGACAAGGGTGCCCGGCGTCAGCCGCGCGGCGGCGATCGCGTCGGTGACCTCGATCGGCTACAGCGGCTTCATGGTCGGCCCGCCGCTGATCGGCAGCCTCGCGACCGCGACCTCGCTGACGATGGCGCTTGGCGTGCTCGTGCTCGCCGCGGCGATGCTGGCACTCGGCGCGCGCCATGTGCCGGAACGGACGCGATGATCCGTGTTCTCGGCGCCGGCATCGTCGGCTGTTCCACGGCGTATCAACTCGGCAGCGCGGTGCGGCTTCAGCGCTGCCTGGACGAGGCCCGCAGCGAGTCCCGCAGCGCGAGCTGAGCGGCGTGCGCGAGCGCGTCGCGCAACCACGCGACCCGTTCCAGCGCGGCGGCGAGCGCGGCATCGGCGCTCAAATAAATGCCCCGCTCGTCGTCGCCGGTCAGCGACCACGCGCCCAGGTCCTCGGCGTCGCGCCGGAACTCCTTGAAGCCGAAGCTGCCGTCCGGGCGCTGGATGATGTCGACGCACCGGTCCGCGAACTCGTTGTTCACGCTCTGCACGACCAGGTCCTTCGGCGGCGACGTCATCATCGCCGCGCCAGCGCGACGCAACGGCGCGCCAGGATCTCGGTCGGGTCCAGCAGCGCGATGGTTCGCCCGGCGACCGTGAACGCCGGCGACGGCGCGAGCAGCAGCGGCAGCTCGGTGCAGCCGAGGATCACGGCCTGCGCGCCGCGCTCGACCAGGTGCGCGAGCGCCTGCAGCAGCTCGTCGACGCAGACACCGTCGGTGAAGCCGGCCTTCACGCCGTGCTCGCCATAGATCGCCTCCATCACCCGCCGTTGATTGACCTCGTCCGGGGCGATCGGCTGTAAACCGACCGCCTCCAGCGCCTCGTGATAGACGCGGCTCGCGAGCGTGCCCGAGGTCGCGAGCAGCCCGATGCGCCGGGCCTGCGGGTGCTGCTCGCGCAGCGTTTGAACCGTCTCGTGCAGCATGTTGACGATCGGAATCGACAGGTAGGGCTGGATGCGCTCGACGAACGCGTGCGCGGTGTTGCACGGGATCGCGATCAGGTCCGCCTCGGCCGCCTCCAGCTTCTTGCAGGTCGCGTACAGCGCGATGGTCGGGTCCGCGCCGTCGCCGACCAGGTGGGCGGTGCGGTCCGGGATCTGCGGGTTCTGCTCGACGACCAGTTTCACATGCTCCTGGTCGCTGCGCGCGTCGGTGTTGCGCACGATCTTCTGCAGAAAATCGGCCGTCGCGGCCGGGCCGACGCCGCCGACGACGCCGAGCTTGAAGGGCCGGCCCGGCGCGTCGCCGGCATCGCTCACCGCATGCAGCGCGAGCACCCGGTTCGAATCGACGATCGGCAGCCCGCGCGCGCGCAGCGCGTCGACGACGAGCGCGATCTCGGTGAAGCCCGGCACGATCAGCTCGGCGCCCTGCGCGAGCAGCTCGCGGCACGCGGCCTCGAGCCGTTCGACCGCGTCGCCTTGCAGGTGGCCCGACTTAAGGCCCTCGGCACCGTAGATCGCCGGCATCAGCACCGTCTCCTGAACCTGCCGAGAAGGCTGGATCACCTCGACGCCGAGCGGCTCGAACGCGCGCTCGAACAGGCGCTTGCCTCGGACGAAGCTGGAGGTCAGCACGCCGACGCGCCGCACCGCGGGATGGCGGCGCCGCAGGTGCTGCGCGAGCGCCTGCATCGCATCGACGATCGCGACGCGCGCCTCGCCGGCGATCTCGCCGAGGAAGGTGTGGCTGATGAAGCAGGGCAGCAGCACCGCGTCGGCCCCGCGCGCCTGGAACTGCCGGACGAGGTCGAACACGTACAGCTTGCGCGCGGTCTGGTTCGCATCCGCCGCGCCCGGCGCGGCGGGCTCGTCGAATGGGTGCTGCTCGAACATCAGGTCGAACTGCGCGCGCCCCCCTTCGGCCGGCGTCGCCTGCACGAGCTTGAAGAACACGTCGGCCGCGCCGAGCGCACCGAGACCACCGATCACGCCGAGGCGGTGGCGCGCGGGCCGGACCAGGGCTTGCTGCATGCGGCGGCCTCCGTCTCGACGCCCGGGCGCTTCAGGTCGCCGGCTTGTCCGACAGCGCCTTCAGGTTGTCGACGAGCTCCTTGCTCATCGGCGCGTTCAGGTTGATGCCCTTGGGCGGGATCGGCGACTGGAACCACTTCGTGTAGAGCTTCGCAAACTCGCCGCTCTTCATCAGGTTCGCCAGCGTGCCGTCGACCAGCTTCTTGAACGCCGGGTCGTCCAGCCGCAGCATGATGGAATAGGGCTCGACCTGGATCGGGTCGCCGACGACCTCGAGACTGGCCGGGTTCTGCGCGCTCGCACGCAGGCCGTAGAGCAGGATGTCGTCCATCCCGAACGCGACCGCGCGACCGCTCTCGACCATCAGCGCCGATTCGGCGTGGTCCTTCGCGGCGAGCAGGTCCATGCCGAGCTTCTTCTCCTCGTTCAGGCCGCGCAGGATCTTGTAGTTCGTAGTGCCGGTGGTCGAGACGATGGTCTTGCCCTTCAGGTCGTCGATGCTCTTGACGTTCAGGCCGGTCTTCACCAGGAAGCGGGTGCCGGTGTAGAAGTAATTCGTCGCGAACTGGACCTGCTTGGCGCGGTCGCTGTTGTTCGTCGTCGAGCCGCATTCGATGTCGATCGTGCCGTTCTGCAGCAGCGGGATGCGGTTCGCCGAGGTCACCGCCTGCAGGTTGACCTTCAGGTCCGGGCGGCCGACGGCCTTCTTGACGTCGTCGACGATCCGCAGGCAGATCTCGTGCGCGAAGCCGACCGGCTGGGCCTTGTCGTCCAGGTAGGAGAACGGGATCGAGGATTCGCGGTAGGCCAGCGTGATCGCGCCGCTGGCCTTGATCTTGTCGAGCGTGGAGTCGGCCCAGGCGGTGCCCGTCAGGAGCACGGCGAGGAGGGGAACGGCGAGGCGGGTCGTCGAAGCGCGCATGGGGAAGGACTCCTGGGGTGGGTGGTGCCCGCATCTTAGAGGCGGCCGGCCCGCTTTGGCCATCGGGATTGACGCGCAATCCATTAGCTGACCTAATACTTCGGATGCGGCTCAAGCACCTGGAGGTCTTCAACGCGGTGATGCTGACCGGCACCGCCAGCGCCGCCGCGCGGCTGCTGCACGTGACGCAGCCGGCCGTCACGCAGGGCCTGCAGCTCGCGGAGCTGCAGCTCGGCTACGCGCTCTTCACGCGCCAGCGCAACCGCCTGGTGCCCACGCGCGAGGCGCAGGCGCTGTACCCGGAGGTCCAGCGCCTGATGTCGCAGCTCGAGTCGGTGCGCCGCATCGCCGCCGCGCTCGGCAGCGGCGAGGGCGAGCAGCTGCGCATCCTGGTCGTGCCCTCGCTGGCGGTGCAGGCGCTGCCCGAGGCGCTGCGCGGGTTCCGCAAGACGCACCCGCGCATGCCGGTGTCGATCCGCACGCTGCATTCGCACGAGATTGCGCGGGCGATGGCGCTGCAGGAGGGCGACGTCGGCATCGTCTACGGCCGGCTGCCGCACCCGGCGCTGCACGACGAGCTGGTCGCGACCGGCCGGCTCGTCTGCGTCTCGTTGAGCGGCGAGCGCGGCACCGACCGGCGCAGCACGGTGGCGCTGCAGGACATCCTGAAAGGCCCGTTCATCCGCATCGACGAGCGCGACCCGCTCGGCGCGATGCTGGCCGACCAGTGGTCGCGCCTCGGCCTCGCGCCGCGCGCCGGCATCACGGTGCAGACGCACCACATCGCGATGGTGATGGCCGAGCAGGGCTTCGGCCCGGCGATCATCGACTCGTTCACCGCGAAGGCGAGCACGAACCCGGCGCTGCACGTGCGCGGCCTGCTGCCCGAGATTCCGGTCGAGATCCGCGCGCTGCTGCCGCAGGGCCTGCGCTCGCCGCGCGCGGTCGCGGAGTTCCTCGACGAGTTCCGCAAGGTCGCGAGCCTGCAGTGAGCGGCCCGCGCCGCGCCTGCGCCGCGGGCCGCCGAACGCGCGCGCTCAGTGCGCCGAGCGGCGCGCGCGCGGGATCCAGTAGGCCAGCTGCGCGGCGGCGGCGAACGCGATCAGCCCGGTCACCGCGATGCCGGCGCCGAGCGAGAGCGTCGCGGCCATGAAGGACAGCAGCGCCGGCCCGCAGGACGAGCCGATGTCCGACATCAGCCGCCACATGCCGAGGAAGTGCGCGCGCCCGGGGCGCGGCGAGTGGTCGGCGCCCAGCGTCATGATCATGCCCGAGCCGATGCCGTTGCCGAAGCCGATCGCCATCGCCGCGATCAGCAGCGTCGCCGCGCCGTGCGTGAACGGCGTCAGCAGCAGCGCGACGCCCATGATGATCATCGACGGCACAGCGACCCAGCGGCGGCCCTTCTGGTCCATCACCTTGCCGGCCGGGTAGAAGACCGCCATGTCGATGCCGCCCGCCAGCCCGTAGATCAGCGCGGCGACCGAGGGCATCAAGCCCAGGTGGTCGGCCCACAGCGGGATCACCGCCTGGCGCGTCGCCCGCACCGCGCTGACCAGCATCACGCCGAAGCCGAGCGTGACGAAGACGTGGCGGTGGTCGCGCAAGGTCGAGCGCAAGGTCGGCAGCGCGACCGGCTCGGCGGCAGCCGGCGCGTCACCCGCGTCGCCGGCCGGTGCGACGGCGTGCGTCGTCTCGAGGTCGGGGATGCGCGCGGCGACGACCCCGGCGATCACCAGCGCGACGATCGCGACGCCGTAGGCGCCCTTCAGGCCGAAGCGGTGGATCACGCCGGCCGCGAGGAACGGGCCGATGAACAGGCCGATGCGCATCACGCCGCCGAGCGTGGACAACGCGCGGGCCCGGAACTCCGCGGGCACCGCCTCGGTCAGGTAGCTCTGGCGCGCGAGGCTGAAGACGGCCTGCGACATGCCGATCATGAAGCAGCCGGTCAGGAACAGCCCGAGGTGGCTCGTCCACGCACACAGCGCGGTCGCGATCATCGACCAGACGGCGGCCGCGACGATCGCCCAGCGCTCGCCGCGGTGCATCGTGATCAGCGAGGCGGGGATGTTGCTGACCAGCGAGCCGACGCCGATCAGCATCACGACGAGCGCGGCGACCGGCACCGAGGCGCCCAGGTCGCGGGCGCTGAGCGGCACGACCGGCAGGATCGCGCCTTCGCCGATGCCGAACAGCAGCGAGGGGCCGAAGGCCGAGACGGCGATCTTGCGCAGGTCGTAGGAGGCGGTGGGTGGGGAGGCGGAGGTCGAGGTGGAGGTCACGGCGCGGCGGGTTGGCGTTGGAGACGCAGCGGCTGCGCCCGGGAAAACCCTATTCTCTCGCGAATGCCGCGCCCGTGGTCGGGCGGGCGCCTATCTCACCACGTGCTGGTCCAGCCACCCGGCCAGCCAGGCGCCGATTTTGAGGCTGTGACGATCCTGCATCAGCATGTGCGACGCGCCGGGCAGCCCGACGTCGGCGAGCAGCACCAGCTCGGCCTTGCCACCGGCCAGATTGGCGGCGGCCACGAACTCGCGGCACGCCTTCAGCCGGGGCGCCCAGCGCGGCGACTGATCGACGAAGTCACCCCAGAGCACCAGGATCGGCAGGCCGACGAACGGCGTCATGTCGGCCGTCGCCGCGGGGCAGGCCCCGGGCTCGATCGCGACGATCCCCTTGATGCCGCGCCGGTCCAGTGCCGCGGTCTGGAACGGATAGATGCCGGATTGCGAATGGCTGATCAGCACGGCGCCGTTCAGGCGCTGCGCCAACTGAGACAGCGCGGGCACGGTCGGGTTCGGCGTCGGCAGGGCATTGAGCCAGTCGGGCACCATCTGCTTCCAGAATTCGGCTTGCGCGTCGAGCGGGAACTGCATGCCGGGGAACACCTTCGGGTACTCGGGGCCGAACCGGAAGATCGTCCAGGCGCCTTCCTGGGCCGCACCGAAGACCTGCGGCAAGGCCTCGGCGCCGGCGCGCCCGGCCTTCACCTGCACGATGCCCGACGGGTCGGCCGCCGAGCGGCCGCGCCAGGCCTGGTCGATGACATAGGTCGGGAAGCCGCGCCGCACGAAGAATTCGTCCCAGCCCATGCGGCCGTCGGGCGTCGTCTCCCAGGTCTTTCCGGTCAGGCAGCAGCCGTGGATGAACACGAGCGGCGGGCGCGTGGCCGCGACCGGCTCCTGGAAGTGCACGTACATCTGGTCGACGCTGATCGTCCCCGCGGGCGCATAGGCCGGCAGCAGCGACAGGTTGTCGGACTTGACGGTTCGCCCGCCGACGAAGAAGCTGCCCTGGCGTGCGATGGTCAGCGGCCCCGAGTCGTCGCTCGAGCTCGCCCCCGGTGCGGCGCAACCGGCGAAGGCCAGAATCGAAGCGGCCGCGATCAGGAATTTCAGGAATCTCAGGAATCGTCGCAAGGCCCAGCTCCCATTCATTGGTCTGATTCGATTGTAGGTAGCCGCACCACGACGGCATCGCCCGCCCATGAATCCTTCAAGCTTGCTCGCCGAGGCGCGCCTCGTTCAGGTCCAGACCCGCTGCGCGAATGCCGCTTCGAATTCCCGCATGAGCCAACGCAGGCCCGCGTCGCTGTCGTTCGCGGCGGTCCACGACAACTCGACCTGATACGTCGGCACTTCGATCGGCACCGGGCTGACGGTCAGCGCGAGGGTGTCGCCCCAGGTCGCGGCGATGAAGGTGGGCACCGTCGTGATCGCCGGCATCTGCCGCACGATCAGCGGGCTGGTCGCGAAGTGCGGGCTCGAGAACACGACGCGCCGCGTCGCGCCCTGGCGCTCGAGCTGCTCGTCGATGAAGCCGGCCAGGCCCGCGCTGAAGGACGTGATCACGTGCGGCCAGCGCAGGTACTCCGCCAGCGTGATGCGCTTGCGGCGCGGCCGGACGTGGCGAGGGTCGAACAGGCAGACGAAGGTCCAGTCGAACAAGGGCCGATGGCGCTGCCACGCCGGCACGTCCGAGCGCACGCCGACGGCCAGCTCGATCGCGCCCGAATCGAGCAGCCCGGCGGACTGCTGGCTGTTCGACATGCACGAGATCACGCGCACGCCGGGGGCGGCGCGCGCGAGCCGCTGCATCAGCTCGGGCATCAACGCGACCTCGAGCGAATCGCTCAGGCCGATGCGAAAGACGCGCGCCGAGGTCGACGGGTCGAAGGACGGGCGGCTCGACAAGGCCTGCTGAAGCGAGGCGAGCAGCGGCAGGGTCGTCTCGGCCAGCATGAGTGCCCGCGAGGTCGGCGCCATCCCGTGCGGCGTGCGCACGAACAGCTCGTCGCCCAGGGCCGCGCGCAGGCGCTTCAAGGCCGCGCTGACCGCCGGCTGCCCGAGGAACAGCCGCTCGGCCGCGCGCGTGACGCTGCGCTCCTTCAGCAGCGCGTGGAAGACGAGCAGCAGGTTGAGGTCCAGTCCCCTGAAATCACGTTCGTTGATGTCCATCATGAAACCAAACGATTTGATCGATACCACTGTACCGCGTAACTTTCGTTCCATGGGCGGCGCAGTGGGCGCGGTCCGTTGAAACGAACAGCAGGAGAAGGTCATGATGAAACTCGAGAATCAAACCGTGGTCGTCGTCGGTGGATCGTCCGGCATCGGCCTGGCGGTGGTGCGGCAAGCGGCGGCCGCGGGCGCGCGGGTGATCGCGGTGGGGCGCGACGAGCGCAAGCTCGCGGCCGCGCTCGACGGGATCGAAGGCCGCGAAGGCCGCGAAGGCCTTGACGGTCGCGTCAGCGGTGTCGCGCTCGACGCGACCGACCGGGCCGCGCTCGATCGCTTCTTCGCGGCGCAGGGCCCGATCGATCACCTCGTGCTCACGCTCAGCGGCGGCGAAGGCGCGGGGCCGTTCGAGGCGCTGGACCTGAACGCGTTGCGGCGCGGCTTCGAGGCCAAGTTCTGGCCCCAGTTGCAGGCGGCGCAAGCCGGCCTCGCCGCGCTGCGCCGCGGCGGCAGCCTCACCTTCGTCACCGCGATCTCGGCGCGCATCGCACGGCCCGGCGTCGCGGGGCTCGCGGCGATCAACGGCGCGCTCGAATCGATGATCGGCTCGCTCGCGCGCGAGCTCGCGCCGAGCCGCGTCAACGCGGTCTCACCCGGCGTGATCGACACGCCATGGTGGAGCGGGGTCCCGGCCGATGCCCGCGCCGAGGTGTTCGATGAACAGGCGCGGACCTTGCCGGTCGGCCGCGTCGGGCAGCCGGACGACGTCGCTCACGCGGTGCGCTTCCTGATGGAGAACGGCTTCGTCACCGGCACCGTGATCGAATGCGACGGCGGGCTGCATCTGCTGTGAGCGCGCGCGGCTGGCGTAGCATCGATCGATGAAAATCTCCATCGCTGCGGGCGTGCGCCTGTTCGTCGACATCGAAGGCGCCGGCCTCGTGCCGGACGGCCCGCTGATGCGCGAGAAGCCGACGCTGATCCTGCTCCACGGCGGCCCGGGCTTCGACCACACCGGCTTCAAGCCGGTGTTCTCCAAGCTCGCGGACGTGGCGCAGATCGTCTACGTCGACCACCGCGGCCACGGCCGCAGCGATCCGCGGCCCAAAGAGGAATGGACGCTGGACGTCTTCGCCGACGACATCGTGCGGCTGTGCGATGCGCTCGGCATCTCGAGGCCGGTCGTGCTGGGCCAGTCGTTCGGCGGCTTCGTCGCGCAGCGCTACCTCGCGCGCCACCCGGGCCATCCGGCGAAGGTGATCCTGTCCAGCACCTCGGCGAACCTGGGCCTGGCGCGCAAGCTCGCGATGTTCGAGCGTCTCGGCGGCCCGGAGGCGCGCGCGGCCGCGCAGCGGTTCTGGAGCGCGCCCGGTGCGTCGACGTGGCAGGCCTATGAACGCTGGTGCCGGCCCTTGTATTCGCAATGCGCGCCGGCCAACGACGATGCGGCGCGGCGCGCCCGCTTCGATCCGGAGATCCTGTTCAGCTGGGCCGGCGGGGAACAGCAGACGATGGACTTGCTGCCCGGCCTGTGCGCTGCGCAGTGCCCGGTGCTCGTGCTCGCGGGCGAGCTCGATCCGGTCTGCCCGCTCGAAGACGCGCAGGACATCGCGAACGCGCTGCCCGCGCAGCGGGTGACCTTCGCGCGTTTCGAGGGCTGCGGCCATGGCGTGTGGCGCGACCGCCCGGACGACGCATTGGCGTGCCTCCGCCAGTTCATCGCGGCGTAGTCCCGCGGCGGCGCGCGAGGCGCTGACGCTCGTCAGGCCGCGACGCGTGCGCGCAGGTCCGCGACCGCGGCGAGCCAGTCCGCGTACTCGTCGCCGTCCTGCCAGAGCTCGCGCAGCTCGGAGCGCTGCGCCAGCACCCGGGTCATCGCGGCCTGGGCCTGGGCCAGCAACTCGGCCGGCGGCTGGATCGACGTCGCGCTGAGCCAGGCATCGGCCGCTTCGGTGTAGGTTTCGGTGTCCCCGGGGTGGCCGCGCAGGCAGGCCAGCAACTCGATCGCAGCGAGCGCGGCCGAGGCCTCGAAGAGCTCCAGCTCGGCGTCGTCGCCGATCGCGAGGACGCCGGCGATCGCTTGCCGGATCGGCCCGAGGTCGTTCGGTTCGTCCAGCTCGTAGGCCCAGTCGGCCGCGTCGTCGTTTCCGAAGGGGAGGGTGGACCAGGTGCCCATGATGTCTCGGTGCGGTGCAGCGTGAAGAAGGATCAGGGAATGATGCAATTTCTTTCGCCCGATTTCGGGATCAACACGCCGAAAGAAGAAGTAGCTCACGGTTCGCGGCGAATTCCGGGTGCATTTGCCAACTCTTCCACCGATCGCGACGGCCCGCGCGACACGATGATCGGCGCTTGCGCCAAGTCATCCACCTCCACGTCGCCGCGCCGATTAAACCGGCGGTGAGTGAACCCTGCAACGGCTGCGGGGTCTGCTGCGCGAGCGCGCCGTGTCCGCTCGGGGTGCTGGCCAGCCGGCGCTTCACCGGCGCCTGCGCGGCGCTGCTGTGGGTCGACGAGGCCCGCCAGTACCGCTGCGGCCTGATCGCGCGCCCCGCGGATCACCTGCCGCGCGGGCTGCACTGGGCGAGCCCGCT
>DASYCA010000475.1:0-19828 GCA_036500445.1 Burkholderiaceae bacterium | reverse complement strand
CAGGGCAATATCAAGAGCTTCCTCTACATGGACCCGAAGGGCCAGAACGAGGGCGTGACAATGGGCGACGATGGCACGATCTACCTGGCGGGCGAGCAGGCGTCGGGCCCCTCGATTCCGGGACTCACGATTTTCAAGCCGACGACCGGGCCCACGAATGTCGGTATTGGTTCGAATCTGTTCCTGACCTTTGCCAACCCCGCACAGGCTGGCCAAGGAAAAATCACGCTGTCGAACGGTTCGGACACGCGGACCATCGACGTGACGGACCACTCGCAGGTCACGTTCAACGGCAATGTGGCGAAGATCCATCCCAAGTATTACCTCCAGGCGAACACGACGTACAGCATCACGTACCCGGCAAACACATTCCCGGGCACGGCCGCGGTCTCGGACAAAACGGCGTTCTCGTTTTCCACGATTGGCGCCGTGGACACGACGGCGCCTGCGGAGGAAAGCATGGCTCCCGCCAATGGCGCCGCCGGTGTTTCGGGCTCCACGGATGCCATCACCTTCAACGAGGCCGTGCAGGCAGGTCAGGGCTCCATCGAAATCGACGGCGGGTCAGGCTCGCAGTCGGTTGACGTGAACGACACCACGCAGGTGCAGTTCAGTGGCCCCCGCATGACCCTGACGCTGAAGACCCCGTTCCAGCCCGGCAGCTCGTACACGGTGAAGATTCCGCAGGGCGCGGTCACGGATCTGTACGGCAACTCGTTTGCGGGTCTCGTGCAGACGTTCTCGACCGCGGCAGCAGGCGCGGCCCAACCCACGCTTCTGATCACGGAAGTGAATTCAAATGCGTTGGGACCTCTTCCGACCGACAAGGCAGGCAAGCCCAGCAAGCAGGACTTCTTCGAACTGTACAACTACGGTGCCTCGCCCATCGATCTCACGGGCTGGCTCTGGGGCGACAATCACGAGTCGGCAACGGATCCGAACAACACGGCGACGTTCCCGGCGGGTACGGTGATCAAGGCGGGTGAGCGCATTATTGTCATGCCGGGTACGCCGGGTATCAACGATCTTGCCTTCGGCAAGTCATGGCATGTGGACTCGAACATTCAGATTTTCGCGACCGTGAACTTGGCGGGTGATCTGAGCAACGCCATCGGGCTGGGCGGTGGTGATGCCGTGATCGTCTATGATGCGTCGGGCAATGTCGTCACCGCCGTGAACTATGGCGGCACCGATTTGACGGCTACACAAGGCAACGGGACGCCGTTTGTCATCCATCCGCTTCATGGTGGTGATCCGGCGCTGCTGGCCGCTGCCAACCACGCAGGATCGGTTTTCCCGAACGGCGGTGATGGTCATTCGGCCGTATGGGATGGCGTTTCGGTGTCAACCCCGAACTACGTGCCGGCGAACGTGGGCGATGTGCTGGGTTCGTATGCCGAACCCGCTGATCCCAGCGGCGGCTCTGTCGGCTCGCCCGGCAAATAAGAGAGTCTGGTCGCGAAAAATCCCCGGCTCGTGAGAGCCGGGGATGTCTGTGCGTACAAACCGGACAACGCGGCCGTCGCCTTCGTCAAGAAGGGCGGCGCGCGCACGGTGCCGCTGCGCCTGCGCAATGCGCCGACCGCCCTGATGAAGGGCCTGGAAGACGGCAAGGGTTATCGCTAGGCCCACGACGAGCCGGACGGGTTCGCGGCGGGCGAGAACGACCGGCCGGGCGATGTCGATTCGGCATCGTTCCATGCGCCGGTCGAGCGCGCCCTGGAAATCCGTATCAGCGAGAAGCTGCGCGAGCGGCGCAGGCTCGACAAAGACGCGCCCGAGTCCGGAAAACGCGTATCCCCTGACAGCTATTGACCCGCTTGTCATCGGGTAAGTCAGAGTCGGGCGTGCGTTTTCGCACTCATAGAATCCGCTGCGCTCGAGCCCCGTCGGGCGTCGAAGTCGCCCGTGCGGACGCTTCGGTGGCCGGATTATTGCTACTGCCGGTGGCACGGAACAAACAAGCTCGGCAATTGGAATTCGCCAGGAGAGAGAACGCATGGACACCTTCATCCAGCAGATCATCAACGGCCTGGTGCTCGGCAGCGTCTACGCGCTGGTGGCCCTCGGCTACACGATGGTCTACGGCATCATCAACCTGATCAACTTCGCGCACGGCGAGGTGCTGATGGTGGGCGCGCTCACCAGCTGGACGGTCGTCGTCGCGCTGCAGGACGCCGGGCTGCCCGGCTGGCTGCTGCTGCTGATCAGCCTGATCGCCGCGATCATCGTCTGCTGCGCGCTGAACTACACGATCGAGAAGATCGCCTACCGCCCGCTGCGCAACGCGCCGCGCCTGGCGCCGCTGATCACCGCGATGGGCATGAGCCTGCTGCTGCAGACGCTGGCGATGATCATCTGGAAGCCCAACTACAAGTCCTACCCGATCCTGCTGCCGAGCGAGCCCTACAACATCGGCGGCGCGGTCATCAACAACATCCAGATCCTGATCCTGGTCGTCACCGCGCTGACCTTGTCCGGGCTGATGTACCTCGTCAACAAGACCAAGCTCGGCCGCGCGATGCGGGCGACGGCCGAGAACCCGCGCGTCGCCGGCCTGATGGGCGTGCAGCCCGACCACATCATCTCGGCGACCTTCGTGATCGGCGCCGCGCTGGCCGCGCTGGCCGGCGTGATGTACGCGGCCAACTACGGCACGGTGCAGCACACGATGGGCTTCACGCCGGGCCTGAAAGCCTTCACCGCGGCGGTCTTCGGCGGCATCGGCAACCTTGCCGGCGCGATGGTCGGCGGCGTGCTGCTCGGCCTGATCGAGGCCCTCGGCGGCGGCTACATCGGCGCGCTGACCGGCGGCGTGCTGGGCAGCAACTACCAGGACATCTTCGCCTTCATCGTGCTGATCATCATGCTGACGCTGCGCCCGCAGGGCCTGCTCGGCGAGCGTGTCGCGGATCGCGCCTAACCTGACGGGAGCCTGAACATCATGACTACCGCAAAGAAGACCAAGACCAGCACCTGGGTCGTGGCCCTGGTGGCGCTGCTGATCCTGCCGGTCATCGTGCAGCTGTTCGGCAACGCCTGGGTCCGCATCATCGACATCGCGCTGCTGTACGTGCTGCTGGCGCTCGGCCTGAACATCGTGGTCGGCTTCGCCGGCCTGCTGGACCTGGGCTACGTCGCGTTCTACGCGGTCGGCGCCTACATGTTCGGGCTGCTCGCGTCGAGCCAGCTGACCGACACCTTCCCGGCGATCGCCGCGATGTTCCCGAACGGGCTGCACACGCCGTGGTGGGTCGTCATCCCGCTCGGCGCGGTGCTCGCCGGCGGCGCCGGCGTGCTGCTCGGGGCGCCGACCTTGAAGCTGCGAGGCGACTACCTCGCGATCGTGACGCTCGGCTTCGGCGAGATCGTGCGCGTGTTCATGAACAACCTGGACGCGCCGATCAACATCACGAACGGCCCGAAGGGCATCACCGGGATCGACGACATCTCGATGTTCGGCATCCACTTCGGCAAGACGCAGACGCTGTTCGGCATCGACTTCCCGAAGGTCACGAACTACTACTACCTGTTCCTCGCACTCGTGCTGATCGCGATCCTGGTCTGCTACCGCCTGGAGCGCAGCCGCATCGGCCGCGCCTGGATGGCGATCCGCGAGGACGAGATCGCCGCGAAGGCGATGGGCATCAACACCCGCAACCTGAAGCTGCTCGCGTTCGGCATGGGCGCCACCTTCGGCGGCGTCTCGGGCGCGATGTTCGCGAGCTTCCAGGGCTTCATCTCGCCGGAGTCGTTCTCGCTGCAGGAGTCGGTCATCATCGTCGCGATGGTGGTGCTCGGCGGCATCGGCCACCTGCCGGGCGTGATCGTCGGCGCGCTGCTGCTGTCGGCGCTGCCCGAGGTGCTGCGCTACGTTGCCGGCCCGCTGCAGGCGATGACCGGCGGCCGGCTCGATGCCTCGATCCTGCGCCAGCTGCTGGTCGCGCTCGCGATGATCGGCATCATGCTGTCGCGCCCGCGCGGCCTGTGGCCGTCGCCGGAGCATGGCGGCGACGTGACGCCCGATTCGCTGCCGGTGAACCCGCACCTGCACCTCGAGCCGGGCGAGCAGATTCCGCCGACGGTCAGCTCGATCGTGCCTGACGTGAAGTAAGGAGCCCCACCATGAGCGAAACCATTCTCAAAGTCGCGGGTGTCTCCAAGCGCTTCGGCGGGCTGCAGGCCTTGTCCGAGGTCGGCATCACGATCCTGAAGGGCCAGGTCTACGGTCTGATCGGCCCGAACGGCGCCGGCAAGACGACCTTCTTCAACGTGCTGACCGGTCTTTACACGCCCGACTCGGGCAGCTTCGAGCTGGGCGGCAAGCCCTATCAACCGACCGCGGTGCACGACGTCGCGAAGGCCGGCATCGCGCGCACCTTCCAGAACATCCGCCTGTTCGCCGAGATGACGGCGCTCGAGAACGTGATGGTCGGCCGTCATGTGCGCACGAGCTCCGGCCTGGTCGGCGCGGTGTTCCGCACCGCCGGCTTCAAGGCCGAGGAGGCCGCGATCGCCAAGCGCGCGCAAGAGCTGCTCGATTACGTCGGCATCGGCCGTTTCGCGTCCTACAAGGCGCGCACCTTGAGCTATGGCGACCAACGCCGCCTGGAAATCGCCCGCGCGCTGGCGACCGACCCAAAATTGATTGCGCTGGACGAGCCCGCCGCCGGCATGAACGCGAGCGAGAAGGTCGTGCTGCGCGAGCTGATCGACCAGATTCGAAAAGACGGCCGCACGATCCTGCTGATCGAGCACGACGTGAAGCTCGTGATGGGCCTGTGCGACCGGCTCACGGTGCTGGACTACGGCAAGCAGATCGCCGAAGGCACGGCGGCCGAAGTCCAGAAGAACGAGAAGGTGATCGAGGCCTACCTCGGTGCCGGCGACAAACACTGAGGATCACGACACCATGAGCACCACTCTGCTGAAGGTCACCGGGCTGAAGGTCGCGTACGGCGGCATCCAGGCCGTCAAGGGCGTCACGTTCGAAGTGCACGAAGGAGAGCTCGTCAGCCTGATCGGCGCGAACGGCGCCGGCAAGACGACGACGCTGAAGGCCGTCACCGGCATCCAACCCTCGGTCGGCGGCGACATCGAATACCTCGGCAAGTCGATCAAGGGCCAGGGCCCCTGGGACCTCGTCAAGCAGGGCCTCGTGATGGTGCCGGAAGGCCGCGGCACCTTCACGCGCATGACGATCACCGAGAACCTGCAGATGGGCGCGTTCATCCGCAACGACAACGCCCAGATCCTGGTCGACATCGACAAGGTCTTCGCGATCTTCCCGCGCCTGAAGGAGCGGCGGAATCAACTCGCCGGCACGATGAGCGGCGGCGAGCAGCAGATGCTCGCGATGGGGCGGGCGCTGATGGCGCAGCCGAAGGTGCTGCTGCTGGACGAGCCGTCGATGGGCTTGTCGCCGATCATGGTCGACAAGATCTTCGAGGTCGTCAACGACATCCACAGCCGCGGCACCACGGTGCTGCTGGTCGAGCAGAACGCCAGCCGCGCGCTGCAGCTCGCCTCGCGCGGCTACGTGATGGATTCCGGCGAAGTCACGATGACCGGCGAGGCCAAGGCCTTGCTGAACGACCCGAAAGTGCGCGCCGCTTACCTCGGCGAGTAGCTTTTTCGGGTCTGGCGCAACAGCTGAGTGGGGGCAGGGGCGGGCGATACAATTCGCCCGCGATGAACCCGCCTGCTTCCAGCCCGCCTCAGACCGCATTTGCCTGCGACGTTCTCGTCGTCGGCGGCGGGCCGGCCGGCGCGACGATCGCCGCGCTGCTGGCCGAGCGCGGGCACGACGTGGTCGTGATGGAAAAGGCCCATCACCCGCGCTTTCACATCGGCGAATCGCTGCTGCCGGCGAATGTGCAGCTGCTCGACAAACTGGGCCTGCGCGAGCAGGTCGAGCGCATCGGCATGCCCAAGTGGGGCGTCGAGTTCGTCTCGCCCGACCACGCGCACCGCAGCTTCGTCGAGTTCGCCGACGCCTGGGACAAGAGCATGCCCTACGCGTGGCAGGTGCGGCGCTCGGAGTTCGACGAGATCCTGTTCCGCAACGCGGCCGAGAAGGGCGCCCGCACGCTCGAAGGCCATCAGGTGCGCGGCGTCGCGTTCGATGCCGACGGCGCCACCGTCCAGGTGGAACTCGACGACGGCGCGCACCGGACCTGGCGCACGCGCTTCCTGATCGACGCCTCGGGCCGCGACACGCTGCTCGCGAACCAGTTCAAGTGCAAGGAGAAGAACCCGCGCCACAACAGCTCCGCGCTGTACGGCCACTTCACCGGCGCCCAGCGCCTGGAGGGCAAGCTCGAAGGCAACATCACCATCATGTGGTTCGACCACGGCTGGTTCTGGTTCATCCCGCTGGCCGACGGCACGACCAGCATCGGCGCGGTCTGCTGGCCCTACTACCTGAAATCGCGCCACAAGAAGCCGCTGCCGGCGTTCTTCCGCGAGACGATCGCGCTGTGCCCCGAGCTGGCCAGGCGGCTCGAAGGCGCCGTCCTCGTCGACGACGCCGTTTACGCGACCGGCAACTACGCCTACAGCAGCACCCGCAGCAGCGGCGAGCGCTACCTGATGCTGGGCGATGCGTTCGCGTTCATCGACCCGGTGTTCTCCAGCGGCGTCTACCTCGCGATGCAAAGCGCCTTCGACGGCGCAGGCGTCGTCGAGACGGCGCTGCAGCGGCCGCGCGAGTACGCCGCAGCCCGCGCGCGCTTCGACAAGCGCCTGCGGCACGGGCCGCGCGAGTTCTCCTGGTTCATCTTCCGCGTCACGAACCCGACGATGCGCGAGTTCTTCATGGCGCCGGGCAACCCGTTGCGCGTCAAGGAGGCGCTGCTGTCGCTGCTGGCCGGCGACATCTACGGCAGCACGCCGATCTGGGGCGCGATCCGCGCGATGAAGGGCTTGTACTACCTCGTCTCGCTCGGCCATCTCGGCCGCACGCTGCGGGCCTGGAGGCGCCGGCGCGTCAACATCCGCGACGTCGAGGCCGGCGCGTCGTGACGCTCGCCAGCCGGGCGGCAAAAGCCGAGGTTCGCACCGACGGTCGCACCGAAGATCGCGCCGGTCATCGCACCGATGACGATCGGCCCTCGATCCTGCACCGCCTGCGGCCCGATCCCGGCGCGCTGCGGCTGGCGGGTGCCGAGCCCGATCACTGGTTCGCCGCTGCCGCTGCAGATGCGAGGAGCGCCGACGAGGCGGAGTTCGCGCGGCACGGCTGCGTGCGCTTCGCCAGCGAGGGCGAGTGGCTCTACGGCTGCGCCGAAGTCGACGACGCGAGCGTCGGCGGCATGCAGGCGGCCGGCCGGCGCGCGTATGCGGACGTCTTCGAAGTCCTCGCCCGCAGCGCCAGTCCGCATCCGCTGCGGCTGTGGAACTACTTCCCCGCGATCAACGCCGACGGCGGCGGCGCCGAGCGCTACCGGCAGTTCAACGTCGGCCGCCAGCAGGCCTTTCTGGACGCCGGGCGCAGCGCCTTCGACGGCGCGCCGGCGGCCTGCGCGCTGGGCACGCCGGGCGGCCCGTTGCGCGTCTACTTCCTGGCCGGGCGCCGGCCCCCGCTGCCGATCGAGAACCCGCGCCAGGTCAGCGCCTACCGCTATCCCGAGGCCTACGGCCCGCGCAGCCCGACCTTCTCGCGCGCCGCGCTCGCCGAGCTGGACGCCACGCGCACCGCGCTGTTCATCTCCGGCACCGCGAGCATCGTCGGCCACGCGACGCTGCATGCGGGCGACGTGCGGCGCCAAACGGCTGAGAGCCTCGCCAACATTGCCGCGGTGCGCGCGGTCGCGGCCGAACGCGCGGGGCTGCCGTTCCCGGCCGAGGCGCTGAACTACACGCTGTACGTCCGCGTCGCCGCCGACCTCGCTGCCGTGCGCGAGGTCTTCGAACAGTCCATTGGGGCGGCCCAGCCGGCCGCGCGGGAGGCGATCTACCTGCACGCCGACATCTGCCGCGCCGACCTGCTGGTCGAGATCGAAGCGCATGGCATTTCCCGCCGCCCGGATTCAAGATGATGTTCCGACCGTTCTTTTCATTCTGTCGCCCGCCCACTCGCGCGCCGGCTTGCATCCCTGCTTGCACGGCCGCGCTGCTCGCGGCGCTCTGCGGCACACCCGCGCAGGCCGAGGGCCCGGTCCAGGCCGGCCCCGACGTCGACGCCGACGTCAAGCCGCCGACGCCCAAGCCGCTGTGGGAGCTCGGCGTCGGCGTCGCCGGCCTGCGCGTGCCGGACTACCGCGGCTCCGACCAGAACCACGGCTACGTGCTGCCGGTGCCGTACTTCGTCTACCGCGGCACCTGGCTGAAGGCCGACCGCGACGGCGCGCGCGCGCTGCTGTTCGACACCGACCGCGTCAAGGTCGACGTGAGCCTGGCCGCATCGACGCCGACGAGCAGCTCCGACAACCGGGCGCGCCAGGGCATGCCCGACCTGCCGGCGGTCGTCGAGATCGGGCCGAACCTGAACCTCACGCTGGCCGGCTCGCGCGCGGCGCACTGGAAGCTCGACCTGCGCCTGCCGGTGCGCGGCGCGGTGACGGTGCAGCGCTCGCCGGAATACATCGGCATGACCTTCTCGCCCAACCTCAACCTGGATCTGGCCGGCGTCGCCGGCGGTTGGGACCTGGGCCTGCTGACCGGCCCGCTGTTCGCCGATCGCAAGTACCAGCAGCACTTCTACAGCGTCGATGCGATCTACGCGACGCCCGATCGCCCGGCCTACCAGGCGCATGGCGGCTACGGCGGCTGGCAGGCGCTCGCGGCGACCTCGCGCCGCTTCGGCAACATGTGGGTCGGCGGCTTCGTGCGCTACGACACGCTGCATGGCGCGGCGTTCGACGACAGCCCGCTGGTGCGGCGTCAATCGGCAGTGAGCTTCGGCTTCGGCATCTCGTGGATATTGAAAACATCGTCCGAGCTCGTGAACAGCGGCGAATGAACCCGGCACTGGCATTCGCCAGGCGCCTGTTCAAGAGCCTCCTGTTCTACGTGATGCTGCTGCACCTGGGCGCGATGTCGCTGACGTGGAACCTCGTCTCGATGCTGCTCTACCCGCTGCTGTCGCGCCGCCAGGGCACGATCGTCGGGCGCGCGGCGATCTCGTCGGTCTACCGCGGTTTCTGGGCCTGTGCGCAGTGGCTGGGCCTGATGCGCATCGACTACACCGCGCTCGACGCGCTGAGCTTCGACGCCGGGCTGATCATCGCCGCGAACCACCCGAGCATGCTGGACGCGCTGCTGATCGTCGCGCGCGTGCCGCGCGGCATCTGCATCATGCGCGCGAGCCTGATGCGCAACCCGTTCCTGGCCGGCGGCGCGCGGCTCGCGCGCTACATCCGCAACGAGCCGCCGCGCGGGATGGTCCGCGGCGCGGTCGAGAACCTGCGGGCCGGCGGCCAGCTGGTGCTGTTCCCCGAGGGCACGCGCACCGTGGAGCCGCCGATCAACGCGTTCCGCCCCGGCGTCACGCTGCTCGCCCACATGGCCCAGGTGCCGATCCAGACGGTGTTCATCGAGACCGGCTCGCCCTACCTCGGCAAGGGCTGGCCGATCTGGCGCCCGCCGGAGTTCCCCGTCGTGTTTCGCGTGCGGCTCGGCCGCCGCTTCGCGCCCGAGGCCGACCACCACGGCATGCTGCGGCGGCTGGAGACCTATTTCGCGACCGAATTGAAAAAGAAGAAAAAGACCGCGTGAGCCCTCGATGAAAGCCTCGACGACGCACCTGGTGCTGATCCCCAGCTACAACACCGGCCCGCAGGTCTTCGAGACGGTCCGGGCCGCGCGCGCGCACTGGAACCCGGTCTGGGTCGTGACCGACGGCAGCACCGACGGCACGCCCGCGGCGCTGCGCGAGATGGTCGCCACCGATCCGGGCCTGCAGCTGATCGCGCTGCCGCACAACGGCGGCAAGGGCGCGGCCGTGCTGCACGGGCTGAACGCCGCGCGCGCGGCCGGTTTCACGCATGCGCTGACGATGGATTCCGACGGCCAGCACCCGGCCGAGTTGATCGAGACCTTCATGCTGGCCTCGATCGCGCGGCCCGAGGCGATGGTGCTCGGCCGCCCGGTCTTCGACGCCTCGGCGCCGCTGCTGCGGGTGCGCGGCCGGCGCGTGTCGAACTGGTGGACCAACCTGGAGACGCTGGGCGCCGGGATCGACGATTCGCTGTACGGCTTTCGCGTCTACCCGATCGAGGCGCTGATCGCGGTGATGAAGCGCCAGCCCTGGATGCGCCGTTTCGACTTCGACACCGAGGCCGTCGTGCGCCTCGCGTGGCGCGGCGTCAAGCCGTTGAACGTGGCGGCGCCGGTCAAGTACCTGACGGCGGAGGAGGGCGGCGTCTCGCATTTTCGCTACGGGCGGGACAACGTCCTGTTGACCTGGATGCACCTGCGCCTGATGCTCGAATTCGTGCTGCGGCTGCCCGCGCTCGCGTGGCGGCGCAAGACGCAGCGCCCGCCATTTCAGCGCTGACTGCGCTGTCCCTCACCCCAGCCCTCTCCCGCAAGCGGGAGAGGGGGCCCTCAAACCCGCAGGCGCCAGCCGGTCTTCAGGATCCACGTCGCGATCCACAGCGAGATGAAGAAGAACGCGAGCGTCACCGAGAAGCTGATGCCGATGTGCATCTCGGACATGCCGAAGAAGCTCCACCGGAACCCGCTGATCAAATACACCGACGGGTTCAGCATCGACAGCTTCTGCCACAGCGGCGGCAGCATGCTGATGGAATAGAACGGCCCGCCGAGGAAGGTCAGCGGCATCACGATCAGCATCGGGATCAACTGCAGCTTCTCGAAGCCGTCGGCCCAGATCCCGATGATGAAGCCGAACAGGCTGAAGGTCACCGCCGTCAGCACCAGGAACAACAGCATCCAGACCGGGTGCGCGATGTGCAGCGGCACAAATAAACTCGCGGTCGCCAGGATGATCAAGCCGACGATCACCGATTTGGTGGCCGCCGCGCCGACATAGCTGAACACGATCTCCAGGTGCGAGATCGGCGCCGACAGCAGCTCGTAGATCGTGCCGGTGAACTTCGGAAAATAGATCCCGAACGACGCGTTCGAGATGCTTTGCGTCAGCACCGACAGCATGATCAGCCCGGGCACGATGAACGCGCCGTAGCTGACGTCGCCGATCTGCGCGATGCGCGAGCCGATCGCCGAGCCGAACACGACGAAGTACAGTGCCGTCGACAGCACCGGCGAGATGATGCTTTGCGTGATCGTGCGCCAGGTGCGCGCCATCTCGAAGCGGTAGATCGCGCGGATCGCGTGCGTGTTGATGCCGGTCATCATCGTGCCTCCTGGACCAGGCTGACGAAGATGTCTTCGAGCGAGCTCTGCGTGGTGTGCAAATCCTTCAGCCGCACGCCCGCGCGGTTCAGGTCGTCGAGCAGTGCCGCGACGGCGTCCGGCGCGCCGCGCGGGTCGTAGACGTAGTTCAGCTCGGTGCCGTCGGCGCTCATGCTCAGGCGGTGCGGTGCGAGGCTGTCGGGGATCTGCGCGAGCGGCTGCTGCAGGTGCAGCGCGAGCTGCTTCTTGCCGAGCTTTTGCATCAAGGTCGCCTTGTCCTCGACCAGCACGATCTTGCCCTGGCTGATCACGCCGACGCGGTCGGCCATGTCCTCGGCCTCCTCGATGTAGTGCGTGGTCAGCACGATCGTCACGCCGGATTCGCGCAGGGTGCGCACCATCGCCCACATGTCCTTGCGCAACGCGACGTCGACGCCGGCGCTCGGCTCGTCCAGGAACAGCACGCGCGGCTCGTGCGAGAGCGCCTTGGCGATCATCACGCGGCGCTTCATGCCGCCCGACAGCGTCATGATCTTGCTGTCGCGCTTGTCCCACAGCGAGAGGTCGCGCAAGACCTTCTCGATGTGCGCCGGGCTAGGCGGCTTGCCGAACAGGCCGCGGCTGAACGAGACCGTCGCCCAGACGGTCTCGAACGCGTCGGTGGTGAGCTCCTGCGGCACCAGCCCGATGATGGAGCGCACCTGGCGGTAGTCGGCGACGATGTCGTGGCCGGCGACCTTCACGCTGCCCTGGCTCAGCTTCACGATGCCGCAGATCAGCCCGATCAGCGTCGTCTTGCCGGCGCCGTTCGGGCCGAGCAGCGCGAGGATCTCGCCCTCGCGGACCTCGAGGTTGATGTCGGCCAGGGCCTGGAAGCCGGTGCCGTAGAACTTGGAGACCTTGGCGACCGAGATGATCGGCTGGGTTCTGGGAGGAAGTGCGCTCATGTTGCGATGCTAGGGCTGATTTCGCTCTGGCGCCGATCCTAGAATCGCGCGGCCTGTCTTTCTCGGAGTTTCCGATGCGCCTGCGCCTGATCGCGATACTGTATGCCACCCTGATCGCGACCGGTGCCGCGCGCGCCGACGCCGTCGAAGACCGCTGGAACCTCGCCGACATCTACGCGACCCAAGCCGCCTGGGACGCCGACGCGGCCCGGCTCGAATCGCAATTCGCCGAACTCGCGCGCTGCAAGGGTCGGCTCGGCGACAGCGCCGCACGCCTGCGCGAGTGCCTGGACCTGCGCGCCGACATGAGCAAGCGCCTGTACCGCCTCGGCACCTTCGCCGGCGAGAAGCTCGCCGAGGACACCGGCGTGCCGGCGAGTCTCGGCCTCGGCCAGCGCGCCGACCTGCTCGAGAGCAGGCTCGACGAGGCGAGCGCCTTCTTCGACCCGGAAGTCCTCGGGCTCGGCGAAGCGAAGATCCGCCAATTCCTCGCGCAGGACGCGGCGCTCGCGGTGCACCGCTTCCCGCTCGAGCGCATCTTGCGCGCGGCACCGCACACGCTGGACGGCGACGGCGAGGCGCTGATCGCGAAGTTCGGCCTGATGGACGGCGCCGGCCAGGCCGCGTTCTCGATCCTGACGAACGCCGACATCCCGTGGCCGATGCTGAAATTGTCGAGCGGCGAAGACGTCACGCTCGACCCGACGGGCTACACGACGTACCGCGAGGTCGCGAACCGCGACGACCGCAAGCGCATCATGGACGCCTTCTTCGCGACCTTCAAGACCTACGAGCGCACCTTCGGCGTGACGCTGTACGCGCAGCTCAAGCAGGACAAGGTCCACGCCGAGGTGCGCCGCTACCCCGATTCCATCACGCGCGCGCTCGACGCCCGCCACGTCCCGGTCGCCGTGATCGACACGCTGATCGCGCAGACCAACGCGAACCTGCCGACGCTGCACCGTTATTTCAGGCTGCGCGCGAAGATGCTGGGCGTGACGGAGATGGCCTACTACGACATCTACCCGCCGCTCGTGCACGGCGATTTCAAATTTCCGCTCGCGACGGCCAAGCAGCTGACGCTGGAGGCGGTCGCGCCGCTCGGCGCCGACTACGTCCAGACGATGAAAACCGGCTTCGACAGCCGCTGGATGGACGCCTACCCGCGCCCGCGCAAGCAGTCCGGCGCGCATGCCGACGGCGGCGCGTACGACGTCCATCCGGTCGTGCTGATGAACTACACCGACGACTACGATTCGGTCACGACGCTGGCGCACGAATGGGGCCACGCGATGCACTCGTACCTCGCGAACCACGCGCAGCCTTTCGAGACGGCGCACTACGCGATCTTCACCGCCGAGATCGCGTCGACCTTCAACGAGAACCTGCTGCTGGACCGCATGCTCGAGAGCGCGAAGACCGACGACGAGCGCCTGTACTACCTGGGCCACGCGCTCGAGGCCTTGCGCGGCACCTTCTTCCGCCAGGCGATGTTCGCCGAGTTCGAGCGCGCCATCCACACGCTCGCCGACCGCGGCGAGCCGGTCACCGGCGACGTGCTGACCAAGACCTACTGCGCCATCCTGAAGCGCCACCACGGCAGCGACGCCGGCGTCGTGAAGATCGACGACGCCTACTGCACCGAGTGGGCCTACATCCCGCACTTCTACAACTCGTTCTACGTCTACCAGTACGCGACCTCGATCGCCGCGAGCCAGCTGTTCGCCCGGCAGGTCGGCAGCGGCGACCAGGCGGCGCTGGCCCGCTACCTCGCGATGCTGCGCGCGGGCGGCTCGAACGACCCGTATGAACTGGTGAAGGCCGCCGGCGTCGACCTCGCGACGCCCGCGCCGTACCGGGCGCTGTTCGCGCGGATGAACCTGATCATGGACGAGATCGAGGCGATCCTCGCGAAGAAGCACTGAGCGCCGCGCACCGACGGCGGCCGGCCGCGCCGCTTCAGCTGGGCCGGCGCCCCTCGGCGAGCCGCCGATCGAGGAATTCGAACACGTGCCGGTTGTATTCTTGCGGCCGCTCGGCCCAGCCGAAATGCCCGACGCCGTCCATCGCGATGAACTCGCCGCGCTCGCCCAGCCGGTCGGCCATGATCTTCATGACCCGCGCGGGGCAGGTCTCGTCCAGGCTGCCGGCGATGCACAGCGTCGGCGCGGTGATCGCGTCGAGATTGGCCGGCTCGTCATAGCGCGACAGCGCCCCGATCGCGGCCTGGAAGGCCAGCGGGTTCATGCGCTTGATGTTCTCGATCACGAGCTCGATGCCCGGGCCGGCGGCGCCGGGGCCCATCATCGAGCGCAGCAGCGCCGGCGCGTATTCGGCGATCGATTTGCCGGCGGTGAGCGGCGCGACGCGCTCGCGCAGAAAGCGCTCCTGCCACTCGGGCCCCGAATGATTGAAGGTGTGCATCGTCGCCGACAACACGATCGCATCGACGCCGCCCGGACAGAGCTGGCAGAACTTCTGCACCGCGACGCCGCCCATGCTGTGGCCGAGCAGCACGTTGCGGGCGGTCCGATGGCGCTCGAACAGGCTGGCGAAGGCGCGCGCGAAATACGCCATGTCGGGATGGGGCGCCACTTCGCTGACGCCGTAGCCGGGCGCGTCCCACGCGACGACGCGCAGGCCGCGGGCGACCAGCGCCTGGATCACGTACCACCAGTATTCCTTCGCGCCGTACGCGCCGTGCAGCAGGAACACGGTCGTGTCGCCGTGCCCTTGGACCGAATGGTCGGGGATTCGAGCAGCGTTGTTCATGGGAGCCTTTGCGAGCGCTATTCGGGTTTGATGCCGGCCTGGTGGACGATGTCGGTCCAGCGGGTGATTTCGTTTTTCAGATACGGCGCGAACTGCTTCGGATCGGAGTAGAAGATCTCGGCGCCGAAGTTGACCGCCCACTTGACGAATTCGGGATTCACGACGATCTGGGCGACCGCGTCGTTGATCTTCTTCACGACCTCGGGCGGCGTTCCGGCCGGCGCCATGAAGCCGGTCCAGGCCCGCGCGTCGAAGCCCGGAAAGCCGGATTCGGCGACGGTCGGCACCTTCGGGAACAGCGGCAGGCGCTCCGGGCTGCCGACGGCCAGCATGTTGACCTGGCCGGCCTGCAGGAAGGGCAGCGAGCCGGTCGTGTTGTCGAACATCGCCGAGACCCGGCCCGACATCAGGTCGGTGTAGACCGGCGGATTGCCCTTGTACGGGATGTGCACCAGATCCAGCTTCGCGGTGGCGGCCAAATACTCCATCGCCAGGTGCGCGGTCGTGCCGAAACCCGGCGAGCCGTATGAGACCTTGTGCGGCCGGGCCTTCACGTCCGCGATGAATTCGGCGAAGCTCTGGGGCTTGTACAGCTTGCTGGTGATCAGGTTCTGCGAGAGCCTGAGGATGGTGCAGACGGGCGCCAGGTCCTTTTGCACGTCGATCGGCATCTTGGCGCCGTAGAACGCGGCCGCGGTGGAGACGGCGCCCGCGGAGCCCATCAGCAGGGTGTAGCCGTCCGGGTCGGCCTTCGCGACGAAGCTGTTGGCGATCTGCCCGCCGGCGCCGACGCGGTTGTCGACGATCACCGGTGTCTTCAGCAGTTCGGAAAGATCGACCGCGATCCGGCGCGCGGCCAGGTCCGAGCCCTGGCCGGGCGAGAAGCCGGCGATGATGCGGATCGGCTTGCTCGGGAACGCGTCGGCGGCCCGGACGAGGGCGGGGGCAAAGGTGCTGGCGGCCATCGCGGCGAGCAGTTGGCGTCGGTTGGTCATCAGAGTCTCCTGAGTCATTGTTGCAACACTGCCCTAGGCGTCGTAGCCCGGGTAGATCCGGTCCAGGCGCCGAAGCAGGGCCTGCCAGCCGAGCCGCGGCCCCTTCGTCGACACCGTATTCACGCGGGCCGGGCCGTGGATGTAGTCGATCGCCTCCTTGGAGATCGGCATCAGCCGGGCGCCGCCGCTCTGGGCCAGCAACTGGATCTGGCAGGCCAGCTCCAGGCGGCGCATCGTCAGGAACGCGTCGGCCACCGTTTCGCCGACGGTGACGAGGCCGTGCGCCTGCATGACCATCGCGTCGGCGTCGCCGAGGTGGGTCCTAAGCCGCTGCTTCTCCGCTTCGCGCAGTGGATAGCCTTCGTACGGGTGGTAGCCGATATCGAACAGCGAAATCTGGGTCAGCGGCTGCAGGCCCTCGGCCTGGATCGACAGCGCGGTGCCGTGCAGCGTGTGGGTGTGCAGCACGCAATTGACGTCGGGGCGCGCGTCGTGCAGCGCGATCATCGGCACGAACCCTTCCGGGTTGATTTCCCCCGTGGTGGGCTGAACCGGCCGGGCCTGGCGGTCGACCTTGATCAGGCAGGACGCCGTCATCTCCTCGTAGAGCAGGCCGAACGGGTTCAGCAGGTAGTGCTCGTTCTCGCCCGGCACGCGGGCCGTGATGCGGGACGAGATCAGGTCGTCCCAGCCGAACATCGCGACCAGGCGGAAACACGCCGCCAGGTCGACCCGAACCTTCCACTCGTCTTCGTCACGCATTGCCCGTTCCAATCTCAGAAGAAAATCTCAGAAGAAGTGCCGGATGCCCAATTGGAGCCCGGTGATGTCGCGCCCGCCGTTGAGCACGCCGGCCGCGGCCTCTTCGAGGCGCGCCGGGCCGAGCCCGAACGCCGCGGTGCCGGAGTTGTTGAGCCGGCCGATCTGGCCGAACAGCCAGGTGCGCTTGGACATGAAGTAGTAGTAACCGAGCGCCGATTGGCTCGCATCGGCATTGAGCTGGCTGCGGTGCGTATACGACGCGCGGATCTCGCCGGTGCCGGCCGGCACCGTGATGCCGGCCATGTAGCCGTTGACGTTGGGCAGGTTCTCGATGCGGTTCGTCTGGTACCAGCCGGCCAGCTTCACGACCCCGAAATCGTAGGTCGCGCCGGCCGAGAAGGTCTTGCTCTGCACCGCGTCTCCGGTCAGGCCCACGGACGCCGCGCTCGTCTTGGGCGCGTCGTAGTTGATGGCCAGGTAGAGCGGCCCGCGCGTGTATTCGGCGGACGCGGCGTAGCTGCGGCCGGTGACCGCACCTTCTCCGGCTGCCACCATCAGCTTGCCGGAAAGCCCATAAAAATCGGGCGTCAGGTATTGGACCGCGTTGTTGAAGGTGACGGCCCAGCCCCGCGGCGGCCCCTGCAGGATTCCCAGGATGGCGCCGAGCCCGAAGCGGGCGAACGGATCGACCTTGCCCGAGGTCCAGATGGTCGGCGTGAACTGGCTGCCCAACTGAACCCATCCCCGCGATTTGTCGCCGAGGCCGACATAGCTTTCCCGATTGAAGAACTGGGTCGCGCTGGTCGACGAGCCGGTGTCCAGCGAGACGCCGCTTTCCAGCTTGAAATAGGCCTGCATGCCGCCGCCCAGGTCCTCGCTGCCGCGAAAGCCCAGACGCGAGGCGTCGTTGCTCACGGTCGTGAGGTGCTGCGACGGCTTCGTGCCGTTGGCGTTGAAGTGCGCGTAATTGACCGACATGTCGATCAGTCCGTACATGGTCACGTTCGACTGCGCGGTGGCGCCGACGGAAAAAGTGGTCGCCGCAGCGACGAACAAAATAGCTTTCACGAATGTCTCCTCGGGGGCTGGTGGCAGCGGTGCTTGTCGCCCGCGGGTTGCTCTCGTCAGGCGCCGGGCCCGGGCGCTACATCATGTTGTTCTCCTTCGGGCGGTAGGCCTCTTCGAGGTAGCGCACTTCGTCGTCGCCCAGCGTCGTCCGCAGGCCCTCGACGAGATCACGCAGGTGTTCGACCCGGCTCGGACCGACGATCGCGGAGACGACCGGCGGCTTGCGCAGCGTCCACGCGAGGGCGACGTGCGCCGCGGCGCAGCCCTTCGCGGCGGCCACTTCCTGGACCCGGTCGGCCACGACGTAGTCGTCGCGGCCGTAGTAGACGTCGTTCAGGTGGTCGGCCTGTCCACGCGGAGTCGCTTTCTCCTCCCAGCTCGCCTTGCCCTTGGAGAGCAGGCCGCGGGCGAGCGGGCTGTAGGCGAGCACGCCGATGCCGGCGTCGGCGCAATAGGGCATCGCCTCGCGTTCGTTCTCGCGATAGACCAGGTTCAGGTGGCATTGCAGGCTGACGAATTCTTCCCAGCCGTGCGCGCGGGCGATGAAGTTCGCCTTCGCCAACTGCCACGCGAAAACCGTGCAGGCGCCCAGGTAGCGGACCTTGCCGGCGCGCACCACGTCGTTCAGGGCCGAGAGCGTTTCCTCGATCGGCGTCTCGTAATCCCAGCGGTGGATCTGCAGCAGGTCGATGTAGTCGGTCTGCAGCCGCCGCAGCGAGGCGTCGACCGAGGCCAGGATGTGCTTGCGCGACAGGCCGCGCTCGTTCGGGCCGGTGCCCATCGGGCGGCAGACCTTGGTCGCGAGGACCAGCTTTTCCCGGTCGCCGAAGTGGCGCGCGGCCTCGCCGACCACTTCTTCGCTGGCGCCGTCGGAGTAGTAGTTCGCGGTGTCGACGAAGTTGATGCCGAGCTCGAAGGCCTCGAGGATCATCGGGATGCTGTCGGCCGGCGACAGGGCCCAGCCGCGCCAGCCGGCCTTGCCGAACGCGAGCGTGCCCAGGCCGAGCTGCGACACCTTCAGGCCGCTGCGGCCAAGATTCATCTGCTTCACTTCGCGTGCGCCCCCGCGGCGCTGGCCGCCTCGGCCGCGAAATAGGCCTTCTCGACGCCGTCGGTCGGGAAGTCGTGGTCGAAGATGTCCTTGGCGATCGGGAACTCGCCCTTGCGTTCGCCGCCGAAGAGCGCGGCGAACGCGGTGTCCGCGGCGCCGGCGTTGCCGACGAACGGCGGCGTGTGGACGTGCATCATCGTGCACGGCGTGTCGCCGCTCACGAGCGCCCAGTGCATCGCGCCGCCGCGAATCCGGATGAAGTCGCCCGCGCAGACCTGGTAGCCCTTGTCGCCGACGAAGATCAGCATTTCGCCGGACACGCAGTAGTCGAGCTCGTCGCCCTCGTGCGCCGAGGCGCGCGAGTGATAACCCGGCGTGCGCGTCGTCACCATGATGCTGGCGTGCGGCGAATAGACGACCCGCGCGGTGCGTGAGCCGGCCTTGTAGACGTCGCCGCTGATCTCGTCGGTGACGACATCGGCGGCCTTGACCAGGATGCAGTCGTCGCTTTGAATCATGAAAGGATCTCCGGATGAAAAAGGGTCAAAGGGTCGAGAGAAAGTCGAGGATCAGCTGCGCGCTGTCCTCGGGCTGTTCGATCAGGTTCAAGTGGCCGGCGCGGGGCTGCACGACCAGTTTCGCGCCCTGGATGCCCTCGGCCAGCAGGCGCGAGAACGCCGGCACGGTCAGCACGTCTTCCTCGCCGACCATCAGCAAGGTGGGCTTGCGGATCGAGGAAAGTCGCTTCGTGAAGGTGTCGCTGCGGTCCTGCCCGGGTTCGCAGCGGCCGAACTTGAGCACCGCGGTGAGGTGCTCGAGGTAGGTGTCCTTGTCGTTGCTGCGGATCGCCGCGGTCGTCGCGGCGGCGGCGGCCTGGCCCTGCGGCGTCGAGAAGAAACTGCGCCCGAACAAGG
>DASYCA010000474.1:0-11715 GCA_036500445.1 Burkholderiaceae bacterium | reverse complement strand
GTGCCGCCGCATCTCGGTCGCCGCCGCCGCGCCGGTCGACCCGCTCAGCGTGACCAGCAGCTGCTGGTGGCTGTGCGCAACGCACATCGGCTCGCCCGGCGCCTTGTACAGCGCCATCAGCAGCGAGGTCGTCGGCAGCAGTTCCTCGAGCAGCCGCACGAAGATCGGGTTGCCGCTCATCTGCGCCAGCATCCGGTGGAATTCGCCGGACAGGCGGATCGCCTCCTGCTTGTCCTGCGAGCGCGTCGCCCGCGCCTCGGCGTCGACGAGCCGGCGCAGCACCGTCAATTGCGCGGCCGTGAGCTTGCCGGCCAGGCGCCGCGCGACCTCGCATTCGACGACGCGCCGCGCGTCGAACACGTGTTCGCCGTCGCGCCGCGTCGGCTCCGGCACCATCGCGCCCTTGTTGGGCCGCAAGGTGATCACGCCGTCCTGCGCGAGCTTGTGCAGCGCCTGGCGCACCAGCGTGCGCGAGACCGCGAAGCTGTGCGCGAGCTCCTGCTCGCGCAGCCGCGAGCCGGGCACGAGGCGGTGGTCGATCACGGCCGCGTAGATCGCGTCGTAGACGCGGTCCGCCGCCGTCACCGGCGCCGCATCAGGATCGACCGCCGCGCGACCGGCCACTGCGCAGGACCTTCATCAACGTGAGCGTCGCGCCCATCACCGCGAACGAGACGACCGTGATCACGGTGCCGAGCGCGTAGATCGCCGGCGTCGTGACCGTCGCGGTCAGCCCTTGAAGCTCCAGCGGCAGCGTGTTGGCGTCGCCGATCGCCTGCGAGGTGCGCGCGATCTCGTCCCAGCTCAGCGTGAAGCCGAACATGCCGACGCCGACGAGACTGGGCGCGATCAACGGCAGCACGACGTGCCTGAAGCTCTGCCACGGCGTCGCGCCCAGGTCGGCCGCGGCTTCTTCGAACGCCGGGTTGAAGCGGTTGAACACCGCCAGCATCACGAGCAGGCCGAACGGCAGTGTCCAGCTCATGTGGGCGCCGAGCGCCGAGCTGTACAAGCCCATCGCGGAGCCGAAGGCGTCGGCGCTCGACTGCATGCCGATCGCGCCGAGCACGCCCTTGATGGCGCCGTCGATCAGGCGGAACTGCAGGCCGATGCCGAGCGAGATCACGATCGACGGCATGATCAGACTGGCGACCGCAACGTAGAACAGCAGGGTCGAGCCCTTGAATTTCTTGCGGAACGCGAGACCGGCGCCGAGCGAGAACAGCACCGTCAAGGCCATCACGACGACGCCGAGCGCGAGCGAACGGCGGAACGCCGCGGCGATGTCGACGACACCCATGCCTTCCCACAGTTGATAAAACCAGTGGAACGAGAAGCCGCGCATCGGAAACGTTAGCCCACCTTCAGGGCCCTGGAAGCTGAGCACGAAGATCGTGATCATCGGGCCGTAGAGGAACAGCACGAACAGCGCGAACGCCGCAGCGAGCCAGTAGAAGGCGCGCGGGCGCTGTTCGGCGCGGATCGTCGTGGCCATGGTCACAGCTCCTTGCGGATGTCGGCGACGCGGGTCAGGCCGTAGATCATCATCAGCGTGATGATCAGCAGGATCACCGCGTTCGCGGCCGCCATCGGGAACTGCAGGTACGAGGTCTGGACCTGGATGATCTTGCCGACCGAGGCGATCTGCTGGCCGCCCATCACGCCGATCGTCACGAAGTCGCCCATCACGATCGTGACGACGAAGATCGAGCCGATGATGATGCCGGTGCGCGACAACGGCACGACGACGTTCCAGACCGTCTGCCAGCCGCTCGCGCCCGAATCGACCGCGGCCTCGATCAACGAGCGGTCGATCCGCATCATCGAATTGAAGATCGGCACGATCATGAACATCGTGTAGAGGTGGATGAACGCGAGCGTGACCGAGAAATTGCTGAACAGCAGCCACTCGATCGGCGAATCGATCAGCCCGAGGCCTTGCAGGCCCTGGTTGACGACGCCGTTGCGCCCGAGCAAGGGCACCCAAGAGATCATGCGGATCACGTTGCTGGTCCAGAACGGCACCGTGCACAACAGGAACAGCAGCGTCTGCGCGCCGACCGAGCGCACGTGGAAGGCCAGGAAGTACGCGAGCGTGAAGCCGATCACCAGCGTGATCGCCCAGACCATGAAGCAGAACCTGAAAGTCGAGAGGTAGGTCTTCAGCGTGACGCACATGTCGCCCGACAAATGGCCGCAACCGCTGAAGACGTCCAGGTAGTTCTGCAGGCTGAACGCCGGGATCAGCTCGTAGTCGGTCGCGTGCCAGAAGCTGACGCTGGCGACCAGCAGCAGCGGCAGCACCAGGAACAGCACGAAGACGAGCGCGAACGGCGTGGCCTGCAGCCACGCGGGAAGTGCACCCGTCTTCGGTTTGCTCACGATGCAGCCTCGCTCTCAGTTGGGCATCAAGCCGCGACGAACTCGTTCCACTTCTGGACCATGTAGTTGTTCTCGTCCATCAGCGCGTTCCAGCAGGCGATGCCGCCCATGCGCTCTTCGTAGCTGCCGCCGTCGCGCTTGCTGCCGGCCTTGGCGAGCAGGTCGCCGTGCGGGGACTTGATGTCCTGCGTCGCGGCCTTGCCTTCCATCCAGTAGGCCCATTCGTAGGGCTCCATCTTGGCCTTCGCGGTCTCCAGAACCGCGCTGTAGTAGCCCTGGCGGTTCAGGTAGGCACCGGCCCAGCCGTCGAGGAACCAGTTGATGAATTCGTAGACGCCGTCGGCCTTCTTGCCGGTGACCGATTTCGGCACCCCGAAGCCCGAGGCCCAGGCGCGATAGCCTTCCTTCAGCGGCTGGAAGGTGCAGTCGATGCCCTTGGTGCGCACGGCCGTCACGGCCGGCGACCACATCGACTGGATCACGACCTCGCCCGAGGCCATCAGGTTCACGCTCTCGTTGAAGTCCTTCCAGAGCGCGCGGAACTGGCCGGCCTTCTTCGCCTCGATCAGGGTCTTGATCGTCATGTCGATCTCGGCCTTGGTCATGTTGCCCTTGTCCGGGTACTTGTACAGCCCCGAGGCCTCGACGACCATCGCCGCGTCCATGATGCCGATCGACGGGATGTTCAGGATCGCGGACTTGCCCTTGAACTCGGGGTTCAGCAACTCCTTCCAGCTCGTGATCGGGCGCTTGATCAGGTCGGGGCGGATGCCCAGCGTGTCGGCGTTGTACACGGTCGGGATCAGCGTCATGAACTGCGTCGGCGTGGCCGAGAAGGTCTTGGCCGACGGCGACGCGACGTACAGCACCTTCTGCGGCGCGGTGCCCTGGTCGCCGACCTTCTTGCCGGCGACCTCGCCCTTCGTGAACAGCGAGGTGATCTTGTCGGCGTTCTTGATGCGCTTGGTGTCGATGCCGAGCAGGTTGCCGGTCGGCAGGATCTTCTTCAGCGAGAAGTACTCGATGTCGACGAGGTCGAACGAATTCGGCTGCGTCACCACGCGCTTGGTCACGTCGTCGGTCGTGACCGGGATGTACTGGATCTTGATGCCGGTGTCGGCCTCGAAGCGGTCGGCGATTTCCTTGTCCTGGTTGACCGCGGTGCCCAGGTAGCGCAGCGTGATCTTCTCGTCGGCGTGCACGAACGGGAAACCCAACGCGCCGCCGGCGGCAACGGCGCCCTTGATCAGCGTGCGGCGGGCGGGGTTCTTCGGGGGGGTCGAGTCGGACATGCTTGGCTCCTCGGGTTGAATCTGGATGGACGGTGAAGGCGGTGGAAACTCAGCGCAGCGCTCGGCTACGCCAGCGCGTGGGCCTCGCTGCTGGCCCAGGACACATAGGCGGCGTCGCCCGCGGCCAGCGGTGCGGCATCGAACTCCTGATCGGGCACCGTGACGGTCCATTGCGCGTCCGCCGGCTCCTGCGGCGCGACGCTGACCTGCACATAGGTGCCCTGGTACTCGACCGCCTTGACGGCGACCGGGCGCGCGTCGCCGCCCGACGCACCGGCCGCGCCGCGCTGCAGTTTCAAGCGGTCGGAACGCACCGCGATCAAGCCCTTGGGCGTGGCGATCACGTTGTGCGCGCCCATGAAGCGGGCGACGAATTCGGAGTGCGGCGCATTGAAGACCGCGCGCGGCGAGCCGGTCTGCTCGATCCGGCCCTGGTTCATCACGACGACCTGGTCCGCCAGCGCCATCGCCTCTTCCTGCGAGTGCGTGACGTGCACGAACGTGAAGCCGAGCTCCTGCTGCCAGCGCTTGAGCTCCGCGCGCATCTGCACCCGCAGGAACGGGTCCAGCGCCGAGAGCGGCTCGTCGAGCAGCAGCACGCGCGGCTCGGTCATCAAGGCGCGGGCGAGCGCGACGCGCTGCTGCTGGCCGCCCGACAGTTCGCTCGGCAGCCGGTTCAGGTACGGCGTCATCGCGACCAGTTGCAGGAGCTCCCTGGCCCGCGCGTGGCGCTCGGCGACCGACTTGCCGCGCATCTTCCAGCTGAACGCGACGTTGTCCAGCACGCTCAGGTGCGGGAACAGCGCGTAGCTCTGGAACATCATCGCGGTGCCGCGCTCGGCCGCGCTCGCGTGGGTGATGTACTTGCCGCCGAGCAGGATCTCGCCGCTCGACGCGAGCTCGTGGCCGGCGATCATCCGCAGGGTCGAGGTCTTGCCGCAGCCCGACGGGCCGAGCAGGCAGCAGTAGCTGCCCGAGGGGATCGTCAGGTCGATGCCGTCGACGGCGCGGGTGTCCCCGTACTGCTTGACGAGCGAGGTGAGCACCAGGGTCGAGTCGGCCTTCATTCAACGGCTGTACGCAAAGCGTGTGCCAACGCGAATGCACCAAGCCGGCACCGCGACGCGCCCCTGCAGGCGAAAGGTGCTCGCGATTGGGGCGATCGGCGCCTCAAAGCGGGCGCGTGAATTGCATGATGCCGCTCGCAATTTGTATACAAACACCATGCAGATCCGCCTCATCAATCCGAACACCACTGCCGGCATGACGACGCTGATCGGCGCGGCCGCGAGCGCCGTCGCGGCGCACGGCACCCGGATCACCGCGGTCAACCCGAGCTTCGGCGCGCCCAGCATCGAGTCGCACCACGACGAGGTCTGGGCCGCCGCCGGCGTCGCCGAACAGGTGCGCCTCGGCGAGGCCGATGGCGTCGACGCCTACGTGATCGCGTGCTTCGGCGACCCGGGCCTGCACGCCGCGCGCGAGCTCGCACGCGGGCCGGTGCTGGGCATCGCCGAGGCGGCGTTCCACGCCGCGAGCATGGTCGCGACCGGGTTTTCGGTCATCACGACGCTCACGCGCACCTGCGTGATCGCCGAACACCTGGTGACGGCCTACGGCTTCGAGCGCCAGTGCCGCGGCATCCACGGCACCGACATCGCGGTGCTCGAGCTGCACGACCCGAAGAGCCAGGCCTTCGAGCGCGTGCTGGCGATGGCGCAGCAGGCGATCGAACGCGAGCGCAGCGGCGCGATCGTGCTCGGCTGCGCCGGCATGGCCGACCTGTGCCACGCGCTGCAGCGGCGCCTGGGCGTGCCGGTGATCGACGGTGTCGCGGCGGCGACGAAATTCGCCGAGGGGCTGGTGACGATGGGCGTGGGCACCAGCAAGCTCGGGGACTACGCGGCGCCGCTCGCGAAGGATTACGCCGGCCTGGCGGCCCCGTTCTCGCCGCGCAGCTGACTCTGGCGGCTCAACGCTGGCGCACGCCCGGCAGCACGCACAGCATCTCGTACAGCAGGTTCGCGCCCAGCAGCGCGGTGTTGCCCGAGGGGTCGTAGGGCGGCGCGACCTCGACGAGGTCGGCGCCGACGATGTTCAGCCCGCGGCAGCCGCGGATGATCTCCAGGCCCTGCGGCACCGTGAGGCCGCCGATCTCCGGCGTGCCGGTGCCGCCGGCGAACGACGGGTCCAGGCCGTCGATGTCGAAGCTCAGGTAGGTCGGCCGCGTCGGCCCGATGCGCTCGCGCACCTGCGCCATCAAGCCGCCGAGCGACTGGTACCAGACCTCGTGCGCCGGCACGATCGTGAAGCCCTGGCGGCGCGGCCAGTCGAAATCGTCGGCCGCGTAGCCGGTGCCGCGCAGGCCGATCTGCCAGACCTTGTCGCCGACCAGCAGGCCTTCTTCGACCGCGCGGCGAAACGGCGTGCCGTGCGCGATCGGTTCGCCGAACATCTCGTCGTTGACGTCCGCGTGCGCGTCGACATGCACCAGCGCGACCGGGCCGTGGCGCGCCGCCACCGCGCGCAGGATCGGCAGCGCGATCGTGTGGTCGCCGCCCAGGGTCAGCGGGATGCACCCGGCCGCGAGCACGCGCGCGTAGAAGCCGCCGATGATGGCCATCGACTTCTCGAGCGAGTAGGTGTTGATCGGCACGTCGCCGAGGTCGGCGACCTGCAGGGTGTCGAACGGCGCGGCGCCGGTCGCCATGTTGTAGGGCCGGATCAACGCCGACTCGGCGCGGATCTGGCGCGGCCCGAAGCGCGCGCCGGCGCGGTTCGAGGTGCCGATGTCCAGCGGCACGCCGATGAACGCGGCGTCCAGGCCCTCGGGCGAATCGGCCAGCGGCAGCCGCATCATCGTCGCGATGCCGCCGAAGCGCGGCATCGCGTTGCCGGACAGGGGTTCGTTCTTCGTCGTCATGGCGGTGCTCCCGTCAGCGGCGCCGGCCGCGCAGCCATTCGAGCGCGAGCAGCAGGCTGGTCGTGAAGACGATCAGCAAGGTCGCGACCGCGGCGATCGTCGGCGAGATGTTCTCGCGAATCCCGTTGAACATCTGGCGCGGCAAGGTCAGCTGCTCGGGGCCGGCGAGGAAGAGCGCGACGACGACCTCGTCGAACGAGGTCGCGAACGCGAACAGCGCACCCGAGATCACGCCCGGCGCGATCACCGGCAACGTGATCCGAAAGAAGCTGCGCAGCGGGTTCTCGCCCAGGCTCAGGCTGGCGCGCAGCAGGTTCTGGTCGAAGCCCTGCAAGGTCGCGAGCACCGTCGTCAGCACGAACGGCGCGCCCAGGGCGGCGTGCACGATGATCAGCGCGGTGTAGCTGTCGCCCAGCCCGAGCGGCGCGAAGAACAGGTAGGTGCCGACGCCGACGACGATGATGGGCACCACCATCGGCGCGATCAGGAGGCTCATCAACACGCCCTTGAACGCAAAGCGCGTGCGCGCCATGCCGACCGCCGCGAGCGTGCCCAGCACGGTCGCGATCACCGTCGCGGCCGGCGCGACGATGAAGCTGTTCTTCGCCGCGCGCGCCCACTCGGTCGAGCCGAACAGGTTCTGGTACCACTTGGTCGACCACGCCGGGATCGGGTAGACGAGGAAGGAGCTGTCGCTGAACGACAGCGGGATGATCACCAGGATCGGCAGCAGCAGGTAGCCGAGCACGCCGACGCAGACCAGGCGCAGCGCCCACCAGCCGGCCTTGTCGAGCGGCGTGGCATAGGGCGGGAAGCGCGGCAGCAGTTGGTTCATCCCGGAATTCATCCCAGACTCAGCTCGGTCTTCGTGACGCGGCGGTAGATCGCATACAACACCAGCGTCGCCGCCAGCAGCAGCGCGCCGAGCGCGCAGGCCATGCCCCAGTTGACGGTGACGTTCGCGTACTGCGCGATGTAGTAGCTCAGCATCTGGTCGTCCGGGCCGCCGAGCAGCGCGGGCGTCACGTAATAGCCGATGCTCAGGATGAAGACCAGCAGCGCGCCGGCGCCGATGCCCGGGTAGGTCTGCGGCACGTAGACGCGGAAGAAGGCCGCGAGCGGCGCGCTGCCGAGCGACACCGCGGCACGCAGATAACTCGGCGGCACGCTCTTCATCACGCTGTAGAGCGGCAGGATCATGAACGGCAGCAGGATGTGCGTCATCGAGATCACGACGCCGGCGCGGTTGAACAGCAGCGCGAGCGGCTTGTCGATCAGGTGCAGGTTGATCAGCGCGTGGTTCACCAGGCCCTCGGACTGCAGCAGCACGATCCAGGCCGCGACGCGCACCAGGATGGAAGTCCAGAACGGCACCAGCACCAGGATCATCAGCACATTCGCGCGGCGCTCGCTCAGCGTGCTGAGCCAGTACGCGAGCGGGTAGCCGAGCGCCAGGCACCACAGCGTCACGAGGCCGCCGATCGCGAAGGTGCGCAGCAGGATGCGGCCGAAGACGCGCTGGTCGGGATCGACGCGCTCGACGCTGCCGTGCGCGTCGCGCCGCAGGTCGACCGAGCTCAGCAGGTAGTCGGGCGTCCAGCGCGCGCCGTTCTTCGCGATCGCGAGCCAGTACGGCGTCTCGCCCCAGCGCGGGTCGAGCGCGAGCAGCTTCGCCTGCCATTCGGCGGGCGGCGTCGCGGCCGAGGTGCCGTCCAGCGGCAGCGCCTTGAAGGTGCCCATCACCAGCGAGCGCGCGCCGGGCACCGCGCTGTTCAGGCGCCGCGCGAGCGCGCCGGCGTCGGAGCTGTCGGGCAGCGCGCCCAGATCGCGGGCCAGGCCGGCGAAGGCCTCGGGCGGCGGCGTGCCGGCGCGGTTCCAGCCGTCCAGCGCGGCGACGGTGCGCGGCAGCGCGTTGGCGACCTCCGGGTTCTCGACCGCGCGCTTGAGCAGCGCGCCGATCGGGATCAGGAAGGTCAGCAGCAGGTAGATCAGCAGCGGCAGCGTGAGCGCGAACGCGCGCCACTGGCGGCGACTATCGGCGCGCGCGAGCTGCTGGCGCAGCGCGCGCGGGTCGAGGCTGGCGGGCAGCGCGGCGACCGCGTCCACGTCAACGCCCAGCGGCGGTCAGCTCGTCGACCACGAGGTGAAGCGCTTCTCGAGGTCCTCGCCCTGGTCGGCCCAGAACTTCAGGTTGAACTGCAGCGCGTCCTTCGCGTTCGCGGTCGAGGTCGGCAGGTTGTCCAGCACCTTGGCGTCGAGCTTGGCGAGCGCCTTGTTGTTGGTCGGGCCGTAGGCGATGTTCTTCGCGTACTCGGCCTGCGCGTCCGGCGTACTCGCGAACGCGATGAACTTCAGCGACGCGTCCTTGTTCGGCGCGCCCTTCGGGATGACCCAGTAGTCGAGGTCGTAGATGCCGCCGATCCAGGTGATCTTGAGGTTCTTGCCTTCGCGGTTGGCGGCATCGATGCGGCCGTTGTAGACGGTCGTCATCGCAACGTCGCCGGCGACCAGGAACTGCGGCGGCTGCGCGCCGGCCTCCCACCACTGGATGTTGGGCTTCAGCTCGGTCAGCTTCTTGAACGCGCGCTCGGCGCCTTCCTTGGTCGCGAGCACCTTGTAGACGTCGGCAGGCTTGACGCCGTCGGCCATCAGCGCGAACTCGAGGTTGTAGCGCGCGCCCTTGCGCATGCCGCGCTTGCCGGGGAATTTCTTGACGTCCCAGAAGTCGGCCCAGGTCTTCGGGCCGTCCTTCAGCTTGTCGCCGTTGTAGGCCATCACGGTCGACCAGACGAAGATGCCGATGCCGCACTCGCTGATCGCGGCCGGGTTGAAATCGGCCTTGTTGCCGATCTTGGCGTAGTCGAGCTTCTCGAACAGGCCCTCGTCGCAGCCGCGCGCGACGTCGGGAGACTCGACCTCGACGACGTCCCAGGTGACCTTCTTGGTCTCCACCATCGCTTTGATCTTGGCCTGCTCGCCGTTGTATTCGACCGGCACGACCTTGGTGCCGGTCTTCTCGAACGGCGCGTAGAAGCCCTTCTGCTGCGCGTTCGCGTTGGCGCCGCCGAAGTTCACGACGGTGATCTGCTGCTGCGCCAGCGCCGGCAACGCGAGGGTTGTGGCGGCGGCCAGGACGAGGGTGCTCAGTTTCATCATGGTGTGGAGGTCTCCGTGGGAGCGGGTGGAAGAAACTTGATCGTCAGGCGAAGGATCGTCACGAAAGGACGATCACGAATAGATGCGCGTCAGCTCGGGCGGGAACTCGAGCCACAGCGCGTCGCCGGGCCGCGGCAGCGTGGGCGCGGACAGCGGCAGCTTCACGGTCGCCTCGTCCGGCCCATCGCCGACGCGGCACAGCAGCCGCAGGTGGTCGCCGAAATAGATCACGTTGCGCACCGCCGCGCGCACCGCGTTGGGCGGCGGCAGGGTCTGCGGCGCGTGGACGACGATGCGCTCGGGCCGGATGCCCACCACGACCGGGGCGCCGGCCACCGCGTGGTTCACGTTCAGGCCGGCGAGGACGCTGCCGTCGGCGAGCGCGACGCCGCAGCGCCCGGGCGTGCCGTCGGCCCGCGGCGCCTCGCCCGGCGCGCTCAGCGTGCCGCGCAGCATCGTGCTGTCGCCGATGAAGCCGGCGACGAAGCGGTTCGCCGGCGTCTCGTACATGCGGTCGGCACCGTCGATCTGCTGGATCACGCCGTTGTTGAAGACCGCGACCCGGTCGCTCATCGTCAGCGCCTCGCCCTGGTCGTGGGTGACGAACACGAAGGTCACGCCGAGCTGGCGATGTAACTCCTTCAGCTCGATCTGCATGTGCTCGCGCAGCTGCTTGTCGAGCGCGCCCAGCGGTTCGTCCATCAGCACCAGCTGCGGCTCGAACACCAGCGCGCGTGCCAGCGCGACGCGCTGCTGTTGGCCGCCCGAGAGCTGCGACGGAAAACGCTCGGCCATGCCCTGCAGCCGCACCATCTCGAGCGCCTTCGCGACCTTCGCGGCCTGTTCGCCCTTCGAGGCCTTGCGCACCGTCAGCGGGTAGGCGACGTTCTGGCCGACCGTCAGGTGCGGGAACAGCGCGTAGTTCTGGAACACCATGCCGAAATTGCGCTTGTGCGGCGGCGTGCGCGTGATCGGCGTGCCGTCGAGAAAAATCTCGCCGGCGGTCGGCGATTCGAAGCCGGCCAGCATCATCAGCGTGGTCGTCTTGCCGGAGCCCGAGGGCCCGAGCAGGGTCAGGAACTCGCCGCGGCGGATGTCCAGGTCGAGCTGGCGCACGACCAGCTGCACGCCGTCGTAGGTCTTTTGCACGCCGGCGAAGCGCACCAGCGGCTCCCCGGCGCCGGCCGCACGCGGCGCCCGCACGCGCGCCGGCTCAGCGGAGGCGCTGGCGAGGTCGGCGGGAGGGGACATGGCGCGGGGCGTGGGGTGTGAACGTTCCGAGACGGGTTCTACACACCCTGCACGATGCGCGCCATGGCGTTCGCCCTAGGGTCCGGAGGTCAGCGGCGCCCAGCCGAGCAACTCGGCGGTGCGCTGGACGACCCATTCGGCTTCCGCCGGCGTGACCGTCGAGGGCTCGACCTGCAAGCCCTGGAGGCAGCGGCGCAACACCGTTTCCTCGTCGACGCCATCGCGGAAATGCACCGTGCTGCAGTGCTCGGTCAGCAGGTTCGCGAGGTCCTCGCAGAGCTCGTAACGGGCCGCGACCCTCTCGCGCGGCGCGGTCAGGCGCTGGCGGGCATCCTGGAAGAGCGCGATGAAGGCGTCGGGGATGCGAACCTGGTTCTCGTCGTAGTCGCCATGTTCGCCGTGCTGGCCGTCGCTCAATCGAACACCGGCACGACGCCGTCCTTCAAGCTGCCGCGCACCTGCTCGTAGTCGGGCATCACCGAGCGGACGACGTCCCAGAAGCGCGGGCTGTGGTTCATCTCGCGCAGGTGGGCGAGCTCGTGGGCGACGACGTAGTCGATCGTCGGCAGCGCGAAGTGGATCAGCCGCCAGTTCAGCCGGATCGAGCCGTCGGCGCTCGCGCTGCCCCAGCGCGTCTGCGCCGACGACAGGCTCAGCCGGGTGTAGCGCACGCCCAGCCGCTGCGTGAACAGCTGGCAGCGCTCCTCGAAC
>DASYCA010000473.1:0-24154 GCA_036500445.1 Burkholderiaceae bacterium | reverse complement strand
GCGATGTGCTTCATGACAGCACCCCGCGCGCGGGGTACGGCGCACGACCCTCCGAGAGGGGCGGCCCTTGCTTGGGGCGGCCCGGCGCGGCGACCCGCTGGGAGGCTTCGGGCAACGTCGTGGCCCTACTGCGGCGCGTCGCGCATCTCGATGTACGCGCGGCCCCGCAGGTCGCGCACCCAGTCGGCGTAGGCCTGCTCGAACTTCTGCTCGCGCAACACGTTGCGGGCCTGCTCGCGCTGTTGCTTGACGTTCAGCACCGTCGTGCGCCGCTCCAGGACCTGGATCAGGTGCACGCCGAAGCGCGAGGTGAGCGGATCGGAGATGCCGTTGATCGGCAGCGCGTTCATCGCGTCCTCGAACTCGGGCACGAAATTGCCGGGCGCCGCCCAGCCGAGGTCGCCGCCGCCCGCCGCGCTGCCGTCCTCGGAGTTCTCGCGCGCGAGCTGCTCGAAGGACTTGGTGCCGGCCAGGATCTGGCGCTTGAACTCCGCCAGCCGCTGGCGCGCCGCGTCGGCCGGGAGCTGGGGCGAGACGCGCAGCAGGATGTGGCGCGCGTGCGTTTCCTGCACCGTGAAGGCCGCCGGCTCCTGGCGCGCGATCAGCTTCAGCACGTGAAAGCCGGCCGCGCTGCGCAGCAGCGTCGGCGCGATCTCGCCCGCCTTCAGGTTGCGCGCGACCTCGACGAACAGGTCGGGCAGGCGGTTCATCGGCCGCATCCCGATCTCACCGCCCTGGGCCCGGTTGCCGTCCTCGGAGACCTCCTTCGCGACCGCGTCGAACGCCTCGCCGCCCTTGACGCGCGCCAGCGCCGCCTCGGCCCGGGCCCGGCGCTGCGCGACCTCCTCGACGCTCGCGCCCTCCGGCACCGTCACGAGGATCTGCGCGATGTTCAGCTGCGCGGAGTTGCCGGCGGCGGCACGGCGCTCGTCGATCAGCTTGTCGATGTCCTGGTCGCTGATGCGGATCAGCTGGTTCACTTCGCGCTCGCGGACCCGCTCGACCAGCATCTGGTCGCGCACGTTGTTGCGGAAGGTGCCGAACGTGATGCCTTGCTGCTGCAGCCGCCTGCGCAGCTGATCCAGCGTCATCTGGTTCTGCACCGCGACGTTGGCGACCGCGCGGTCGAGCTCGGCGTCGTCGATCTTCGGCCCGGTCTCGCGCGCGTTCGTGATCTGCACGCGTTCGTCGATCAGCGCGTCCAGCACCTGCTTGCGCAGCTCGGCCGGCGGCGGCAGCTGCGTCCCGGTGCGCGCCGCGTCCTCGCGGATGCGCGCCAGGCGCCCCTGCAACTCGCCGTTCGTGACGAGCTCCTGGTTGACGACCGCGATGATGTAGTCGGCCATCGCCGGCGTCGACGCCGGCCGGCTCGCGGCCGGCGCCGGCGCGGATGCCGCGGCGGGTGCGGATGCCGCTACGCCCGCCGCCACCTGCGCCCGCGCCACGGGCGCCATCAGCGACAGCGACAAGAGCGAACACAGCGCGAGGCCCGGCGCGCGGCGGGAAAAAGACAACAGATCAGTCATAGGTATCCGACGTAGTGGGCTGCTCGGGGTGCGGCTCACGCAGCAGCCGGTAGCCCGGGATATTGTCCTTCAAGGTCTGCAGCGGGTTCGTGCCGAGCTTGGACAGGCCGACCAGCTCGAGCTGCAGCAACAGCCGCGAGGTCGCCTCGCTCAGGCCGGTCGACTGGCGGCTCGCGACGACGCGGCCGATCCAGCAGCCGGCGTCGTACTCGATTCCCGCGATGCCGTCGGTCAGGCGCCGCTCCAGCCGGCTGTAGTTCAGGTGGCCGACGCCGTACCAGGTGCCGCTGCCGCAGTGGCCGCTCGCGCCGCCCGGCGCCTGGCCGTCGACCGGCACCGGCCCGTACAGCGGCCACTGCCAGCCCAGCTCGTAGGTCTCGCTCAGGCCGCGCGTGAGCCGGTAGGTCGCGCTGATGGTGCGAAACGGCCCGGGCGAATAGCGCGCGCTGACGACCGAGCGCGCGATGCGGCTGGTGTCGGAGCTGTATTGCACCGAGCCCTCGAGCTGCCAGGCCGGCACCAGCGTCGTCGAGGCGAGCAGCAGCAGGTCGGACAGGTGCTGCGTCAGCGGCACGTTGTCGGGCGTGACGAACTGGTCGCGCAGCAGGTAGCGCTGGGCGGCGCCCAGGCGCACCAGCTCGGCGCCGCTGTCGGGGTCGAGCAGCCGGGTCGTGACGCCGGCGGTGATCTGGTGCGCGTCGGAGACGCGGTCGACGCCGTTGAACGCGTTCTCGGTGAAGATGGAATCGAAGTTGAAGTCCTTCGCCGACGCGTCGAAGTTGGGCAGCTCGGACTGGTCCTTGAACGGCGTGTTGACGTAGAACAGCCGCGGCTCCAGCGTCTGGCGCACGCTGCGGCCGAAGAAGCTGGTGTCGCGCTCGAAGACCCAGGCGCTGTCCAGGCTCAGCGTCGGGATCACGCGCGACGGGTCGCGGCGCACCGCGCCGGGCGTGCCGGGGGTGTCGTCGAGCTCGTACGACGCCGCGTTGAACGAGATCTTCGGCGTCAGCGACCAGCCCGGCGTCACGAACGGCCGGCTGAGGCTGCCCAGCGCATGCAGGCGCGAGCCGCCCGCGCGCGGCAGCAGCGAGGCGTCGTCCGGGCTCGTGAAGTGGTTGAACTCGCCCTCGAAGCCGATCTCCAGCCCCGGCCCGAAACGGCTCGCATAGCGCGCGCCGATCTGCGGCGTGCGTTCGTACGGCGCCTCGATGCGCGTGGTCGGGTCGGTCGTCTGCAGCACCTGCCATTGCTGCAGCCGCGCGTAGGTCGTCCAGTCGCCGAACGGGCGGCTCAGCTGCAGGTCGCTGGCGAGCAGGCGCGGCGTCAGGCTCGTGACGTCGGTCGGAAAATCTTTCCAGTAGTCCTGGTCGGAGACGCGCAGCCAGTTCATCTTCAGCAGCGTGTCGCTGCCGAAGTCGCTGTCGTGGCGGCCCGACAGCGCGTAGCGCGTCGTTCCGGTGGAGCGGTCATAGGGCAGCAGGTCGACCTTGGCCTCGCCGCTGTAGGTCGACTCGAGGTAGCGGAATTCGCTCGCGAGCGAGGGCCCGCGGCGCGTGCTGATCTCGGGCGTCAGGGTCGCGTCGCGGTTCGGCGCGATGTTCCAGTAGTACGGGATCGAGGTCTGCAGCCCGCTCTTCGAATCCAGCCCGAAGCTCGGCGGCAGCCAGCCGGACTTGCGCTCGTCGGTGAGCGGAAAGCTCAGGCGCGGCGCACCCAGGATCGGCACGCCGTAAAAGCGCAGCACGCCGCCCTCGGCGACCCCGGTGTTGGTCGCGAAATCCAGGCTGATGCGGTCGGTCGTCAGGATCCAGGCCGGGCCGCCGCTGCCGTCGGCCGGGCAGCTGCTGTACGTCGCCCCGGTCGCGACGGCGCGCTGGTCGTCGATGAAATCGATGCGCTTGGCGGTGCCGCCGGCGCCGGTACGCTTGAAGTGGTACGTGGGCTCGAGAAAAAAGCCTTCGAAGCGCTGCACATGCACCTGCAGCTCCGGGCCGGTGTAGATGTTGCCGTCGCGGCTGATGCGCACGCTGCCGTGCGCGACCGCGAGGTCGTCGGGCTGGTCGTAGCTGAGCCGGTCGGCGCGGATCATCGTGTTGCCGCGGCGGAATTCGACGTCGCCCTCGGCGACGGTGTCCAGGTCGGGGCGGCCGCTGAGCTTTTGCGCCTTCAGGAAGACCGGCAGCTTGCGCGAGGCCTCGCCGTTGGGCGGCGGCTTCAGGGCCGGCGCCGGGCGCAGCTCGATCGGCTCGTTCGTCTCGCCGCCCAGCGCGCCGCTCTGCGCCCACGCCGAAGGCGCGAGCAGCGCACTCAGCACGGCCAGCGCGATGGGCGTCGGGAGCGGTCGGGCCGCGCGGGAGGGGAGGAGGATCACCAGGACGAGAGCTTGAGCGGCGCGGTTTGTAGAATCGATTATCCACGCCGGCCCCCCTCACCCCAAGCCCAAGGCCCCTCTTGACCACCACCACGCCCGCTGCCGCCATCGCCTGGCCCGACGCTGCCCGCCACGCGGCCTTCGACACCTGGCTGCGGGCGATCGCGCCGGCACACGGCCTTGAACCGGCGTCGCTGCGCGCCGCGTCGAGCGACGCGAGCTTTCGGCGCTACTTCCGCATCGACGGCCGCGCCGGCGATCAGCACCGCAGCTACATCGTGATGGACGCCCCGCCGCCGCAGGAAGACGTGCGGCCCTTCATCGGCGTCGCCGCGCTGCTGCACGCCGCCGCGCTGAACGCGCCGCAGGTGCTCGCGCAGGACGTGCCGCACGGCTTCCTGCTGCTCAGCGACCTGGGCTCGCGGCTGTACCTGCAGGCCCTGAACGAGGCCGTCGCCGCGACCGACATGCCGCTCGCCGAGGGCCTGATGCGCGACGCGATCCGCGCGCTGGTCCAGTGGCAGACGCGCGCCGACGCGAGCGCGCTGCCGGCCTACGACGACGCGCTGCTGCGGCGCGAGCTCGCGCTGTTCCCCGACTGGTGCGTGACGCGCGAATGCGGCGTCAGCTGGACGCCTGAGGAGCAGCAGACCTGGATCGAGAGCTGCGACCTGCTGGTGCGAAGCGCGCTCGCGCAGCCGACCGTCGCGGTGCATCGCGACTACATGCCGCGCAACCTGATGGTCTGCGGCGCCGCCGACCAGCAGCGCGCCGGGCCCGGCATCCTGGACTTCCAGGACGCGGTGCGCGGGCCGATCAGCTACGACGTCGCCTCGCTGCTGCGCGACGCGTTCATCTCCTGGAACGAGGAGCAGGAGATCGACTGGGCGGTGCGCTACTGGCAGACCGCGCGCAAGGCCGCGCTGCCGATGCCGGAGGACTTCGGCCAGTTCTGGCGCGAGCTCGAATGGATGGGGCTGCAGCGCCACCTGAAGGTGCTGGGCATCTTTTGCCGTTTGAAACACCGCGACGCGAAGCCGGCCTACAGCGCCGACCTGCCGCGCTTTTTCACCTATGCGCACAAGGTCGCGTCGCGCTACAACGCGCTGCGGCCGCTCGGGCGGCTGCTCGAGCCTTTGATGGGCGCGCAGCGGGTCGAAGGCTTCTATTGATCTCCGCTCGGTGAAGCCCGCTCAGCGCTCCCCGCTCACTGCGCTTCGCTGACCGGCGCCGCGAGCGGCGCCGGGGCGCCCCTGGCCTGGGTTTCGCAGCCGGCCGCGCTCAGCCACGGGTCGCGGTCCTCGCCGCCGAAGACCTTGACCAGGAAATCGACGAAGACCCGCGTGCGCGCCGGCACGTGCTTGCGGGTCGGCATGCCGGCGTACAGCGTCTGCGTCAGCAGCCGCCACTGCGGCAGCACGCGCTCGAGCGCGTTTTCCATCAGCGCGTCCTCGGCGACGAAGGACGGCAGCCCGGTGATGCCCAGGCCGGCGAGCGCGGCCGCGTACATCGTGTCGGTGTGGACGGTGTTCAGCGCCGAGCGCGAGGGCACCACCGTGACCGACTCGCCCTCGACCCCCTCGCCGCGCGGCCCGCGGTGCCAGACGACCTCGCGCAGAAAGCTCGGCACCATCACGTCATGCTCGGCCAGCTCGCTCGGGTGCTGCGGGCGGCCGCGCTTGTCCAGGTACTCGGGCGCGGCGCAGGCGATCACCTCGGCGCGCGCCAGGCGGCGCGCGATGAAGCCGCCGTCCAGCGGGCGCCGGCCTTCGGTCAGGATCGTGACGTCGAAGTTCTCGTCGACCGTCTCGATGATCCCCGGCACCGACAGCTCCAGCGTCACGCGCGGGTACTGGGCGTGGAATTTCGGCAGGTGCTTGGCGATCTGGTGCACCGCGAACGCGGGCGGGCACAGCACGCGCAGGTGGCCGCGCGGCTCGGCCGTCGCGGCGCCGGCGAAGGCCTCGGCCTCGTCGACCTCGGCCAGGATGTGGCGCACGCGCTCCAGGTACAGCTCGCCGGTGTCGGTCAGCGACAGGCGCCGCGTCGTGCGGTTGATCAATCGCGCCCCCAGGTGCTCCTCCAGGTCGGCGACCAGCCGCGTCACGACGGCCGGCGAGAGGTTCAGCTCGCGCGCCGCCCCGGCAAAACTGCCCCGCTCGATCACCCGCGAGAACACCCGCATCGAATGCAGTCGGTCCATCGTTCGTTCACACCCTGCTTTGTTTCGGTTTCAGCAATACGGCATTGAAGCACACGCTGTTTATTGATGCATCGGCAATGCCTAAAGTAGAGCCCATCAACTGACCGACCGGAGGACCGCACCATGAACAGCAAGCTTCTTTTCGCCGCCACGCTCGCCGTCGCGCTGATCAGTTCGCTGGCGATGGCCGGCGGGGCCTGAGCCGCCCCGGCATTTCATTCATCGCCGCAACGGCCGCCTTCGGGCGGCTTTTTCATGCGCCTTCGGCGCGCCCGGCGAGAATAGCGAGCCGCCGACGACCCGAGCCGATGCTGAGAATCACCGAACTGCGCCTGCCGCTGGACCACCCCGCCGACGCGCTGCGCCCGGCCGTCGTCGCGCGGCTGGGCATCGCCGACGCGGCGCTGCACTCGTTCACGGTCTTCAAGCGCAGCTACGACGCGCGCAAGAAGAGCGCGATCGTGCTGATCTACACGATCGACTGCGAGCTCGACGACGAGGCCGCGGTGCTCGCGCGGCTGGCCGGCCCGCCGCACGTCCGCACGACGCCCGACACCGGCTACCGCTTCATCGGCCACGCGAAGGCGCCCCCCGCCCAGCGGCCGGTCGTCGTCGGCTTCGGGCCCTGCGGCCTGTTCGCGGCGCTGATCCTGGCGCAGATGGGGCTGTGCCCGATCGTGCTCGAGCGCGGCAAGCCGGTGCGCGAGCGCACCCAGGACACCTGGGGCCTGTGGCGCAAGAAGGTGCTGAACCCCGAATCGAACGTGCAGTTCGGCGAGGGCGGGGCCGGCACCTTCTCGGACGGCAAGCTCTGGAGCCAGATCAGCGACCCGCGCCACCTGACGCGCAAGGTGCTGGCCGAATTCGTCAAGGCCGGGGCGCCGGAAGAGATTTTGTACGTCGCGAAGCCGCACATCGGCACGTTCCGGCTCGTCTCGATGATCGAGAAGATGCGCGCGGAGATCGAAGCGCTGGGCGGCGAGATCCGCTTTCAAAAGCGCGTGACCGATGTCTTGATCGAAGGCGGGGCGATCCGCGGCCTGACGCTGCACGACGGCACAACGCTCGATGCGGACCACGTCGTGCTCGCGCTCGGCCACAGCGCGCGCGACACGTTCGAAGCGCTGCACGCACGCGGCGTGTTCATGGAGCCCAAGCCGTTTTCGATCGGTTTTCGGATCGAGCACCCGCAATCGATCATCGACGCCGCCCGCTTCGGCCCGAACGCCGGCAACCCCCTCCTCGGTGCGGCCGACTACAAGCTGGTGCACCACGCGCGCAACGGGCGCTCGGTCTACAGCTTCTGCATGTGTCCGGGCGGCACCGTCGTCGCGGCGACTTCGGAGACGGGCCGGGTCGTGACGAACGGGATGAGCCAGTACTCGCGCAACGAGCGCAACGCGAACGCCGGCATCGTCGTCGGCATCACGCCGCAGGACTATCGGCAGGACGGGAGCAACGACGGCCCGGTGAACCCGCTCGACGGCATCGCGTTCCAGCGCTTCTGGGAGTCGCGCGCGTTCGAGCTCGGCGGCGGCAACTACGAAGCGCCGGGGCAGCTGGCCGGCGATTTCATCAAGGGCCAGGCCTCGAGCGCGCTGGGCAGCGTGCTTCCTTCCTACCAGCCCGGTGTGCACCTGACCGACCTCGGTGCGCGCGAGCGCGCGGCGCTGCCCGGCTACTGCATCGAGGCGCTGCGCGAGGCGCTGCCGGCGTTCGAGCGCCAGATCAAGGGGTTCAATCGGCCGGACGCGGTGCTGACGGGCGTCGAGACGCGCACCTCGTCGCCGCTGCGCATCACGCGCGGGCGCGATTTCCAGAGCCTGAACGTCAAGGGGCTGTACCCGGCGGGCGAGGGAGCGGGCTATGCCGGCGGAATCATGTCGGCCGGGGTCGACGGGATCGAGGTCGCCGAGGCGCTCGCGCGTTCGATGCTCGGCGTCATCTGAGCCGCCAGCGCCCGGGCCTCGACCTCGTACGGATTGAGCCAGTAGCCGCGCAGCGAGGCCCACGCGTACTTGAAGATCGTCATGCCCTCGGCGTACTGCCGCACATGCACCAGTTCGTGCGCGAGCAGCTCGACGCTCTCGCGCCGCTCGGGGTCGTAGACGCCGGGGCGGAAATAGATGGCCGCCCCGAGCGTGACGCCGAGCATGTCCGGCCGCAGCCAGAACGGCGCCCGGCCGTCGAAGACGCGCACCGACGCCAGCAGCACCGCGTCGAAGAACGGCGCATAGCGCCCTCGCTCGACCGCCGTCAGCGGCCGGCCCCGCCAGGCCGGGGCCGCCGGCATCGACAGCGGAATCAAGGGCAGGCGGCCATCACCTGCGCGACCGCGGCGGTCAGCTTCTTGCCATAGGGCACGTGCAGGAATTCGTTCGGTCCGTGCGCATTGCTCTTCGGGCCGAGCACGCCGCAGACCATCATCTGCGCGGCCGGGAAGCCGCGCTGCAGCATGCTCATCAACGGGATCGTGCCGCCCTGGCCGATGTAGCCGCAGGGCGCGCCATAGTGCGCCTGCGAGGCGCTGTTCAACGCGGTCTCGAGCCACGGCGCGAGGCTGGGCGCGTTCCAGCCGGTCGCGCCCGACGGCGTGCCGCCCTGGCCGTCGGCGCTGAACGTGACCTTCGCGTTGTACGGCGCGTTGTCCTCGAGCAGCGTTTTCAACCGGGCGGCCGCGAGGTTGCCGTCGATCAGCGGCGGCAGGCGCAGGCTGAGTTTGAAGGCGGTGAACGGGCGCAGCACGTTGCCGGCGTTCTTCAGCTCCGGGAAGCCGTCGGCGCCGGTGACGCTCAAGGTCGGCTTCCAGGTCCGGTTCAAGAGCGCCTGCATCGGGTCGGTCGTGGTCGGCAGGGCCGAGCCGCCGTCGGCACCACAGGCCCAGGGAAAGCGCTTCCAGACCAGGTCGCTGAGGATCTGCGCGGTCGCCCGCGTCTGCTCGACCCGCTCGGCCGGGATCTCGCAATGAAAACTTTGCGGCAGCAGCTCGCCGCTGCGGCTGTCCTCGAGCCGGTCGAGCACCTGGCGCAGGATCCGGAAGCTCGAGGGCACCAGCCCGCTCGAATCGCCCGAGTGCACGCCTTCGCTGAGGATCTCGACCTTCAGCACCCCGCTGACCATGCCGCGCAGGCTGGTCGTGAGCCAGAGCTGGTCGTAGTTGCCGGCACCGCTGTCCAGACAGACGACCAGGCTCACGTTGCCCAGGCGCGGGCGCAGCACGTCGAGGTAGGCCGGCAGATCGAACGAGCCGCTCTCCTCGCAGCTTTCGATCAAGCCGACGCAGCGCGGCCGCGGGATGCCCTGCTTGTCGAGCGCCAGGATCGCGGTGATCGCGGCATAGACGGCGTAGCCGTCGTCGGCGCCGCCGCGGCCGTAGAGCAGGCCGTCCAGGTATTTCGGCGTCCACGGCCCGAGGTCGTTGCGCCAGCCGTTGAACTCGGGCTGCTTGTCCAGGTGGCCGTACAGGCAGATCGTCGGGGCGTCGGCCGCGTTGCCGCCCGGCTTGGTCGCCGGCACCTCGAAGAAGATCACCGGGGTGCGCCCGGGCATCCGGATGACCTCCAGCTTCAAGCCCGCGACCTGCTTGCTCTCGACCCAGCGCGCCGCGTCGGTGATCACGCGCTCGATGTAACCATTTGCAAACCAATCGGCATCGAACGACGGGCTTTTCGCGGGGACCTCGATATAGCTCGTCAGCGCCGGGACGATTTCCTCGTCCCAGGTGCGGGCGGCGAACGCGGCCAGCGCGCTCGCCTCATCGGGTTGGATCGGCAACGAAGGGTCGCGTGCATTCATGGGCGGGGCTCCGGCAGGTCACGGACGAAAGCAGTTCGCCAGTGTAGAACTTCACAACCACGGATCGGGTTGCGAGCCCGTCGGCAACGGGGGGCGCTCACAATCCGCGACTTGCAACGATTGTCAACTCGGAAGGCCAACCCATGCAGCGCATCGTCTTCTTCTGCGCCCTCGCGCTGGGGCTCGCCTTTGGCGGCCCGGCCGCCCGCGCGGGCGACCTGGTCCATCCCTGGGCCGTGCCGCCGCCGCTCCTGAACAAGACCGCGTACTTCAGCAACCTCGCCGACGGCGCGAGCATCGAGACGCCGTTCGTGCTGAAGTTCGGCCTGACCGGGATCGGCATCGCCCCGATCGTGAAGGCCGTGCCCGGCACCGGGCACCACCACCTGCTGGTGAACCGCGAGCTGCCGATGGACTTCACCAAGCCGCTGCCGTTCGACGACCAGTACATCCACTTCGGCAAGGGCCAGATGGAGACGGTGCTGAATTTCGCGCCGGGCAAGTACACGCTGCGCCTGGTGCTGGCCGACGAGAAGCACATTCCGGACTTCGTCTACGGCAAGCCGATCACGATCACGGTGACGAAGAAGAACGACACCATCGATCCGAAGAGCCTGATCACGAAGGGCGTCGCGATCCTGGAGCCGAAGCCGGGCGACAGCGTGCAGCCGCCGTTCCGGATCGCGCTGCATGCGTCGGGCATGAACGTCTCGAACACCGCGCTGAGCGAGCCCGGCACCGGCCATTTCCGGATCCGCGTGAAGACCGAGAGCGGGCGCGAAGAGGTCATCGCGCTGACCAACGGCTTCACCGAGATCTGGCTGCACCCGCCGGCCGGCGCCTACACCGCGCGCGTCGACTTCATCGACAACACCGCGCCCGACAAGGTGCTCGCGACCTCCGAGCCGGTCAGCTTCCGGGTCCGGAACTAGCGTTTGTCCTCGAGCCCGCTCTCCGAGGCCTGGAAGTAGCCCATCTCGGGCGACGGATCGATCGCGAGGGCGATGTCAGGATTGAGCCAGTCGCCCAGCACCTCGAAGACCTCGCGCTGCTCCGGCTCGTTGAAGATCTCGTGGAACAGCGGACCGAACTCGCGCGTCGTGACGACCGCGTTCGGCGCCGCCGCGGCGAACGCGGCGCTGCCGGCCGGCACGACGCAGCGGTCGCTGCCGGCGTACATCAGCAGGGTCGGCACGACCCAGGCCGGGGCCTTCGCGCGCACCCGGCCGCAGCTCTCGAGCATGAAGCGCACCAGCTTCGGGGTGACGCGCTTGTGCACGCGCGGGTCGTCGGCGTAGGCGCGCACGACGGCCGGGTCGCGCGAGATCCAGCCGGGTTTCAGGCCGTTGTGCACGCGCAGGTTCGGCGCGAGCGGGCCGAGCAGGGTCAGCAGCAGCTGCTGACCGGTGCTCATGCCCAGGTCCAGCGCGGGCGAGGACAGCACCAGCGCGTCGACCGAGCGCACCCGCTCGGCGACGAAGCGCGCCGCGACCAGCCCGCCCAGGCTGTGGCCGAGCAGCACCAGCGGGCCGGGCTGTTGCGCGCGCGCCGCGTCGAACACGAGCGCGAGGTCGCGCAGCAGATCGTCGCGGCGCGCGAGCGCGCCGCGCGCGCCTTCGCTCTCGCCGTGGCCGCGCTGGTCGTAGCCGACCACGCTCCAGTGCCACGCGTTGAGCTGCGCCGCGACATGGTCATAGCGGCCGATGTGCTCGCCCAGCCCGTGCACGATCAGCACGCTGCCGCGCGCGTCGGCGATCGGCCATTCGCGGATGCCGAGCGTCAGCCCGTCGGCGGTGGTCAGCGTCGGGTTCATTCCGCGCAGTGTAGGCATACTGCGCTTCACAAGGAGACACATGATGAATGACGCGTATTTCAGCCTCGACACCGAGGGCGGCATCGCCCACCTGCAGCTGAACCGCCCGGAGCGGCTGAACACGATGGCGCCGCCCTTCTTCCCCGCGCTGCGCGACGCGGTGCGCGGCCTGAACGACGCCGGCGAGGCCCGCGTGCTCGTGATCTCGTCGACCGGCAAGCATTTCTGCGCCGGCATGGCGCTCGACGTGTTCGCCGGCGACGACACGCTGCTGGCGACCCGCAGCGCCCGGGCGCGGCTGAATTTCCAGGATTCGCTGCGCAAGCTGATCGATTGCTTCAGCGCGCTCGACGAGGCGCGGCTGCCGGTGATCTGCGCGATCCAGGGCGGCTGCATCGGCGGCGCGCTCGACCTCGCGACGGCCTGCGACCTGCGCGTGTGCAGCGCCGACGCGTTCTTCACGGTCCAGGAGATCCACATCGGGATGATGGCCGATCTCGGCGTGCTGCAGCGCCTGATGAAGATCGTGCCGCAGGGCGTCGCGCGCGAGATGGCCTACACCGGCGCGCGCGTCGACGCCGAGCGCGCGCTGCAGATCGGCCTGGTCAACGCGGTGCTGCCGGACGCCGGCGCGACCCTGGCTCACGCGATGAGCCTGGCGCGCGAGATCGCCGCGAAGTCACCGCTGGCGATCGCCGGCAGCAAGCTCGCGCTGAACCACGCGCGCGACCACGGCACCGCCGCGAGCCTGCAGCAGATGAGCTGGCTGCAAAGCGCGATCTTCGACACCGGCGAAATGGCGTTGGCGATCCAGGCGTGGAAAACCAAACAGATCGCGGCCTTCGACCCGCTGCCGGGCGTGACAAAGGTCTGAACAAGCGTCACGCGGCAAAGCGCATACTCGCACTTTCGCAGCGCAAAGGTGAGCATGGAGCCCAGCAAGATCTTTCGGCACCAGGACTACGAACTGCAGTGCAGCGCCAAGCCGGTCGACAACGGCCGCTTCGTGCCCGGCTTGACGGTGTTGAAGCAGGTCTGGCCGACCCGCCCGCGCGAGATCGCGGTCGAGCGCGGCAACCACCTCACCGAACAGACCGCGATCGATGCCGCCTACGCGCAAGGCATCGAATGGATCGCCAACTACGGTTGATCAGCTCTTCGGCTTGTACGCGACGACGTCGATCTCGACCTTCGCGTCGACCATCAGCCGCGCTTCCGTCGTCGAACGCGCCGGCTTGCCGTTCTTGAAGTAGCTCATGTAGATGCGGTTGAACGCGCCGAAATCGCGCGCGTCCTGCAGCCAGACGGTGCTCTTGCAGACATCGTCGAAGCTCGCGCCGGCCAGCGCGAGCACCGCCGTCAGGTTCTCCATCACCTGGCGCGTCTGCGCCTCGATGCCGCCATTGATGATCTCGCCGTTCGCATCGGCCGGCACCTGGCCCGACACATAGATGAAATCGCCCGCGCGCACCGCGGGGGAAAACGGCCGCGCCTGGCGGTCCGAAGCGAGCGGCGGGGCGCCGAGGTACTCGAGGGGCATGGTCTCTCCTTGGGATCAGAACTGAAAGTGTATTTCATAGATGGCACGCAAAATGCGTGCAAACCCCTATGTATTCGGCGAAGTATCGCCGCATAGTCCCATTGTTGTGAAATTAATTTTCAGTTTGGAGCTGCCCATGACGATCGTCCTTCCCCGTCGCGCCTTTGTCCAACGCCCGCTGGCGCTCGCGCTGTCGGCCACCGTGCTGAGCGCCCCCGGCCTCAGCGCATTCGCCCAGTCGCCGCGCAACTACGCGACGCTGGCGATGGTCGCCGAGCCGCAGACGCTGGACCCGATGGCCTCGACCGCGGACCTGGTCGGCACCATCATGCAGCACGTCTACGAGCCGCTCTACACCTTCGATGCGAAGTGGGCCGTGGTGCCGATGTTGGCCGAGTCGCTGCCGAAGATCTCGGCCGACGGCAAGACGTATTCCATCACGCTGCGCAAGGGCGTGATGCTGCACAACGGCCGCGAGCTGAACGCCGAGGACGTCGTCGCCAGCCTGCAGCGCTGGATGGACACCTCGCCGCGCGGCAAGGCGCTCGCGAAGGAGCTCGATTCGATCAAGGCGAAGGGCCCGCTCGGCGTCGAGATCGTGCTGAAGGGCCCGTACGCCCCGCTCGTCGCGCAGCTCGCGCTGCCCAGCGGGATGGCCGCGATCATGGCCAAGGAATCGATCGCGACGCCATTGACGAGCTTCGTCGGCACCGGCCCCTACAAATTCAAGGAGCGCAAGCCGGACGCCTACGTGCTGCTGACCCGCTTCGACAAGTACAGCGCGCGCAAGGAGCCGGCGAGCGGCTACGGCGGCAAGCGCGAGGCGCTGATCGAGGAGCTGCGCTTCGTGCCGGTGCCCAGCGCGAGCACGCGCGTCGAAGGCGCGCTGGCCGGCCAGTACGACTTCGCCGACCTGCTGCCGGTCGAGGCGCTGCCGCGGCTGGAGAAGGCCACCGGCAAGACGGTGGCGATCATGACGCCGTCGTTCGGTTTTCCCTATCTGGTGCTGAACACCAAGGAAGGCGTGGCCGCGAATCTGGCGACGCGCCAGGCGATCCAGACCGCGCTCGGCGAAGGCGAGATGCTCGCGGCCGGCTTCGGCGACACGCGCTTCTTCACCGCCGAGCCGAACCACTTCCCGAAGGGCTCGCCGTTCTACTCGACCGCCGGCGCCGACCAGTACAACCAGCGCAACGCGAAGAAGGCCAAGGAGCTGGCCGAGAAGGCCGGCTACAAGGGCGAGCCGATCCGCGTGCTGACCAGCCGCCAGTACGATTTTCATTACAACATGGCGCTGCTGATGGCCGAGCAGCTGAAGCGCGCCGGCTTCAAGGTCGACCTGAACGTGGTCGACTGGGCCACACTGGTGCAGCGCCGCAACGACTCCAAGCTGTGGGACATCTACGTGACCCACAGCGGCCAGTTCCCCGAGCCGATGCTTTCGCCGCCGCAGCTCGGCGACGGCGCGCCCGGCTGGTGGAACAGCCCGGCGAAGACCGCCGCGCTGACCGCGTTCAACCAGCAGAGCGACCCGGTCAAGCGCGGCGCGCTGTGGGGCAAGGTCCAGCAGGTCGTCTACGACGAGGTGCCCTACATCGACGTCGGCAAGTTCGCCGGCCTGTCGGCGCGCAGCCCGGCGCTCGAGGGTTACGTGCCGGCGACCTGGCCGTTCTTCTGGAACGCGCGGATCAAGTAACGCAGCCCACGCAGCGCAGAGCCACCGCCATGCACCGTTTCATCCTGAAGAAGCTCGCCGGCATGCTGGCCGTGCTCGCGATCGTCGCGGTGCTGGTGTTCGTGCTGACGCGCGCCGCCTCCGGCGACCCGGTCTCGGTGCTGCTCGGCGACCAGGCGACCGCCGAAGACATCGTGCGCGTCAAGAAGGACTACGGGCTGGACAAGCCGCTGCCGGTGCAGTTCGGCTACTGGATCCGCGAGGTCGCGCAAGGCAACCTCGGCCAGTCGATCTTCCTGCAGCGCCCGGTCACGCAGGCGCTCTCGGAGCGCGCCGAACTGACGACCCTGCTCGCGCTGATGGCGGTCGCGATCGCCGCCTGCATCGGCATCCCGTGCGGGATCGTCTCGGCGGTGTTTCGCGGCCGCGCGATCGACCAGGTGCTGACCGGCGTCGCGATGCTGGGCGCGAGCATCCCGAGTTTCTGGTTCGGCCTCGTGTTGATCCAGATGTTCGCGGTCTCGCTCGGCTGGTTCCCGGTTTCGGGGTATGGCGCGCCGAACGCCGCGCTGCCGGAACGCCTGCATTCCTTGTTGCTGCCGGCCATCGTGCTCGGCACCTTGAACTCGGCGCTGATCATCCGTTTCACGCGCGCCTCGATGCTGGACGTGCTCGGCGAAGACTACGTGCGCACCGCGCGCTCCAAGGGGCTGCCGGAGCGCACCGTCGTGCTGAAGCACGCGCTGCGCAACGCGCTGGTGCCGATCGTCACGGTGCTGGGCCTGACGGTCGCGCTGATGATCGGCGGCGCGGTCGTGACCGAGACGGTGTTCGGGCTGCCCGGCGTCGGCAACCTGGTCGTCAGCGCGGTGCTGCGGCGCGACTATCCCGTCATCCAGGGCGCGCTGCTGGTGATCGCGGCGATCTACGTGCTGATCAATTTCTCGATCGACCTGCTGTACGCCGTCGTCGATCCGCGCGTGAAATTCTGAGGGCCGGTGCCATGCAAGTCCCGAGAATCGTCCGCCAGCTGCTGCACCGCCGCACCGTGATGCTGTCGGCACTGGTCTTGTTGATCATCGTCGTGCTCGCGCTGGCTGCGCCGTGGGTCGCCTCGGCGGATCCGAACGACACCGCGGTGCTCGATCGCCTGAAAAGCCCGAGCGCGGCGCACCTGATGGGCACCGACGAGCTTGGCCGCGACCTGTATGCGCGCATCGTCTACGGGGCCCGCTATTCGCTCGCGATCGCGGCGCTGACGGCCCTCGGCTCGGTCGTGTTCGGCACGATCCTCGGCCTCGTCGCCGGCTTCTTCCGGCGCCTGGATGCGCCGCTGATGCGGGTCGTCGACGCGATGATGTCCTTCCCCGACATCCTGCTCGCGATCGCGCTGGTCGCGATCCTCGGGCCCTCGCTGCTGAACGTCGTGCTCGCGCTGGTGCTGGTCTACACGCCGCGCGTCGCGCGCGTCGTGCGGGCCTCGACCTTGGTCGTGCGCGAGCTGCTGTTCGTCGAGGCGGTGCGCGCCTTGGGCGTGCGCACCTCGCGCATCCTGTGGCGCCACATCCTCCCCAATCTGCTGTCGCCGATCCTGGTGCAGGTCTCGTTCATCTTCGCGTACGCGATCCTGGCCGAGGCGGGCCTGTCGTTCCTCGGCGTCGGCGTGCCGCCCGAGATCCCGACCTGGGGCACGATGGTCGCCGGCAGCCAGCAGTACGCGGCACAGGCGATCTGGGTCGTGCTGTTCCCGGGCTTCGCGATCATCCTGACCGCGCTGTCCTTGCAACTGCTCGGCGATGGCGTGCGCGACCTGCTCGATCCCAAGTTGAAAAAGACGATGTGATGGCCACGCTCGACACCGCTCCTCGCCTGATCGTCCAGAACTTGAGCACCTCGTTCCCGACCGAGGACGGCCTGGTGCGCTCGGTCGCCGAGGTCAGTTTTTCAATTGCCCCGGGCAAGACGACCGCGCTGGTCGGCGAATCGGGTTCGGGCAAATCGGTCACCAGCCTGACCTTGATGCGGTTGCTGCCGAAGACCGCGAACGCACAGGTCAGCGGCCGCGCCGAGTTCGGATGCCGCGACGGCCGGCGCGTCGATTTGCTGCAGCTGCCGGATGACGCGATGCGCCAGCTGCGCGGCAACGAGCTCGCGATGATCTTTCAAGAGCCGATGACGAGCCTGAACCCGGTGTTCACCATTGGCGAGCAGATCGCCGAGAGCGTGCGGCTGCACAAGAAGCTCGCTCGCGCCGCGGCGCTCGCGCAAGCCAAGCGCATGCTGGACCTGGTCGAAATCCCGGCCGCGGCGCAGCGCCTGCACGAGTACCCGCATCAACTCTCCGGCGGCATGCGCCAGCGCGTGATGATCGCGCTGGCGATGGCCTGCGACCCGACGCTGCTGATCGCCGACGAGCCGACCACGGCGCTGGACGTGACGATCCAGGCCCAGATCCTGGTGCTGATGCGCCGGCTGCAGGCCGAGACCGGGATGAGCATCCTGTTCATCACGCACAACCTCGGCGTCGTCGCGCACCATGCCGACGATGTCGCGGTGATGTACGCCGGCCGCGTCGTCGAGCGTGCGCCGGTGCGGCCGCTGTTCGCGACGCCGCAGCACCCGTACACGCAGGGGCTGCTCGCGTGCCTGCCGGGCAAGGCGCATGGAAAACTCTCCGCGGGGGAACCGCGACCGAAGCGCCTGTTCGCGATCCGCGGCCAGGTCTCGAGCCCGCTCAGCCCCCCGCCCGGCTGTGCGTTCGAGCCGCGCTGCGACCAGGCGCAATCCGCCTGCACGCAGGCGATGCCGCCGTTGATCGACATCGCCGCGCTGCGCCAGGCGCGCTGCGTCCTGAGGAGCGCGGCATGAGGAACATCGAATGAGCACACCGCTGATCGAAGTCCGGAACCTGAAAAAATACTTCGGCAGCCCGGTGCGCCCGGTGCGGGCGGTCGACGACGTCTCGTTCGCGATCCACCCCGGCGAGACGCTGGGCCTGGTCGGCGAATCCGGCTCGGGCAAGAGCACGATCGGCCGTACCGTGCTGCGCCTGATCGAGCGCAGCAGCGGCCAGGTGCTGTACCGCGGCGAGGACCTCGCGAAGCTGTCGGACGGCCAGATGCGCAAGCTGCGCAGCAAGCTCCAAATCATTTTCCAGGACCCATACGCGAGCCTGAACCCGAAGATGCGCATCAGCGCGATCCTCGGGGAGGCGCTGTCCACGCACGGGCTGCACCCCGGCCGGGGCCAGCGCGACAAGCGCATCGCCGAGCTGCTCGAGACCGTCGGGCTGCGCGCCGAGCACGCGAACCGCTTCCCGCACGAGTTCTCGGGCGGCCAGCGCCAGCGCATCGGCGTCGCGCGCGCGCTCGCGGTCGAGCCGGAATTCATCGTCGCGGACGAGCCGCTGTCGGCGCTCGACGTCTCGATCCAGTCTCAAGTCATCAACCTGCTCGCGGACCTGCGCGAGCGGCTGTCGCTGACGATGCTGTTCATTTCCCACGACCTCGACGTCGTCGAGTACCTGTGCGACCGCGTCGTCGTGCTCTATCTCGGCAAGGTGATGGAGGTCGCGACGACCGCCGAGCTGTTCGCGCGCCCGCTTCATCCCTACACGCAGGCGCTGCTCGCCGCCTCGCCCAAACCCGATCCGACGATCGTGACCGAGCACGTGCCGCTGAAAGGCGACATCCCGAGCCCGATCGCACCGCCCTCGGGCTGCGTGTTCCGCACCCGCTGCCCGCACGCGATCGAGGCCTGTGCCGGCGCGGTGCCGGCGCTGGACGAGGTCGCGTCGGGCCATCAAGTGGCCTGCATTCGCAAGGAGTTGTTCGTCATGAAGGCCGCAGAATGAACGAGTTGCTCGATCCGATCCTGGATGCCCGGCTGAAGGGCTTCCCGCACACGCATGCGCCGCTGCGCCGAAGCGAGATCGGCAGCGCGGGCTGGAACGTGCTCGCCGGCGACCTGCCGCTGCCGATCGCTCTGATCAAGCGCGACGCGCTCGACCACAACCTCGCGTGGATGCAAAAGCAGGTGCACGCGTGGAAGATCGACATCGCGCCGCACGGCAAGACGACGATGTCGCCGCAGCTGTTCAAGCGCCAGCTCGACGCCGGCGCCTGGGGCATGACCTTCGCGACGGTGAAACAAGTGCGCGTCGGCGTCGCCGCCGGCGTGCGCCGCGTGCTGATCGCGAACCAGGTCGTCGGCGACGCCGACCTCGCCGCGATCCAGGCCCTGCTCGCCGGGCACGTCGACCTGCACGTCGTCTTCCTGGTCGACTCGACCGCGCAGCTCGACCTGATCGAGCGCTGGTCCGCGGGCCACCCGATCGTCCGGCCCTTCGACGTGATGATCGAGATCGGCCTGGCCGGGGGCCGCACCGGCTGCCGCACCCACGCCGACGCGATGGCGCTGGCGGCGCGGCTGCACGCCAGCCCGGCGTTGAAACTGGTCGGCATCGAGTGCTACGAGGGCATGGGCATCCAGGGCACGACCGAGCACGACGAGCCCTTCGCGACCGCGCTGATGGACCGCGTCGAAGCGGTCGCGCGCGAATGCGGCGAGCGCCGGTGGTTCCAGACCGACGAGGTGCTGATCTCGGCCGGCGGCTCCGCGATCTTCGACCTGGTCGCGCAACGCCTGACGCCGGTGCTCGGCCGCCCGGTGCGCGGCCTGCTGCGTTCCGGCTGCTACGTGACGCACGACCACGGCTCCTACAAGCGCTATTTGAAAGTCGTCGACGACCGGCTCGGCTGCGCCGCCGGCGAGAGCCTGCGGCCCGCGATGGAAGTCTGGGCGCTGGTGCAGTCGCGTCCCGAACCCGGCCTCGCGATCCTCGCCGTCGGCAAGCGCGACCTCTCGTACGACCTGGAGCTGCCGTTCGCGATCAAGCGCGCGGCACGCGGCGTCATCAGGCCGTCCGACGTGCCCGCGAGCTGGAAGATCACCGGCCTGAACGACCAGCACGCCTACCTGCGCTGGGACGCGGCCGACGAAGCGAGCGCTCCGGCGGTCGGCGACCGCGTCGGCCTGGGCATCTCGCACCCCTGCACCACCTTCGACAAATGGCACTGGATGCCGATCGTCGACGACGCCTACCGCATCGTCGATGCGGTGAGCCTGCACTTCTAGATCGATGTTCCTGGAACGATGACGAACGCTCTCCTTCAACGCGTCGCGGAACTGCGCACCACGGCCCCGGCCGCGCGGCGCGCGATCCTCGACGCGATCCTCGAAGACCCCGACCGCGTGCTCGAGGAAAGCTTCGAGGCGCTGGCCCAGCGCGCCGGCAGCTCGGTGCCGACGGTGATGCGGACCTGCCGCGACCTCGGCTTCGCCGGGCTGCGCGAGTTCAAGCTCGCGCTCGCGCACGACCTCGCGCTCGGCGGCTCGGCGCTGCACCGGCGCGTCGACATCGCCGACAGCGCCGACGACGTGGTCGCGAAGATCGCGCGCAGCGCCGCCGCGTCGGTCGCCGGCGTGCGCGCGCAGATCGACATGGCCGCGCTCGACGCCGCCGTCGGCGCGATCGCGACCGCGCCGCACATCGACGTCTACGGCGCCGGCGCGACCTCGTGGTTCATGGCGACCGATCTGCAATCGCGCCTGTTCCGCCTCGGCCTGTCGGCCAACGCGTGGTCCGACTACCACCTGCAGCAGGTCGCCGCGGCCGCGCAGCGCCCGGGCGGCGTCGTGATCGCGATCACGCACGTCGGCGGCATGCCCTCGCTGCTCGACGCGGTCGACATCGCGCGTGCGCAGGGCGCGAAGGCGGTCGCGATCACGCGCCCGAACACGCCGCTGGCCGAACGCGCCGACATGCTGCTCGCACTCAGCGTGCCCGACGACGCGGTGATGCACGTCGGCATCGACGCCTACCTGACGCACCTGACCTTGATCGAGATCCTGACGGTGCTCGTCGCGCAACGCCTCGGCGACGCGGCGGTGCAGCGCCTGCACGGCGTGCGCGCCGCGTTCGCGCGCCACGGCATCGACACGCGCACCCACCCGCTGCAAAGCTGGGACGGCGGAGGCGTGACCCATGGCTGAGCCGAAGACGACTCCTCCCCGCCGCGCGACGCTGCTCGAAGCCGGCCTCGTGATCGACGGCAGCGGCGGCCCGTCCTGGCCCGGCGACGTCCTGATCCTTGGCGACCGCATCGTGCGCCTCGGCGCGGGCCTGCGCGATCGGCTGCCCGAGGGCCTGACGCTCGCGGACGTGGACGTGATCGACTGCCGCGGCATGGCCATCGCGCCCGGCTTCATCGACGCGCACACCCACGACGACGCGATCGTGCTGCGCGCGCCGGACTCGCTGCCGAAACTCTCGCAAGGCATCACCAGCGTCGTGACCGGCAACTGCGGCATCTCGCTGACGCCGTACGCGACCGGCGAGGCGCGCGCGCCGCTGTCGCTGCTCGGCGCCGATTCGTTCCGCTACGCGACGATGGCCGAGTACGCCGACGCGGTGCGGGCCGCGCGGCCGGCGCTGAACGTCGCCGCGCTGATCGGCCACACGACCTTGCGCTTCGCCGCGATGCCGGACCTGAGCCGCGCCGCCAGCGCCGACGAGCGCGCGCGCATGGCCGCGCTGCTCGACGCCGCGCTCGCGCAGGGCGCGATCGGCCTGTCTTCCGGCTTGTTCTACGAAGAGGCCTTCGCGGCACCGGCCGACGAGGTCACCGAGCTCGCCCGCATCGTCGCAACGCACGGTGGCGTCTACGCGACCCATTTGCGCAGCGAGATGGCGACGATCCTCGAAGCGATGCGCGAGGCCGCCGCGAGCGCGTTCGACGCCGGCGTGCCGCTGGTGCTCTCGCACCACAAGTGCGCCGGCCCGGCGAACTGGGGCCGCACGCGCGAGACGCTGCCGCTGGTCGAGGAATTCGCGAAACGTCAACAGGTCGCAATGGACGTCTATCCGTATGTCGCCGGCTCCACCGTGCTGCGCGAGGACCTGGTGGACGGCGTGATCGACGTGATGCTGACCTGGTCCGACGCCTACCCCGAGTTCGGCGGCCGCATGCTCGCCGACATCGCGGCCGAGTGGGGCGTCGACCAGAAGACGGCCTGCCGGCGCCTGAAACCCGGCGGCGCGTGCTACTTCCAGATGAAGGAGGAAGACGTCGAGCGCGTAATCGCGCACCCACTGACGATGATCGGCTCGGACGGCCTGCCGCACGACCGCCACCCGCACCCGCGGCTGTGGGGCGCGTTCCCGCGCGTGTTCGCGCGCTACTGGCGCGAGCGCGGGCTGTTCACGCTCGAACAGGCGGTGCACAAGATGACGGGCCTGACCGCGCGCAATTTTCGACTGGCCGAGCGCGGGCTGCTGCGCACGGGCACGTTCGCCGATGTCGTCGTGTTCGACCCGGCGACGATCGCCGACACCGCGACCTTCGAGGCGCCGATCAGCGTGAGCCGCGGCATTTGCCAGGTCTTCGTCAACGGCGAACTCGCGTACGCCGGCGGCGACGCCGAGCCGCGCACGCTCGCGCACGCCGGGCGCCTGCTGGTGCGCGCAAGCGCCTGAAGAGCACACAATGCGGGCATGGACGACACCGCCGCGCTGAACACCGTCGACGCCGTGCCCTTACCTGCCGGTTCGCGTGCGACCGGGTTCTATCCGCACCCAGATTTGGCCGATGCCTTCGCGGTGCGCTTGCCCGCCGAGGCGACGCACGACCCGGAGGCGCTCGCGCGCTTTCTCTTCGCCGGCCAGGCGCCCTGGGTCGCCCGGCTGCTGTGGCTGCGCGACCGGATCGTCGCGCTCTTCGGCATCAAGACCACCCGCGAGCTGCAATCCAGACCGGAACCGGCGGTGCGCCGCATCGGCTTCTTCCGCATCTACGCGCAGGATGCGAGCGAGATCCTGCTCGGAGAGGACGACAGCCACCTCGACTTCCGCCTGACGGTGCGCTGCGAACCGCGCACCCAGCAGCTCGTCGTGACCACCGTCGTGCAATGCCACAACCTGGTCGGCCGGCTCTACATCCTCGTGATCTCGCCGTTCCACCGGCTGGTCGTGCGCTCGGCCCTGCGGCGTGCCGCGCGCGCCGGCTGGCCACGCGCCGCTTCCTCGCCCACCCGCTGAATCCATGAGCATGAAACCTGTCCGCTGGGGCATCCTGTCCACCGCGAAGATCGCGCGCGAGAAACTGATTCCGGCGCTGCGCGAGAGCGCCCACAACGAGATCGTCGCGATCGCATCGCGCACGCCCGAAGCGGCGCGCGCCGCGGCCGAGAAGTTCGGGATTCCGACCGCGCACGGCTCGTACGAGGCGCTGCTCGCCGACCCGGATGTCGAGGCGATCTACAACCCGCTGCCGAACCACCTGCACGTGCCGCTGACGCTGGCTGCCGCGCAGGCCGGCAAGCACGTGCTGTGCGAGAAGCCGTTCGCGATCCACGCGAGCGAGCTCGAGGTGCTGCGGCCGTTCGCTTCGAAGGTTCACCTGCGCGAGGCCTTCATGGTGCGCCACCACCCGCAATGGGCGGCCGCGCGCGCGCATGTGCGGGCCGGTGAGATCGGCGAGCTTCGGCAGGTCCAGGTCGCGTTCAACTACTTCAATGCCGACCCGGCGAACATCCGCAACGCGGCCGATATCGGCGGCGGCGCGATGTACGACATCGGCTGCTACGCGATCACCGCCGGGCGCTGGTTCTTCGAGGCCGACCCGATGCGCGTCGCCGCGATGATCGACACCGACCCGGTGTTCCGCACCGACCGGCTGACGAGCGCGCTGATGGATTTCGGCGCCGGCCGCCAGCTCTCGCTCGGCGTCAGCACGCAGGCCGCGCGTTATCAACGCGTGCAGCTCGTCGGCACGCTCGGGCGGATCGAGATCGAGGTTCCGTTCAACGCGCCGGAGGGCGGCACCACGCGCTTTTTCATTCAGTCGTCAGGCAGCAGCGAGCTGCGCAGCGTCACCGTCGCGGAGGCGAACCAGTACGCGCTGCAGTGCGATGCGTTCGCGCGCGCGGTGCGCGGCGAGGCGCCGAGCGCCGCGGCGCTCGACGAATCGATCGTCACGCTGCGCGCGATCGAAGCGGTGTTCGCGTCGGCGAAGAGCGGGCGCGTCGAGACGCTGTGACCGCGGATCGGGCGACGCGCTGCGCGCGTCGCCGCTCAGTTCTCCGTGCTCGCCGTCTTGGTCGGCTCGGTCCAGCCGCCGCCGAGCGCCTTGTACAGCGCCATCAGGTTCTGCGCCTGCTGCGCCTGGACCT
>DASYCA010000472.1:0-15845 GCA_036500445.1 Burkholderiaceae bacterium | reverse complement strand
CCTGGTCCTGTACGAAACCGCGGCGATCTGCCTGCACCTGGCCGATACGCACCCCGGCGCAGGGCTCGCGCCGGCGCTCGGGACGCCGCAGCGCGCGCGGCTGTACAAATGGCTGATGTGGCTGACGAACACCTTGCAGGCGACGCTGATCGTGTACTTCTATCCCGAGCGCTGGGCCGATTCGGCGGACGCGGTCGCGCAGGTCAAGGCGGGGGCCGAACGCAAGGTCGGCGCGCTGCTCGACCAGCTCGACGCCGAGCTGGCGAGCCACCCGGGCCCGTGGTTCATGGGCGCGTCGTACAGCCTGCTCGACGCCTACGTGTTGACGCTGTGCCGCTGGACGCGCGGTTTCGAGCGGCCGGCGCGCGGACTGCCGGCGCTCGGCCCGTACCTGCAGCGGGTGCTGGCCCGGCCGGCCGCCCAGCGGACGTTCGCGCGCGAAGGTTTGCAGCCGCCGTTCGTCTAAGCCAGCCGCGCGGCCCAGTGCGCCGTCAGCGGCGTCTCGGGCTTCGCGAGGCGGCGCTCGTTCAGCAGCGCGCGGCCGGCAGACCGGTCGCTCGCCCGCGCCGCGGCCGCCAGCAGCGTCTGGTCGATCAGGTCGCGCTGTGCGTGGCTGCCGCCGACGCGGTGCGTCAGCGCGCGCAGCGGATACAGGCGCTGGACCGCGTCGTCGAAGCGGCCGTGCGCGAACGCGAGCAGCCCGCGCATCAGCGGCAGGCCGACGTCGTGCGCGACCGCGCGGTTGCTGCCGGTGTGGCGCTCGGACTGAACGTCGACCTCGTGCAGCCAGTCGCGCGCGGCTGCGTCGTCGCCGGCGCCGATCAGCGCGAGCAGCAGGTGCAGGTCGTTGAACGCGTACTGGCCGGCGCTCGCCGCCGAATGCGCCCAGCCGTCGGCGAGCGCGCGCCAGCGCGGGCCGACGTCGGCGCCGAGCAGGTGCAGCCGCCACAGCAGCGAGCTCGCGTCCAGGCGCTGCAGCGAGATCTGCGCCGGGTCGGCGGCGAGGTGCGCGTCGAAACGCTGCAGCGCGGTCGTGGTGTCCAGCGCTTCGAGCGCGAACAGCGCGTGGTGCCAGCCGAGGTGCCCGACGAACCCGTTGCCGACCGCCCAATCGGCGTGCCAGCGCGCCATCCACGCGGCGCCTTCGGTGAAGCGGCCCTGCATCTCCATCACGTGCGCGACCGCATGGATCGCCCACGGCACCTTGGCCGCGCCGCCGAGCGCACGCCGGCCGGTCTCCTCGGCCTGCGCGTAGAGCTGGCATTCCTCGAGGCCGAACGCGTACTGGCCCAGCACGTAGGGGTACAGCGCATCGGCCTCGTCCCACTCGGGCAGCACGCGCGCGATGCGCTGGCGCAGGTTCACCGCGTCGCCGCGGTAGAAGTCGAACAGGTGGGCCCACTGCAGCGCGAGCGCGTCGCGCGGGTGCTGCAGCAGCAGCGCCTCCCAGGCGGCGCAGGCGGCGTGCCAGTCGCCGGCGAGCAGCCGCTGCAACGCGTGGAAGTGGGCCTGTTCGCGCGCGCTCGCTTGCGGCATCAGCGGCGTGGCGCGCTCGATCAGCGCTTGCGCATCAGGCCGCGCCGCGGGCTCGGTCAGGCTGAGCAGGAAGCCGGCGTGCATCAGCGGCGGCAGCGGCCAGGCCGGGTCGGCCGCAGAGGCCTCGGCGAGGTCGTCGAACGGCGTGCCGTAGAACGACATCATCCGCCACAGCGCGCGCTCGGCGGCGGCCAGCGCCGCGCTGGAGCGCGTGCCGACCGGGTTGCCGCGCGCGTCGCGCATCGCTGGCCCTTACTGCCAGGAGAGCGCGGCCAGGTCGTTCGCGAACACCGGCGAGCTCGTCCACAGCCCCTTCAGCTGCTTCTTGCCGACCGCGAACTGCGGCAGCTGGTACAGGAAGACATTGACCGAGTCGGTCGCCAGCTGGCGCTGGATGTCGCCGATCAGCTTCAGGCGCGTCTTCGTCTCGGTGCTGCTGTTGTACTTCGCGAGCAGGTCGTTGTAGGCCTTGGACTCGTAGCCGAAGTAGTAGCCGGGCGTCGAGTAGATCGTGAAGTCCAGCGGCTCGACGTGGCTGATGATCGTCAGGTCGAAGTTGCCCTTGAACGCGCCGCTGAGCCACTGGGCCCACTCGACGTTCTCGATCTTCGCGTTGATGCCGACCTTCGCGAGCTCGGCCGCGACGATCTCGCCGCCCTGGCGCGCGTACGGCGGCGGCGGCAAGGTCAGCGTGACGTTCAGCGGCAGCGCGACGCCGGCTTCTTTCAGCAGCGCCTTGGCCTTCTCCGGGTTGTACGGGTTCACGCTCGTCAGGTCGACGTAGCCGGCGTCGCTGGGCACCATGTGGCTGCCGATCGGCTTGCCGTAGCCTTCGCTGGAGCCGTCGATCACGGCCTTGCGGTCGATCGCGGCGGCCAGCGCGCGGCGCACGCGCACGTCGTCGAACGGCTTCTTCTTGTTGTTGATGCTGACGACGGTCTTGCCCTCGGTGCCGCCGACGACGACCGTGAAGCGCGGGTCGCTCTGGAACTGCTTGACGCTCTGCGCCGACAGGCCGCGCGGGATCGCGTCGACGTCGCCGGCCAGCAGTGCCGCGACTTGCGCCGCGTTGTCGCTGATGAAGCGGTAGGTCACCTTCTTGAGCTTGACCGCCGGCGCGTTGCGGTAGCCGTCGTATTTCACCAGCGTGACCGACGAGCCGCGCGCCCAGCTGCCGAACATGAACGGGCCGGTGCCGACCGGTTTCGTCGCGGTCGTTGCGGCGCTCTTCGGGTCCAGGATCACCGCGGTGTTCTCGCCCATGCGGAACAGGAAATTGCCGTCGGCCTGCGTCAGCACCACGATCACGGTGAGCGGGTCGGGCGTGTCGATGCGGCTGATGTTGTCGAACACCGCCTTCTTGGCCTTGTTGGTCGAGCCCTCGGCCTTGGCGCGGTCGAACGTGAACTTGACGTCGGCGGAGGTGAAGGGCTCGCCGTCGTGGAACTTCACGCCCTTGCGCAGCTTGAAGGTGTAGCTCTTGCCGTCCGGATCGACGCTCCAGCTCTCGGCCAGCAGCGGCGTGACGCTGCCGTCCATGTTGATCTTGGTCAGGCCCTCGAGCACGCTGTAGTGCACGATCTCGCCGATCGACGCGGCCGGCGCGATCGTCGGGTCCAGGCCCGGCGGTTCGAGCACGACGGCGAGCACGGCGCTGCCGTCCTTGCGCGCCTGGGCCTGGGCGGCCGGTGCCGCCAGCGTGAGGGCGGCGGCGCAGAGCGCGGCGGTGCCGAAGGCGGCGAAGGGGATCGAACGGGACGTCATCGGCTCACTCCTGGGCGTGCGGGTAGGGGGGGGATATCGGGTAGGAATCGACTCTAGCGGAAGATGGGGCCGCAGGCACCGCGGTGGGCAGCGCCGCGAGCAGCGCGCGCGTGTAGGCGTGGGCCGGACGCTGCAGCACCTCGTCGGTCGGGCCGTGCTCGACGATGCGGCCGCTCTGCATCACCACGACCTCGGCGCAGACGTGGTCGATCACCGCGAGGTCGTGGCTGATGAACAGGTAGGTGACGCCGAACTGCTCCTGCAGGTCGGCGAACAGGTTCAGCACCTGCGCCTGGACCGACACGTCGAGCGCGCTGACCGGCTCGTCGGCGATGATCAATTTGGGCCGCGTGATCAGCGCGCGCGCGATCGCGACGCGCTGGCGCTGGCCGCCGGAGAACTCGTGCGGGTACTTGCCGGCGTCGCCCGGGCGCAGGCCGACCGCGTCGAGCGCCTCGGCGACGCGGCTGCGGGTCTCGGCCTCGGCCACGCCGATCAGCGGCTCGGCGACGATGCGGGCGATGCGCTGGCGCGGGTCGAGCGAGCCGTACGGGTCCTGGAACACCATCTGGAAGTCGCGCCGCGCCGCGATCAGCTCGTCGGGCGCGAGCGCGTGCAGGTCGCGCCCGAGCAGCTGCACGCTGCCGGTGGTCGGCGCTTCCAGCGCCATGCACAGGCGCGCGAGCGTCGATTTGCCGGAGCCCGATTCGCCGACGATGCCCAGGCTGCGCCCGGCCTGCACGCTGAAGCTGATGCCGCGCAGCGCGTCGACGATCGGCGCGGGCGAGAAGGCGCTTTCGCGCGGCAGCCGGTAGCGCTTCGTGACCTCGCGCACCTCCAGCAGCGGCGGCCGAACGCCGGTCGCCGTCATGCGATCTCGCCGACGCGGATGCAGCGCGCGTCGTGCGTGCCGGCGACCCGGACCGGCTCCGGCAGCGCGGCGCGGCACGCGTCGAGGGCCCAGGCGCAGCGCTCGGCGAAGGCGCAGCCGGCCGGCAGGTCGACGAGCTCGGGCACCCGGCCCGGGATCGTCGCCAGGCGCGGCTTGCGGCCGTCGACGCGCGGCGCGCCCAGGCGCGGCCGGGCCGCGAACAGGCCGCGCGTGTACGGGTGGGCGAGCTGCGCGAAGACCGCGCCGGTCGGCCCCGATTCGACGACGCTGCCGGCGTACATCACGAGCATGCGCGAGACCATGCGCGCCATCACGCCGAGGTCGTGGCTGATCATCAGCAGCGCCATGCCGCTGTCGCGCACGAGCTCGTCGATCAGGGTCAGGATCTCGGCCTGGATCGTGACGTCCAGCGCGGTCGTCGGCTCGTCGGCGATCAGCAGCTCGGGGCCGCAGGCGAGCGCGATCGCGATCGTCACGCGCTGGCGCTGGCCGCCCGAGAGCTGATGCGGGTAGGCGTCCAGGCGCTGCGCGGCGTTCGGCAGCTTCACGCGCTCGAGCAGCCGCAAGGCCTCGGCCCGCGCCGCCGCACGCGGCAGCCCGCGGTGCAGCCGCAGCGACTCGCCGATCTGCGCGCCGACCGTGTGCAGCGGGTTCAGCGCCGTCATGGGCTCCTGGAAGATCATCGCGATGCGATTGCCGCGCAGCCCGCAGAGCTCGGATTCGGCCAGACCGACCAGCTCGCGTCCGTTCAGCCGGATGCTGCCCTCGACCTGCGCGGCGGCGGGCAGCAAGCCCATCAGCGCGAGGGCCGTCAGCGATTTGCCGCAGCCGCTCTCGCCGATCAGGCCGAGCGTTTCGCCGCGCGCGAGCGAGAAGTTCACGTTTCTCAGGGCCCGCGCGGGCCCGCGCGGCGTGCGCAAGGTCACACGGAGGCCGGAGACGGCAAGCAATTGGGAGTCGGAAGCAGGCACATTTGCATTGTGCAGGATGTGTGCCGGCTTTTGCCCGGGGCACGCTCGCCCGCCGCCCTTCAACGAGCACTCTTGTGGACCCAGACTTTCGTTCCGTGCTGACGGCCCTGCGCCGCGCCTCGCCCGTCGTCGTCGACGTGCCGGTCGACGTCCGCTACCAGCTGATGCGCCGCTACCTCGAGGTCTCGGTGCGCAACAGCGGGCTCGGGATGCTGTCGTTCGCGCTGGTCCTGTTCGGGCTCGGCTACGAGGCCGCCTGGGGCACGCGGCTGCTCGGCTTCGCGCTGATGGGCGTCGTGACGATTGCGCGCCTGCGCCTGGCCCACGCGCTCGAGCGGCGCATGGATCCGGCCGACCCGCGCTCCGACGGCGCCCATGACGCGCTGGTCCTCACGACGATGCTGATCTGGGGCACGCTGCCGTTCTGGTTCGCCGGCCAGGTCTCGGCCGCCAACCTCGCGGTCGTGGTCTACGCCTCGCTGGTCGCGCTGGCGGTGCAGTCGGTCAGCTACATCGTCGCGCTGCCCGCCTGCATGGTCGGCCTGGCCTCGACGACGCTGCCGCTGGTCGCCTTCATGCTGTCGCGCGACAGCTTCCTGGACGCGATGATGGCGCTGGCGACGCTGATGTACGGGTTCGCGTTCCAGTCCCGCCTGCGGGTGGGCCACCGCGCGCTGCTCGAGGCGCTGGGCGCGCAGCGCGAGAACGCGATGCTGGTGAAGGAGCTCGAGGGCTACCGGCTCCAGCTGGAGCACGAGAACGCGCGGCTCGGCGATTCGCTGCGCGACGCCAGCCTGGCGGCCGAGCGCGACCCGCTCACCGGCCTGTTCAACCGCCGCTACCTCGCGAGCTTCACGCAGCCGCTGGCCGGCATGGTGCTGGAGGAGCAGGAGGCGGTGACGATCGGCATCGTCGACATCGATCACTTCAAACGCGTCAACGACGTTCACGGCCACCTGGTCGGCGACCAGGTCCTGCGCGGCGTCGCCCGGCTGCTGGGCGAGCGGCTGCGCGAGCGCGATTGCCTGGTGCGCTATGGCGGCGAGGAGTTCGTGATCGTGCTGCGGCGCTGCAACATCCAGCGCGGCCTGCGCGTGGCCGAGGCGCTGCGCCACAACATCGCGAGCGCCGACATCGACACCGACGACGGCATCGTTCCGGCGACGGTTTCGGTCGGCGTGGCCCAGTGGGCCCCCGGCGAGACGCTCGACGAGGTGATCCAGCGCGCCGACCGCGTGCTGTACCGCGCCAAGCAGAGCGGGCGCGACCGGGTCGAGATCGATGCGAAGGACGCGCTGAATTACATCTACGTGCCGAACGGCGATTCGACCCTGCCGGGTCAATTGCACTGACCGCAGCGGTCGCCTCGGCCGTTGAATGGCGTGCATTCGGGAGTTGCACAGACAACAGTTCCATCGGGTTCGCACTTCGTCCATCATCGGCGAACAGCAGGAGAACCGATGATGCTCAAGGACATATCAGGGGTGCAGATCCCCGACAGCCGACTCGCGCGCGAATTGACTCAGCTGATCCGCGACACCGAAAGCGATCTGCTGTTCCACCATTCGGTCCGGGTCTATTGCTGGGGCGTCATGACGGGAGCCCGGTCGGGATTGAAGTTCGACCCGGAGTTGCTGTACGCGGCGTGCATGTTCCACGACATCGGCCTCACCGCACGCTATCAAGACAGCCAGCTGCGCTTCGAAGTGGACGGCGCAAACGCCGCGCGCGATTTCCTTCGGGGCCACGGGATCGCCGAGAGCGATGTCGACACGGTCTGGAGCGCCGTCGCGCTGCACACCACGCCCGGCATACCGCAATTCATGCGGGCGGAGATCGCGCTGGTCCAGGCCGGGGCCGGCATGGATGTGGCGGGCCGCGGCTACGAGCTATTCAGCGAGGCGCAGCGCGAGGCCGTGACCGCCGCCTTTCCCCGAGAAACCGACTTCGGTCATGACATCATCGACGCCTTCTATCAGGGCATGAAGCACCGCCCGGGCAGCACGGTCGGAACCTTCAACGATGATTTTTTGGCGTTCAGGGACCCGCAGTTCCAGCGGGTCGATATCTGTACCGCCGTGCTCGGCTCGAGCTGGAATCGTCGGCCGGCCTGCGACCACCACGAGCATCCCTAGCGCTGGCGGGCCAGGCGCGGGTCCAGCAGGTCGCGCAGGCCGTCTCCCATCAGGTTCAGCCCGAGCACGCTGAAGACGATCGCGAGACCCGGCCAGACCGCCAGCAGCGGGGCCTGGAACATCAGCGCCTGGCCCTCGTTCAGCATCCGGCCCCAGCTCGGCATCGGCGGCTGCGTGCCCAGGCCCAGGTAGCTCAGCGCCGCCTCGGCGAGGATCGCGATCGCGAAGCGGATCGTCGCCTGCACGATCAGCACGTTCGCGATGTTCGGCAGCACGTGTTCGGTCGTGATCTGCCAGGCATTCTTGCCGCAGGCGCGCGCGGCGAGCACGTACTCGCGCGTCCACACGGCGCTGGCCGACGCGCGCGCGATGCGCGCGAATTCGGGAATGTTGAACACCCCGATCGCAACGATGGACGTGACCAGGCCCGGGCCGTAGATCGCGGTCAGCATGATCGCGGTCAGCAGCGCCGGGAACGCGAGCGTGAAGTCGGCGCCGCGCATGACCAGCTCCTCGACCCAGCCGCGCCGCGCCGCCGCGAGCAGCCCGAACGCGACGCCCGCCGTGATGCCGATCCCGACCGCGATCACGCCGACCGCGATCGAATAGCGCGCGCCGACGATCAGCATCGAGGCGACGTCGCGGCCCAGGCTGTCGGTGCCCAGCCAGTGCGCACTCGAGACCGGCAGCAACTTGTTGGGCACGTCGATCTCGGCGGCGGGATAGGGCGTCCAGACGAAGGACAACAGCGCCGTCCCGATCAGCAGCGCGACCAGCACGCCGCCGATCACGAAGCTTTTGTGGCGCAGTGCGCGGTGCCAGAAACTCATGCCGCGTGGACTTTCAGGCGGGGGTCGATCACCGCGTACAGCACATCGACGATGAAATTGATGATGATCACCGTCGCGGCCAGCAGCATCACGATGCCCTGCACCAACAGCACGTCGCGGTTCGAGATCGCCTGAAAAATCAGCCGGCCCAGGCCCGGCAGTGAAAAGACCTGCTCGACGACGATCGTGCCGGTCACCAGGTTCGCGAACTGCAGCCCCATCACCGTGAGCACCGGCACCATCGCGTTGCGCAGCACATGGCGCCACAGCACCGCGCGCTGGCTCAGGCCCTTGGCGCGCGCGGTGCGCTCGAAATCCTCGCGCATCACGTCCAGCACCGCCGAGCGGGTGATGCGGGCGAGGATCGCGGCCTGCACGACCGCGAGCGAGACCGCCGGCAGCAGCAGCGCCTTCAGCGCCTGCCACGGGTCGTCGTCCCAGCCGGGGAAGCCGCCGGCCGAGAACCACTGCAGCTTCACCGCGAACACCAGCACCAGCAGGATCGCGAACCAGAAATTCGGCACCGCGATGCCGATCTGGCTCGCCGTCATCACGCCGACGTCGCCCAGCTTGTTGTGGCGCGACGCGGCGTACAGCCCGAGCGCCAGCGCCAGCACCGTGGTGAGGCCCATCGCGAGCACGGCCAGCGGGGCGGTCACGACGAGGCGTTCCGCGATCAGCTCGCTGACCGGCGTGTCGTACGACGCGCTCAGCCCCAGGTCGCCGTGCAGCATCCCGACGACCCAGCGCCGGTAGCGCTCGATGGGCGGGCGGTTCAGCCCGAGTTGCTCGCTGAGCGCCGCGATCGCCTCGGGGGTGGCGGTCGCCCCGAGCCGGACCTCGGCGGCGTTGCCGGGCAGGATGCCGAGTGCGGCGAAGATCAGCACCGACGCGGCCAGCAAGGTGGCGACGAAGGTGGCGAAGCGCTTGAGCAGGAAGGTGCTGATGGTGGTCGGACTCTGACGGACAAGGCGGCCGAATGCCGCCCGTTCCAATATGATGGCCCAAAATTGCCTCGCCCCGGAGGTGACGACGAGAGATGACGATGACTTTTGCGATTCCTTTTGATCCTTCCCTGCTGCTGATCGGCGGCCATTGGCGCGCCGCCGCGGGCGGCGCGACGCTCGCGCTGCACGATCCGTCCGACGGCAGCGAGCTCGCGCGGATCGCGCGCGGCGGCGCCGACGATGTCGACGCGGCCGTCGCGGCCGCGCAGGCCGCGCTCGCCGGCGACTGGGGCCGCATGACCGCGGCCGAGCGCGGCCGGCTGCTCGCGGCGATCGGCCGCAAGGTGCTGGACAACGTCGAACTGCTCGCGCAGCTCGAAGCGCGCGACGTCGGCAAGCCGCTGAAGCAGGGCCGCGCCGACGCGGTCGCACTGGCCCGCTACCTCGAGTTCTACGGCGGCGCGGCCGACAAGGTGCACGGCGAGACGCTGCCCTTCATGGCCGGCTACACCGCGCTCACCTTGCGCGAGCCGCACGGCGTGACCGGCCACATCGTGCCCTGGAACTACCCGATGCAGATCGTCGGCCGCAGCGTCACCGCCGCGCTCGCGATGGGCAACGCCTGCGTGCTGAAGCCGGCCGAGGAGGCCTGCCTGACGGTGCTCGCGTTCGCCCGCATCGCGATGGAGGCCGGCCTGCCGGCCGGCGCGCTGAACGTCGTGACCGGCCTCGGCGAGGAGGCCGGCGCGGCGCTGTCGGCGCACCGCGGCATCCAGCACATCTCGTTCACCGGCTCGGTCGCGACCGGCATGCTGATCCAGGCCGCCGCCGCCCGCAACGCGATCCCCGTCACGCTCGAGCTCGGCGGCAAGAGCCCGCAGATCGTGTTCGCCGATGCCGACCTCGACGCGGCGCTGCCGTCGCTGGTCAACACCGGGATCCAGAACGCCGGGCAGACCTGCTCGGCGGCCTCGCGCATCCTGGTCGAGCGCAGCATCTTCGCCCAGGTGCGCGACCGGATGGCCGAACGCTACCGCGCGCTGCGCATCGGCCCGGCGGTCGACGACCTCGACATGGGCCCGCAGATCTCCAAGCGCCAGCAGCAGCTGGTCGAGCATTTCCTCGCGATCGGCCGCGACAGCGGGCTGCGCATCGCCGCGCAAGGCAGCCTGCCTGCGTCGCTGCCGAGCGGCGGCTGCTATGTGCGCCCGACGCTGTTCGACGAGGTGCCGCCCGACCACGCGCTCGCACAGCGGGAAATCTTCGGGCCGGTCCAGGTGATGATCGCGTTCGACGGCGAGCTTGAGGCGATCCGGATCGCCAACGGCACCGCGTTCGGCCTCGTCGCCGGCGTCTGGACGCGCGACGGCGGCCGCCAGATGCGCATGGCGCGCGCGCTCAGGTGCGGCCAGGTCTTCATCAACAACTACGGCGCCGGCGGCGGCGTCGAGCTGCCGTTCGGCGGCGTCGGGCACTCGGGCCATGGGCGCGAGAAGGGCTTCGAGGCGCTGTACGGCTTCTCGGCGCTGAAGACGGTCGCGATCCACCACGGTTGAACCAAGAAAGCAGCTCATGAGATTGAAAGACAAGATCGCGATCGTGACCGGCGGCGGGTCGGGCTTCGGCGAAGGCATCGCGAAGAAATTCATCACCGAGGGCGCGCGCGTGCTGATCGCCGATCGCGACGCCGCGGGCGGCGAGCGCGTCGCGAAGGCGCTCGGCGCGAACGCGCGCGCCCTGCGCGTCGACGTCGCGAACGCGGCCGACGTGAAGACCATGGTCGAGGCCGCGCACGAGCTCTTCGGCGGGCTGGACATCCTCGTCAACAACGCCGGCGTCTCGCATGTGCCGCAGCCGATGGAGGAGGTCGGCGAGGACGATTTCGACCGCATCCTGGCGATCAACGTGAAGGCGATCTATCTCGCCGCGAAGCAGGTCGTGCCGCGCTTCAAGGCCCAGAAGAAAGGCGTGATCCTGAACATCGCGAGCACCGCCGGCGTCAGCCCGCGGCCGCGCCTGAGCTGGTACAACGCGAGCAAGGGCTGGGTCATCACCGCGACGCGCTCGATGGCGGTCGAGCTCGCGCCGTTCGGGATCCGCGTCGTCGCGCTGAACCCGGTCGCCGGCGAGACGCCGCTGCTGAAGACCTTCATGGGCGAGGACACGCCGGAGATGCGCGCGAAGTTCCTCTCGACGATCCCGATCGGCCGCTTCTCGACGCCCGAAGACCTCGGCAACGCGGCCTGCTTCGTCTGCAGCGACGAGGCCTCGATGATCACCGGCGTTGCGCTCGAGGTGGACGGCGGGCGCTGCATCTGAATGGGCGACGCTTGAGCGTGCGGCTGCCCGCGCTGTTCCGCCGCCGCGAGGTCTGGGTCCCGACGCCCTGGGGCCTGCTGCTGATCGTGGGCGCGGTCGCCGCGCTGATCGTGGCGTTCGCCCTCAACGCCTATGCGTTCCTGTCGCCGCATCAGCCTGCGCTCGGCCGCGACGGGCGCGGGGCGCACACGCTGGTCATCGAAGGCTGGATGCCCGAGGCCGAGGTGGCGCAGGCCATTCCCTTCATCCGGGCCGGCCACTACGACCGCGTGTTGACGACGGGGCCGCCGATCAATCCGTTGATGGACTACGGCGGCTGGCACACCTATGCGGCTCGCGCGGCCGCGGTGCTGCGCAGGAACGGCATCGCCGAGCCGCTGGTGACGACGGTCGACTCGCCGACCGTGCGGCGCGATCGCACCTACACGATGGCCGTCAGCGTGCGCGACTGGGCCGCGCGCTCGAACGTTCAGTTGGAGGCGATCGACCTGTTCTCGGTCGGCGTGCACACGCGCCGTTCGCGCATGACCTATCGCCTCGCGCTGGGTCCTGAGGTCGAAGTGGGCACCGTCGTCGCGTGGCCGATCGAATACGACCCGTCGCGCTGGTGGGCAAGCAGCGAGGGCGCCAGGGCGACCCTCTACGAGTTCTTCGGCCTGGCCTGGACGGCCTGCTGCATCTGGCCGTGAGTGCGCTGAGTCGCGCCGCCGTCACGGCACGAGCGCCTCGTCCAGCACCTCGACCCAATGCTTCACCGGCGTCGAGGTGCCGGTCTGCAGGTGCTGGATGCAGCCGATGTTGGCCGAGATGATGGCTTGCGCCGCGAGCGGCTCGAGTTGCGCGAGCTTGCGGTCGCGCAGCTGGTAGGCGAGCGCGGGCTGCAGCACCGAATACGTGCCGGCCGAGCCGCAGCACAGGTGGGATTCGGTCGGCGCAACGCCGACCTCGAAGCCGAGCGCGGAGAGGTGGGTCTCGACGCCGCCGCGCAGTTGCTGCCCGTGCTGCAGCGTGCACGGCGGGTGGAACGCGAGTTTGAACGCCGCGTCGCGCTTCTTCAGCCGGGGCTTGAGCTTCGGCACCAGCTCGGGCAGCAGCTCGCTCAGGTCGCGCGTCATCTCGCTGATGCGCTTGGCCTTCTCGGCATAGGCCGGGTCGCGTGCGAGCGCGTGGCCGTAGTCCTTCACGGTGACGCCGCAGCCCGACGCGTTCATCACGATCGCCTCGAACTCGCCGCTGTTCACGAGCGGCCACCAGGCGTCGACGTTGCGCCGCATGTCCTGGCGTCCGCCCTCGGGGTCGTTCAGGTGGGTGCGGATCGCGCCGCAGCAGCCGGCCTCGTCGGCGACGACGGTCTGGATGCCGGCGGCGTCGAGCACGCGCGCGGTCGCGCTGTTGATGTTGGGCAGCATCGCCGGCTGCACGCAGCCCATCAGCATCAGCACCTTGCGCGGGTGGGGCCGCGTCGGCCACTGATGGGCGCGCGCCGGCGCGGCCGCGGGCACCTTGTTCTTCAGCGCCGCGGGCAGCAGCGGGCGCAGCAGCTGGCCGAGTTTCATCGCCGGTGCGAACAGCGGCGACGGCAGCCCTTCCTTCAGCAGCCAGCGCACGGCCTGTTCACCCTTTGGCCGCTCGACGCGCGCGTCGACGATCGGGCGCACGATGTCGATCAGCGCGCCGTACTGCACACCGGACGGGCAGGTCGATTCGCAGTTGCGGCAGGTCAGGCAGCGGTCGAGGTGGAGCTGGGTGCTGCGCGTGGGCACTGCGCCTTCGAGCACCTGCTTCATCAAATAGATGCGGCCGCGCGGGCCGTCGAGCTCGTCGCCGAGCAGTTGATAGGTCGGACAGGTCGCGGTGCAGAACCCGCAGTGCACGCACTTGCGCAGGATGGCCTCGGCCTCGCTGCCTTCGGGCGTGCCTTTGAACGTCTGGGCCAGGTTGGTCTGCATGCGCGTGAGGTGCTCAGAGGTCGGGATAGAGCCGGCCAGGATTGAAAAGGCCGGCCGGGTCGAAGGCCTTCTTGAGGTCGCGGTGGATGCGGTCGAGCGGCGATTGCAGCGGCGCGAAGGCGCCGGGCGACTTGTCGAGCGCGGCGAACAGCGTCGCGTGGCCGCCGACCTTCGCGACCGCGTCGCGCACCGCGCCGGCGTTGATCGCGCTGCACAGCCAGCGCTGCGCGCCGCCCCATTCGATCAGCAGCTCGCCCGACAGCGCGAGCACCGGCGCGGTCGGCGGCAGCGAGAGCCGCCACAGCGAGGCGCCGCCCTGGACCGCGGCATGCGCGCTGGTGAAGAACTCGTCGGTGTGGTCGCGCAGCCCGGCCCAGAACGGGCTCGCGTACTGCGGCTCGACGACCTGGCCGCCGAACACCGTGCGCGCCGCCTGGACCGCGGCGAGCGCCCCGCGCAGCCGCACGATCAGGTTGCCGGCCCACCAGGCCGAGGCGTTCAGCGGCAGCGGCTGGCCGGCCCAGGCGTTCAACTGGGCGAGCGCGCGGGCCTGGTCCATCTCCATGCGCAGGGTCAGCGTCGCCGGGGCCATCGGCAGCACCTTCAGCGAGACCTCGAGGATCACGCCGAGCGTGCCCATCGAGCCGGCCAGCAGCCGCGAGACGTCGTAGCCGGCGACGTTCTTCATCACCTGGCCGCCGAAGCTGAGCACTTCTCCCTTGCCGTTCAGCAGCGTCGCGCCGAGCACGTGGTCGCGCACCGAGCCGACGGCCGCGCGCGAGGGGCCCGAGAGCCCCGCCGCGACCATCCCGCCGACGGTCGCGCCGCGCGCGCGCAGGTCGCGCGCCGGGTCGCCGAAGTGGGGCGGCTCGAACGCCAGGCACTGGCCGTGTTCGGCCAGCACCGCCTCCAGGCTCGCGAGCGAGGTGCCGCAGCGCGTCGTGACGACGAGCTCGGTCGGCTCGTAGCTGGAGGTGCCTTCGAGCACCCGCGTGTCCAGCACCTCGCCCTGCGGGATCTCGCCGTAGAACGCCTTGCTGCCGCCGCCGCGGATGTTCAATTGCGCGCCCGCGGCGCGCGCGCTCTGGACGCGATCGATCAGCACCTGCAGCGCGGGGTCGTTCGGATTCATCGAATCAGGGGCACGGGATTTAGAAGCGCGGGATGTCGGCAAACGGCAGCAGGCCGCGCCGCACGTGCATCTTGCCGTACTCGGCGCAGCGCGCGAGCGACGGGATCACCTTGCCCGGGTTCAGCAGCTCCTTCGGGTCGAATGCGCGCTTGAGCGCCAGCATCTGCTCGCGCTCCTCGGGCGCGAACTGCACGCACATCGCCGAGAGTTTTTCGATGCCGACGCCGTGCTCGCCCGAGACCGTGCCGCCCATGTGCACGCTGGTCTCCAGGATGTCGGCGCCGAACTGCTCGCAGCGGTGCAGCTGGTCCGGATCGTTCGCGTCGAACATGATCAACGGGTGCAGGTTGCCGTCGCCGGCGTGGAAGACGTTCGCGCAGCGCAGCCCGTATTTCTTCTCCATCTCTTGAATGGCGAGCAGGATGTCGGCCAGGCGCTTGCGCGGAATGGTGGAATCCATGCACATGTAGTCCGGGCTCAGGCGGCCGGTGGCCGGAAAGGCATTCTTGCGGCCGCTCCAGAATTTCAAGCGCTGGGCCTCGTCGGCGCTGACGGTGATTCGCGTCGCGCCGCTGCGCTCGAGCACCGCTTCCATCCGGCCGATCTCCTCGGCGACCTCCTCGGGCGTGCCGTCGCTCTCGCACAGCAGGATCGCGACCGCATCGAGGTCATAGCCGGCGTGGACGAAGTCTTCGACGGCGGCGGTCATCGGCTTGTCCATCATCTCCAGGCCGGCCGGGATGATGCCGGCCGCGATCACCGCGGCGACCGCGTCGCCGGCCTTGCGCATGTCGTCGAAGCTGGCCATGATGCAGCGCGCGAGCAGCGGCTTGGGCACGAGTTTCACGGTGACCTCGAGCGTGACCGCGAGCATGCCCTCGCTGCCGACCAGGATCGCCATCAGGTCGAGCCCGGCGCAATCGAGCGCCTCGGAGCCGAACTCGACCACCTCGCCGGCGACTGTGAAGCCGCGCACGCGCAGCACGTTGTGCAAGGTCAGCCCGTATTTCAGGCAGTGCACGCCGCCCGAGTTCTCGGCCACGTTGCCGCCGATCGTGCAGGCAATCTGGCTGCTCGGGTCGGGCGCGTAGTACAGGCCGTGCGGGGCCGCGGCCTCGCTGATGGCCAGGTTGCGCACGCCGCACTGGACCGTCGCGCTGCGCGCCGCGACGTCGATCTTGAGGATCTTGTTGAACTTGGCCAGGCTCAAGGTGACGCCCAGCGCGTTCGGCAGCGCGCCGCCCGACAGGCCCGTGCCGGCGCCGCGCGCGACGACCGGCACGTTGAGCCGGTGGCATTCGCGCAGCACCGCGGCGACTTGCGCCTCGGTCTCGGGCAGCGCCACGGCCATCGGACGCTCGCGGTAGGCG
>DASYCA010000471.1:0-9197 GCA_036500445.1 Burkholderiaceae bacterium | reverse complement strand
GACCTCGTCGGCCGTCGCGGTGGCGCTCAACAAGTTCGCGCAGCGCGAGAAGGTGCTTTATGTCTCCGGCATCTCCGGCTCGAACGACACCACCGGCAAGGACTGCGTGCGCTACGGGGTGCGCCAGAACGTCTACGGCGAGACGGCAGCCAACGCGATCGGCCCGGCGCTGATCAAGGCCTACGGCAAGAACAAGAAGGCGGCGTTCATGACGCCCGACTACACCTACGGCCACACCGTCACCAAGTCGGTGAACGACTACCTGACCAAGAACGGCGGCTGGCAGATGGTGACGAACCAGGTCTCGCCGCTGGGCGCGCCCGATTTCAGCTCCTACCTCACCAACATCGCCAACTCCGGCGCCGAGTTCCTGATCAACGTGAACTGGGGCCACGATGCGGTGCTGTCGACCCAGCAGGCCAAGCAGTTCGGCCTGCTGCCCAAGATGAAGCTGGTGATTCCGTACCAGATTCCGTTCCTGGCTCGCGAAGTCGGCCCCGACGTCACCGAAGGCGTGTTCGCGGCCACCGATTTCTGGTGGACGATGGAAGACAAGTACCCGCTGGCCAAGATGTTCGTCGAGGAGTTCGAGAAGAAGTTCGGCTACAAGCCCGAGTGGGGCGCCGAGAATTCCTACATGGAGTTCGCGCTGTGGGCCGAGGCCGTCGAGCACGCCGGCACCTTCTATCCGCCGGACGTCATCAAGTCCTACGAGTCGCCCCGCAAGCTCAATTCGATGGTCGGCGAGGTGCAATGGCGCGCCGGCGACCACCAGCTGATTCGCCCGGTCGTGATCGTCCGGGGCAAGGCGCCCAAGGACATGAAGAACAAGGAAGACTTCTGGGAAGTCGTCGAAGTCGTTCCGGGCGCCGGCCTGATGCAATCGCCCGAGGCCAGCGGCTGCAACCTCGGCCCGTACACCTGACCGGCAACGGCACAATACAGGCGCGGTAGCTCGCGGCCTTGCCGCCTGCCGCGCCCCTTTTTTTGTCCGACATGCTTTCCTGGTCCAACTTCTTCTCGCAGCTTTTCAACGGCCTCGCGCAGGGCGCGTTGCTCGCGCTCATCAGCTCGGGGCTGACGATCATCTACGGCACGCTCGGCGTGCTGAATCTCGCGCACGGTGCGATGTTCATGATCGGCGGCTACGCGGGCTACGTGGCATTCCAGGCCACCGGCTCCTTCGTGGTCGCCGTGATCGCCGGCTCGTTGTTCATGCTGGTGGTCGGTGTCCTGATGGAACGCATCGTGATCCGGCATTTCTACGGCCGCCCCGACGAAGACCAGTTGCTCGTGACCTTCGGCCTGTCGATCGTCTTCGTCGAGATCGTCCGCTTCTTCTTCACGAGCGAATCGAAGACCGTCCCCGCCCCGGCGATGCTGTCCGGCATCACCTCGCTGGGCGTGATGCTCTATCCCACCTACCGGCTCGCCGTCGTCGGCATCGTGGCGGTGGCGCTGCTGGCGCTGTTCGTCGTGCTCTACAAGACCCGGCTGGGCATGATCGTGCGCGCCGGCATCGAAGACGCGGTGATGGTCGATTCGCTCGGCATCGACGTCTACAAGACCTTCATGGTGGTGTTCGGCATCGGCGCGATGGCAGCCGGCTTCGCCGGCATCGTCAACGCGCCGGTCGTCTCGCTGTCGCCCGACATGGGCGAAGCGATCCTGGTGCAGACCTTCGTCGTCGTCGTCATCGGCGGCGTCGGCTCGTTCCCCGGGGCGGTGGTCGGCGGGCTGATCGCCGGTGAAATCATCAGCCTCACCTCGATGGTCAACCCGGGCTACGCCTACGTCATGCTCTTTGCGGCGATGACGCTGGTGCTGCTGGTTCGCCCCCGAGGCCTGTTCGGCGCGCGAGGCCGCGAATGAAAGACTCCCGCTGATGTTCAGCAAGCGACCGCTCTTGATCGAGATCGTCGTGGCGGCGGCTCTGATCGCCGCCCCCTTCGTGCTTCCCCATCTCAATGCCGCCCCCAACACCGTCAACCGGATCCTCGTCTGGGGCCTTTTCGGCATCGGCTTCGACATCCTGTTCGGCTACACCGGCCTTCTCTCGTTCGGCCAGTCGGCGTTCTACGGCACCGGCGGCTTCATCGCCGCCTACCTGCTCACCCAAGCGGGCTTCACGCATGTGGTGCTGGCACTGCTGATCGGGATGGTGGCGGCCGCGTTCGTCGGCTACCTGATCGGGCTGCTCGCGCTGCGGCGCACCGGGATCTATTTCGCGATGATCACGGTCGCGATCGCCGAGATCTTCTTCTTCGTCGAGTTCAACCCGCTGTCGCAGTGGACCGGCGGCGAGAACGGCTTGCCCGGCGTGCCCACTCCGAGCTTCGACCTCGGCTTCACGACGCTGAGCTTCACCTCCGGCTGGTCGCTCTACCCGTTCCTCGCGTTCTGTTATTTCATCGGCATCGTCATTGCGCTGCGCATCGTGCGCTCGCCGGTCGGCGTCATTCTCACCGCGATCCGCGAGAACCCGCTTCGCGCGGCCGCGGTCGGCCACAACGTGCAGGCCTACAAGCTCACCGCGTTCGTGATCGCGGCCGCCTACGCCGGCTTCGCGGGCGGCCTGCTGGGCGTGCTGCAGGGCTTCATGCCGCCGGATGCGTTCATGTTCGACACCTCGGGCCAGCTGATCATGCAGACCGCGATCGGTGGGCGCGGCACCCTCTTCGGCCCGCTCGTCGGTGCCAGCGTCTGGCTGTTCCTGCAGGATTTCCTGCAGTCCACGCTGAACCTCGGCGCGGCCTGGAAGCTGGTGCTGGGCCTCGTGTTCGTGCTGCTGGTGTGCTTCCTGCGGCAAGGCATCATCGGCGGTATCAAGGACCTCTACCTGCTCGTCAGCGGCCAAGGCAAGGCGGTTGCCGAGCCGCCGGAAGAATCCGCTGCCGCGCCGGTCGCGCCCGCGATGCCGGTGGCACCGATGGCGGCGCGCCGCGCGGCCTCCAACGGCCACCAGGGCCCGCTGCTGCAGGCCAAGGACCTCACCAAGCGCTATGGCGGCCTGCTCGCCAACCAGGGCATCGACTTCGCCGTGCACCGGGGCGAGCTGCGCGGCATCATCGGCCCGAACGGTGCCGGCAAGTCGACCTTCTTCAAAATGTTGACCTGCGAGGTCCCGCCGACCTCCGGCACGATCGTCTTCGAAGGCCACGACATCACCGGCAAGAGCGTCATCGACGTCTGTCAGCTCGGGCTGACCAAGAGCTACCAGGTCAACCAGCTCTTCAACAAGCTGACGGTGCGGGAGAACCTGACCATCTCGGCGCTCGCACAGCTGCGCGGCAAGTTCAGGTTCGACCTGTTCGCGCGCGTGGCCAAGATCCGCGGCCTCGAGGAACAGGTGGAGCACACGCTGCAACTGGTGAACCTCACTGCCAGGGCCGACACTTCCGTCTCGCAGCTGGCGTACGGCGAGAAGCGCCGGCTGGAGATCGGCCTGGCGCTCGCGTCGTCGCCCAGCCTGCTGCTGCTCGACGAACCGCTGGCAGGCATGAGCCCGCGCGAACGTGTCGAAACCGTGCGGCTGCTCAAGTCGATCGCGCAGGGCCGCACCATGATCGTGATCGATCACGACATGGATGCGCTGTTCGAGCTGGCCGAGCGCATCACCGTGCTGCAGGAAGGCCGCGTGCTCGCGGAGGGAACGCCGGACGAGATCAAGAACAACGCGCTGGTGCAGGATGCGTACCTCGGCGGCGTGCATGAAGACGGGTTGACGTCATGAGCCTGCTCGAGGTCACGGGGCTGAACAGCTACTACGGCGATTCGCACATCCTGTTCGACGTCGGCCTGCGGGTCGAGAAGAACGAGGTGGTGGCCCTGCTGGGGCGCAACGGCGCGGGCAAGAGCACGACCTTGAAGAGCCTGATGGGGGTCGTGACGCCGCGCTCCGGCTCGGTCACGCTCGACGGTGTCGCGTTGGCCGGCAAGAAGAGCCACGTCGTCGCGCGCGCGGGCATGCAGCTCGTGCACGAGGAGCGGCGCGTGTTCGGCAGCCTGGACGTCGAGGAGAACCTGATCCTGGCCGGCCTGACGGCGCCCGACAAATGGCCGCTGGCTCGCATCTACGAGATGTTCCCGCGCCTGAAGGAGCGCCGCACCAGCCGCGGCACAGATCTCTCTGGCGGCGAGCAACAGATGCTGGCGATCGGCCGCGCTCTGGTGCGCGATCCCAAGATCATCCTGCTGGACGAGCCGTTCGAGGGGCTCGCGCCGCTGATCGTGCGCGAGTTGATGAACGTCTGCCGCGACCTGGCCGCCGCGGGCCTGACCATCGTGCTGGTCGAGCAGAATCTCGCCGCCACGCTGGCGCTGGCGCAGCGCGTCTACATCATCAACAACGGCCACATCGTGCACGAGGGCCCGGCCGAAGAGATCAAGGCACAGCCGCAGATCCTGCAGCGCTATCTCGGTTTGTGACGAGCGGCGGAAATTACCTTTCTATCATCCGAATTCTTATCACTCTTTCGCTATGATGTCCTGACAAATACCTTTCAATCGAGAAATCATGGCCAATCGACAGAAGAGCCGACTTTCGCGCGCGGAATTGTTGAAGCGAAAGGAACAGCTGGACGCCGATCGGCAGAATCTCGAATCCGAGCTCGCCGCGGCGCATGATGCGGAGCTGGCCAGCCTCGTCGAGGCGTTCAAGCATCACCTCGCGGTGAACCAGTTCAAGCTCGAGGATGCCCTCAGCCTGCTGGCCCCGAACGGCGCCGCGCGCGGCCGCAGCAGGCTCACGGTCTCGAAGCCCGGCTACGTGCCCGGCACCACCTACCGGCACCCGCACTCGGGTGCCGTCTGGACCGCCAAGACGCGCGGTGCCACGATCAAGTGGCTGCGCGAATTGTTGGCCGCGACGGGCAAGAACTACGCCGATTTCGCCGTCAAGAAATGATCTTCGTGCCTCAATAGCGCGTCGTCAGCGCGGTCAGCCAATCGGGAGAATGCTCGACCGTCCAGGTCTCGATGTCGCGGTCCCAGCCGGTCAGGATCGCCAGGCCGACCAACAGCAACACCAGGCCGAGCAGCCAGCGCCCTCGTTGCCCGAGCGCCAGCAAGCGGCCGCGCAGGCGCTGCATCGCCTCGCGGGAAAGGCTGCCGAGTGCGATCAGCGGCGTGCCCGCGCCGAGGCCGAACAAGAGCATCAGCAACGCGACCTGCGGCAGTTGGCGGCCCTGCGCGGCGAGCGTGCTGGCCGCGCCCAAGGTCGGCCCGACGCAGGGGCTCCAGACCAGGCCCAGCACCAGGCCGACCGCGAACTGGCCGCGCCAGCCGGTGCCGGCGAGGCGCGCGAGCAACCCGTCGCCGGCCACGCTCAAGCCACCGGCGGCCCGAGCGAAACGGGCCTGAGCACGCACCGACAGCAGCAGCACGCCGAAGCCGATCAACAACACGGCCGCGCCCTGGCGCAACAAGCCGGCGTCCAACCCGATCGAGGCGCCCAGCGTCGCGATGAACAGGCCGACCCCGGCGAACGACAGCGTCAGTCCGAAGGCCAGCGCGAGCGGCCCGAATCGGTGCTGCGTCGTCGCGCTCGCGATCAGGATCGGCAGCAGCGGCAACACGCAAGGCGACAGCGTGGACAACACGCCGGCGAGGTAGCCGAGCGCGTAGGTGACGGGGCCGAAATCCATCCCGGTTCGGCCTCGCGAGGTTCAGAGCGCCTTGTCGAGCAGCGCCCCGAGTTCGGCCTTGTCAGTCTGGCCCGTGGAACGCGCGACTTCCTTGCCGCCCTTGAACGCGATCAGCGTGCTTTGCATCGTCACGTTGAGCTTCTTCTTCATCGCGGCCTCCTTGTCGAAATCGGCGACGAAGACGGTCAATGGCTTGCGCTTCGCCTCGTCGACCAGCCCTTGCACGATCGGCTTTTGCTGCTTGCAGGTCGGGCACCAGCTGGCCGCGAAATCGACGACGACCGGCCGGCCGGCGGCGATCGCCTTGTCGAACGCCGCCTGGCTGAACGGCTGCTCGGCGGCCTGCGCGGCGAGCGCGGCGCCCGCCAGGCCCGCGGCCAGCGTGAGGGATCGAAGCGTGATGCGCATGGCGTCTCCGGATGAATCGATGAAGGTGCCGCGAGCCCGGCGCGGGCTAGATTCCCGCATACCACTCGTAGCCGTTGTCTTCCCAGTATCCGCCCTTGCCGTCGCGGATCTTGTCGAAGCTCTCGACCAGCTCGATCTTCGTCACGTACTTGGCGTGCTTGTAGCCGAGCTGGCGCTCGATGCGCACGCGCAGCGGAGCGCCGTTGTTGACCGGCAGCGGATGGTCGTTGAGCTCGTACGCGAGCACGGTCTGAACGTGGTTCGCGTCGTCGAGGTCGACGCTCTCGTAGTACGTCGAGTCGACCCCGGCGGCCGGCGCGTCCATCGAATCGGCGCAGCGGAACACGACGTACTTTGCGCTCGGCAGCGGCTTCGCGAGCGCGAGCACGCGGCTCAGCTGCACCCCCTTCCACTTGCCGATCGTGCTCCAGCCCTCGACGCAATCGTGGCGCGTGATCTGCGTCCGCGCGGGCATCGCGCGCAGCTCGTCGAGCGAGAACGACAGCGGCGTCTGGACCAGGCCGCCGACCTGCAGCTTCCAGTCCTTGAAGCCGGTCTTCATCATCGCCTGGTACTCGGCATCGGCCGGCACCAGCGTGCCATTGGCCTTGAAATGCGCGGCGACGTCGGCCTGGGTGAATTCCTGCGCCATCGCGCGGCGGCCGGCGACGACGCCCTGCACCGAATGGCTCAGGTGCTGCGCGCTCTTCAGCACGCCGACGAAGGCCTCGTTGTTCGAGAGCCGGTCACAGCCGGCCAGCGACAGCGTGCCGACCGAGGCGAACGCGGCGCGCAGCGCGGTGCGCCGGCTCGGCGCCTGGCGCGCATGGCCGCTGCGGATCTTGCGGGCGCTGCTGCTCGTCATGGCTTCGGCTCCTCGTGGACCGGCACCGGCGGGACGGCGTAATAACCGGTGATCATCGAACGAATCTGATTGAAAGCCCCGCTGATCAACACCTCGAAGAGGTGCACCAGCACGAACAGCAGCAGCCCGGTGGCGGCGAGAAAGTGCAGCGTGCGCGCCGACTGGCGGCCGCCGAGCAGCTCGATCCAGCCCGGGATCACCGCGTCCAGCCGCGGCGACATCGCCATGCCGGCGACGATCACGAGCGGCAGCAGCCCGAAGATCACGACCAGGTAGGCGAGGTTCTGCAGCACGTTGTAGCGCTTGGCGGCCTCGCCGGTCGGGTGGCGGAACATCAGGTGGTCCAGGATCGAGCGGCCGATGTGCCGCCACTCGGCGCGCGTGGGCAGCAGGTCGCGCGTCAGGTGGCCGCTGAAGATCGCGTAGAGCACGTAGCAGACACCGTTGATCACGAACAGCCAGGCGAAGAAGAAGTGCCAGTGCCGCCCCATCGACAGCCACTGCGGGCCGGGGATCGTCGCCCACGACGGAAACGCGCGCACCGTGCTCGCCTTGTCGTCGCCGACGCGCGACAAGCCCAGCACGCCGCTCGTCTCGAAGCGGTGCGTGCCGATCGTCGTCACGCCGGCGAGGCCTTGGGGCGTGCGCATCGCGCCGATCGACAGCAGCGGCTTGTCGAAGGTGGAGGCCTGGCCCCAGTACAACGCGGGATGGGCGTTGAAGATCGTCAGGCCGCTCATCAGCAGGATGCTCAGGCAGACGACATTGATCCAATGCATCACGCGCACCGGCAGGCGGTGGCGGTAAAAGCGCTGGGGCGTCGGTGCGGTGCGGGTGGGATTCATCAAGTGGCCTTCGTGCTGAAGTCGATCCCCAGGCCCCGATTCTTACACTGCCGTCATGGCACCGCGCTCATCCTGAGTTTGGGCAGGCGAGAAATCCGCGCCTCGTCGCGGACGCTGTCGATCACGCCGTTGGCGACGAAGCTGCTCGGCGAGTCCGGCTCGAGCGCGGCGGCGACGAGGTTGGCGAGCGGCTGGTCCAGCCCGACGTAGTAGCTGCCCTCGAGCGCATCGAGCAGCGTCGGCGCGACGCTGACCTTCACGCGCCGCGCGGCGCCGCCGGCCAGGCTCGCGGCCAGCAGATCGGCACCGGTGCCGGGCGGGCGCGGCGCCTCGACGTAGCTTTCGCTGCGCATCTCGCCGGCCTCGTCCAGGCGCTGGACCTGCACGCCGAGCGCGCGCAGCCGCAGCACCGCGTCGCTCTGCCCGGCCGACAACCAGTAGCCGCAGGGGCGCGCGCGGCGCGTCCGCGGCGTCAGTGCGAGGGCCGAATCCCAGGCGACGGTGACGGACCGGTCGGCGCCGGTGCGCGGGTCCAGCATCGCGAGCGTGTATTCGCTCGCGGTCGGCGCGGCCTCGACGATCAGGTCGCCGCGGCAGGCCTTGGCCGCGACGTCCGCATCGACGAAGCGGCGCAGCTTCTGCAGGTCCTCGGCGCGCGTCGCCGCGTTGTTCAACACGCTGGTGATCGCGATCACCTGGGTGTGCACGCGGCGCAGCAGGTGCGCGCGGCCCAGGTCGGCGCCGCGCGTCTCGATCAGGAAGCTGACCGCGTTGCGCAGCCCGTTCACGTTGCGCCCGGTGTCGGGCTGCACGCCGCCCATCGAGAGCTTCTTGTCGGCCGGGTCGGCCGAGATCGTGTAGTACCACTCGCTGCTCAGGCCCTGCGCCTTCAGCACCTGCAGCATCGGGACGCGGAACCACTCCTCGGAGGCCCGCGTGACGAGCGGCGGCAGGTTCGCGACCATCGCGTACTGGATCAGAGCGTCGAAGCGCTGCGCGGCGTCGAATTTCTCGACGGAGCGGTCGAGCGCGGCGAACTCGTGCGCGTCGACGACGACGACCGGGTTGTAGTCCCGCATCAGCTGGGCCTGCGCCTGTGCTTCCGGCGTGCGCAGCAGCAGTTGGTCGCGGTTCGGGTCGATCCCGCTGGCGGTGCCGCGGCGGTTCATGGCCGCGCCGTCCGGGTTCGCGCGCGGCAGGATCAGCACGTCGATGCGGTCCAGCAGCGAGTCCAGGCTGCCGCCGGGCATCAGCTGCTGGGCGATCACGAGCAGCGCCTCGGCGCCGGCCGGCTCGTCGCCGTGCTGCTGGCCGATCAGCAGCACCGCCGGGTGCGGCGCGCCGGACGATGGCCGGCTGAAACGCAAGGCCTCCAGCGGCACGCCGGTCTGCGAGCTGCCGAGGTCGAGCAGCGCGGGCGTCCCGGGCTGCCCC
>DASYCA010000470.1:0-9586 GCA_036500445.1 Burkholderiaceae bacterium | reverse complement strand
TTCGGGCGGTTCTCGGCGTTGTTGGCGACCCAGAGCGTCTTCAGGTCGTACGAGGGCACGACGTGCTGCGGGTTCAGACCGACCGGGAAGGTCGCAAGCACCTTCAAGGTCGCCGGGTCAATCACCGTGACGGTGTTGCTGGTGTGGTTGGGCACGTAGACGCGCTCGAGCGCGCCGGCGACGGCGGGGCTCAGGTGCGAGCTCGTCGTCTCGCTGTACAGGTTGGTCGGGTCGACGACCGGCGGCATGCCGGGCACCGTCGCGATCGCCGGCGTGGCCGCCGCGGGGGCGGCCGAGGCGGCGGGCCGCGCCGTCGACGCCGGCGCGACGGCCGGCCGGGCCGGGAAGGCGGTGTTCGGCGTCGCGGAGGCGGCGCCCGGCTGCGCCGCGACCGGGCCGGCGCACAGCACGGCGGCGAGGATCGTCAGGGGCAGCAGCGCGCGGTGTCGCAAGGTCGGGCGCGGGTTCGGATATTGGTTCACGGTTCCGGGGGGCTGGCGGGAAAGACCGCTATTGTCGTGCAGCCGTGGCCTGGCGGATCGCGGCCACGCTGTGGGCCACGATCAGCTCGACGCCGGCCTGGCCCAGCGCCAGGCTGGCGGCGCGCGGATCGCCGTTGACGCCGTTGCCGGGCGCCTCGCGCGCCGCCTGGTCGTAGGCGTCCTGGCGCACCAGCGCCGCATCGGTCGCCAGCATCAGCGCGGTGTCCGAGCTGCCGGCGTGTTCGCCGATCTGCGCCGGCGTCAGGCCCTTCGCGCGCATCGTCTGAACGAAGGTCGTCTGGGTCACGCGGTAATACTCGTCGATGAAGTGCGCGCGGGTCGGCGTCGCGGCCCATTCCTTGTTGAGCCGCTGCGCGACCGCCCTCAGCTGCGACTGGTAGCCGCCGTGGTCGCCGATCAGCACGATGTCGGCAAAGCCGCCTTGCTTGAAGCTGCGCGCCGCGCCCTCGAGCAGGCCCTGGAACGCCGCGTCGGAAATGGAAATCGTGCCGGGAAAGCGCATGTGGCCGGCCGGCGGCGAGATGCTGCCCTCGGGCACGTAGCTGACGACCGGCGCGACGATCGCGGTGCCGAGCGCCGCGGCGATCCGCGCGGCCAGCACCTGCACCCGCACGTTGTGCTTGCCGAGCGCGAGCGCCGGCCCGCTCTGCTCGGTGCCGCCGACCGGGATGATGATGGTCGTCTTGCCGGCATGCTGGGCCGCGCGCAGCTCGGGCCAGGTCAGGTCGTCGAGGAACACGCTGGCCGGCGCGGCGTGCGCGGCCGCCGGCAGCAGCAGGGCGCCCGCGCAGGCGAGCGGGACAAGCGCGGCGGCGGCGAGGCGGCGGGCGTGGCGAGTAAAGGTCGTCGTCACGCTGCGAACGCCCGTTTCAGTTCGGCCGCGCACAGCCCGACCGCGGTGTTGGCCTCGTCGAGCACCTTGCCCATCAAGATGAACCCGTGGATCTGGCGCTCGAAGCAGACGTAGGTCGCGGCATTGCCGGCCGCCGTCAGGCGCTCGGCGTAGGCCTTGCCCTCGTCGCGCAGCGGGTCGTAGCCGGCGGTCAGCACCAGCGCGGGCGGCAGCCGGCCGAGGTCCTCGCGCAGCAGCGGCGACGCGCGCCAATCGCGGTACTGCGCCTTGTCGGCGAGGTAGTGGCCGGCGAAGTAGTCCATCGTGTCGCTCGTCAGCAGGTAGCCCTGGCCGTTGGCGGTGTGCGAGGGCAGGTCGCGGTGCTGGTCGGTCGCCGGGTAGATCAGCAGCTGATAGGCGACGGCCAAATCGCCGGCGTCGCGCGCGGCGATCGCGACGACGGCCGCAAGGTTGCCGCCGGCGCTGTCGCCGCCGACGCCCAGGCGCGCCGGGTCGAGGTGCAGCTCGCCCGCGCGGGCCCGGACCCAGCGCGTCGCCGCGAGGCAATCGTCGACGGCGGCCGGGAAGCGCTGCTCCGGCCCCATCCGGTAGTCGACCGCGACGACCGCGCAGCCGGCGCCGTTGCTGAGCTCGCGGCACAGCGTGTCGTGGGTGTCGAGGTCGCCGATGACCCAGCCGCCGCCGTGGAAGTAGACCAGCACCGGCAGCGCGGCCTGGTCGTGGCCGCCGAGCGGGCGGTACAGGCGCAGCGGGATCGTGCCGTTCGGCCCGTCGGCGAGCAGGTCCTGCAGCGCGCCGATCGGCGGCGGCTCCGGCTGCGTGAAGCCGCGGCGCTCGCGGTACAGCGTGCGCGCCTCGGTCGGCGTCAGCGTGTGGGTCGCGGGCACGCCGCGTTCCTTCATCATGTCGAGCAGGGCCTGGGCTTGGGGGTGAAGCATGGCGGGATCCTCGGGGCCTTGGAATTCGAGCTAGAGCTGGCGCGATCTTGCCAGCGGCGGGTTCTTCGCGAAATAGCGCTGGATGCCGGTCGCCAGCGCCGTCACCAGTTGGGCCTGGTACTCGGCGCTGCGCAACCGGGCCTCCTCGTCCGGGTTCGAGATGAAGGCCGACTCGACCAGGATCGACGGGATGTCGGGCGCCTTCAGCACCGCGAAGCCGGCCTGCTCGACGCTGCCCTTGTGCAGCCGCCCGACCTTGCCGATCTGGCCCAGCACCTCGCCGCCCAGGCGCATGCTGTCGCGGATCTGCGCGGTCGTGCTCATGTCCAGCAGCGCGCGCATCACGCTCGCGTCCTTCGCGTGGATGTTGACGCCGCCGACGACGTCGGCCGAGTTCTCGCGATTCGCCATCCAGCGCGCGGCCGCGCTCGTCGCGCCGCCCTGGCTCAGCGCGAACACCGAGGCGCCGCGCGCGGCCGGCGTGATGAAGGCGTCGGCGTGGATCGAGACGAACAGGTCCGCGCGCACGCGGCGCGCCTTGCTCACGCGCTCGCCGAGCGGGACGAAGAAGTCGGCGTCGCGCGTCATCATCGCGCGCATGTTGGGGATCGCGTTGAGGCGGTCGCGCAGCTGTGTGGCGATCTGCAGCACCACGTCCTTCTCGTGCAGCCCGCTCGGACCGGTCGCGCCCGGGTCCTCGCCGCCGTGGCCGGGGTCGATCGCGACGACGACGAGGCGGTCGATCTTGCCCTGCTCGGCCGGCGCCAGCGGCGCCGGGGTCTGGGTCGTCGTGGGCGCCGTCGCGACGATCGGCGGCGGGCGCAGCGGCGCGCTGGACGCGCTCGCGTACGGCGGCGCGAGGGGGGGCGGTGCGCCCGGCCTGTCGACCCGGCCGATGAATTCGCCGAGCGCGTCCTGCACGCTCTTGGCGGCCTGCTGCTCGGCGGTTTCCTTGTCGCGCACCAGCGCCAGCAGCGGGTCGCGCTGCTGGGTCGGGTACAGGTCGAACACGAGCCGGTGCTGGTAGGCCGCGACCGGCTCGAGCGTGAACAGCTGCGGCGCGCTCGGCTGCTTCAGGTCGATCACCAGGCGCACCACGCGCGGCTGGTACTGGCCCACGCGCACGCCGGCGATGAACGGGTCGTCGGCGCGCACCTTGCCGACGAGCTCGCGCAGCGCCGGGCTGAGCTCCAGGCCGTCGACGTCGATCACGAGCCGGTCCGGGTTCTCGATCAACTGGTGCTTTTGCGACAGCGGCGCGTCGGACTCGATCGTCACGCGCGTGTAGTCGGCCGCCGGCCAGACGCGCACCGCGACGATGCTCGCGCCGAATGCGAGGCGGCCCTGGCCGATCAGCAGGGCCAGGGCGCCCATGTTGCGCAACGCGGTACGGCGGGTCGTCATGAGGTCGTCATCGAAGCAGGGCCACGCCGAGCGCGGAGTGGGCCTGGAGCGTCACGTCGCGATGCTCGTCGGCGACGGGCGTGATGAAGATGCGCAGGTCGGCCGGCGGCAGCAGCCCGTCGGCCTGCTCGGGCCATTCGGCGAGCTTGAGCCCGGGCGCGGCGAAGACCTCGCGAAAGCCGGCGTCCTCCCACTCCTGCGGGTCGTCGAAGCGGTAGAAGTCGAAATGCGAGACCGGCCACGCGGCACCAAGGCGCTCGAGTTCGTAGGGCTCCATCAGCGCGTAGGTCGGGCTCTTGACGCGGCCCGGCACGCCCAGCGCCTGCAGCAGGTGGCGCACGAAGGTCGTCTTGCCGGCGCCGAGCGGGCCGTGCAGCTCGATGAACGCGTTCGCGAGGCCGGCATGCCGCGCGAGCGCCGCGGCCGACGCGGCGCAGGCGGCCTCGTCGGGCCAGTGCTGGGTGCGGGTTTCTAGAATCGGCAAATGGGGGACACTCGGCAAATGGACATCGATCGGCAGCACGCGTTGTTGGCGCAGCTGCGTGAGCAGGCCGCGGCGCTCGGATTCTCACAGATCGGCGTCGCGGGTGTGGACTTGTCCGACGCCGAGCCGGGGCTGTTGGACTGGCTTGACAAGGGCTTCCATGGCGCGATGGGCTACATGGCCGCACACGGCCTGAAGCGCGCCCGGCCGGCCGAGCTCGTGCCGGGCACCGTGCGCGTGATCACCGCGCGGATGGATTATTTGCCCCGCGACACGCCCGAAGGCTGGCAGGCGATCGAGTGGGTGCGCCTGGCCGAACCCGCTCACGCGGCGCTGTCGCTGTACGCACGCGGTCGCGACTATCACAAGGTGTTGCGCGCGCGGCTGCAGCGGCTCGCGGACGGCCTGGCCGACGCGGTCGGCCCGCTCGGCCACCGCGTCTTCACCGATTCGGCGCCGGTGCTCGAGGTTGAGCTCGCGACGCGCAGCGGCATCGGCTGGCGCGGCAAGCACACGCTGGTGCTGAGCCGCGAGGCCGGCTCGATGTTCTTCCTCGGCGAGATCTACGTCGACCTCGCGCTGCCGCTGACCGCGCCGGCCGAGCCGCACTGCGGCACCTGCAGCGCCTGCATCGACGTCTGCCCGACGCGGGCGATCATCGCGCCGCAGCGCCTGGATGCGCGGCGCTGCATCTCCTACCTGACGATCGAGGAGCCGGGTGCGATCCCGCTCGAACTGCGGCCGCTGATCGGCAACCGCATCTACGGCTGCGACGACTGCCAGCTCGCCTGCCCGTGGAACAAGTTCGCGGCGCGCAGCCCGCTGCCGGATTTCGACGCCCGCGAGGGGCTCGGTAGCGCGAGCCTGCTGGAGCTGTGGCGCTGGGACGAGGCCGAGTTCCTGCGCCGCACCGAAGGCAGCGCGATCCGCCGCATCGGCCATGCGCGCTGGCGCCGCAACCTCGCGGTCGCGATCGGCAACGCGCTGCACGGCGAGCTCGAGGTGGCCGACGCCGCGGCGCTGCGCGCCGCGCTGAACAGCGCGCGCGACGCCAGCAATGCGCTCGTGCGCGAGCACATCGACTGGGCGCTGGCCGCGCCCTGATCGACCGAATCAATCGGACTTCGATCGCCGCGTCACCCGTTCCCGCCGTGCCCCTCGGCCTCGAACGCCTGCGCGATCTGCCGCGCCAGCGCGAGCAGCGGCGCGCTCAACTCGAGCGCAAGCTCGCCGGCCGGCGCACTCGACGAGACGCTCACGTTCAGCACGTAGATGCGCTCGTTGTCGCGCAGCAGCGGCGTCGAGACGGCGACGACCTCGGGCTGCCACGACGCGGCGCACCAGCCGAGGCGGCGCACGTGGTCGATCGCCGCCTGGATCTGGCTCCGCAGCACCGGCCAGTCGCCGCGGCGCTGCGCGAACTGCTGCAGCAGCGCGCTGCGTTCGGCCGGCGCCGCCGCGGCGAGCCAGGCGTGGCCGAGCGAGGTCAGCTCCATCGGGATGCGCTGGCCCGAGACGACGGTGCGCAGCGAGGGCCGGCGGTTGTAGCGGACGGCTTCGAGGTAGACCATCTCGGTCCGGTCGGCCACCGCGAGGCCGACGTTGATGCGCAGCTTCTCGGCCAGCGCGTGCATGCGCGGCGCGGCGATCTGCAGCAGCCCGGAGCCGGCGCGCATCGCATGCGCCAGGCTCAGCACCGGCACCGCCAGCCGGTAGGCGCGCGCGGCGCGGTCGTGGTCGAGCAGCCCGGCGCCGACCAGCGTCTGGGTCAGGCGGCTGACGGTCGCCGGCGCGAGGCCGGTGCGCTCGGCGAGCTCGCCGTTGCCGAGCAGGGTCGAGCCGGGGCGAAAGGCGCGCAGGATCTCGATGCCGCGTTCGAGCGAGCGGTTCGGCGGGGAGGCGATAGGATCTCCTTCGGGGCGTGGCGGCCGGTGCGCAATTCCACTGGATGGAATCAGAGGCGTGCGGCCGGCCAGTATGCGGCTTAAAGTTTCCGGCCGCGACGACGCGGCCCCGAAACCCGACGGAACCGACGGAGACTTGCCCCATGACCTCGAACCGCGCACCGACGCGCCGCCGCTTCACCACCGCGCTCGGGGCCGGGCTGGCCCTCGCGGCGCTGCCGCGCGCCGGCCACGCCCAGGCCTTTCCCGACCGGACGATCCGCATCGTCGTGCCGTTCGCCCCCGGCGGCCCGACCGACCTGATGGCGCGCACCGTCGCGAAGAGCCTGACCACGAGCCTGGGCCAGACGGTGATCGTCGACAACCGGCCGGGCGGCGGCGGCGTGATCGGGATGAACGAGCTGATGCGCTCGCCGGCCGACGGCTACACGCTGGTGTTCCCGTCGATCCTGGCGGTCACGAACCCGGCGCTGATGCCGGATTACCCGTTCGACACGCTGCGCGACTTCACGCCGCTGACGGTCGTCGGCTTCGTGCCGCACGCGGTCGTCGTGCAGCCCGATTTCCCGGCCAAGACCCTGCAGGAGCTGGTCGCGATGGCCAAGGCCAAGCCCGACACGCTGTCGTATGGCTCGACCGGCGTCGGCACCTCCGCGCACCTGGGCGCCGCGCTGTTCGCGCAGCGCGCCGGCATCCGCGTCACGCACGTGCCGTACCGCGGCGCGGCGCCGGCGGTGCAGGACCTGCTCGGCGGCCGGATCCAGTTCATGTTCCTGGACATGAGCACCGCGCTGACGCTGATCAAGTCGGGCAAGCTGCGCGCGATCGCGGTCGCGCCGGCGAAGCGCTTCGCCGGGCTGCCGGACGTGCCGACCGTCGCCGAGCAGGGCTACCCCGGCTTCGACGTGCACGGCTGGTACGGGCTGCTGCTGAAGTCCGGCACGCCGGCGCCGGTGGTGCAAAAGCTCTACACCGAGGTCAAGCGCGCGCTCGACAGTGCCGAGGTGCGCGAGATCTTCCAGAGCGTGGGCATCGAGCCCGGCGGCATGCCGCCGCCCGAATTCACGGCGCTGGTGCGCAACGACCTGGCGTTGTGGAAGCGCACGGTCGAGCAGCTGCACATCACGCTGCAATAGGGAAACGGAGAAGGGCGCCATCATGCACATCGTCATCCCGGACGACTACCAGGACTGCGTGCGCGGGCTCGCGTGCTTTGCCAAGCTCGCCGGCCACCAGGTCACGATCTTCAACGACACGGTGAGCGGCACGGACGCGCTCGCCGAACGCTTCAAGGACGCCGACGCGATCGTGCTGACGCGCGAGCGCACCCGCATCGACGCGGCGCTGCTGGCGCGGCTGCCGAAGCTGCGCCTGATCAGCCAGACCGGCAAGCTCGCCGGTCATGTCGACGTCCCGGCCTGCAGCGCGCGCGGCGTGCTCGTCGCCGAGGGCAGCGGGGCCGGCTCGGCGACCGCCGAACTCGCCTGGGCGCTCGCGCTCGCAAGCCGGCGCCACCTCGTCGACGAGGTGACGCGGTTGCGGCAGGGGCTTTGGCAGGGTCGCCTCGGCCAGCAACTCGGCGGGCAGCGGCTCGGCGTCTGGAGCTATGGCCGCATCGGCCGCCAGGTGGCCGGCTACGGGCGCGTGTTCGGGATGAAGGTCTGGGTCTGGGGCCGCGTCGCATCGACCGTCGCGGCCGCGCAGGACGGCTTCGAGGTCGCGCCGTCGCGCGAGGCCTTCTTCGCGGAGAGCGATGTCGTGAGCCTGCACGTGCGGCTCAACGCCGAGACGACCGGCCTCGTCACCGCGCAGGACCTCGCCCGCATGAAGGCGAGCGCGCTGCTGGTGAACACGAGCCGCGCCGAGCTGATCGCGCCCGGCGCGCTGGAGCACGCGCTGGCCGCGGGCCGGCCGGGCTTCGCGGCGGTCGACGTCTACGAGCAGGAGCCGGTGCTGGGCGCCGCGCACCCGCTGCTGAAGCTGCCGAACGCCTTGTGCACGCCGCACATCGGCTATGTCGAAAAGGACAACTACGAGCGCTACTTCGGCATCGCGTTCGACCACGTCAACGCGTATGCTGAAGGGCGCCTGACCGAGGTCGTCAACCCGGAGGCGCGCGCAGGAGGCCGGTGAGATGGGGTGGAGGCGGGCGTTCGGATTCGTGCTCAGGGCTGCGCTCGGGTTCGTGCTCGTTTTGGGCGGCGGTGTGGCTGAGGCCGCGCCGCGCGGCTGCCTGACCGACTGCACGCCGCGCATCGGCATCGTCTCGGCCTTCGGCCAGGAGGCCGACCTCCTGATCGCGCAGACCCATGCCAAGCGCGTGCATTGGATCCACGGCCAGCGCTACACCACCGGCACGCTGCGTGGCAACCGGGTCGTGATCGTGCTGAGCGGCGTCAGCATCGTGAACTCGACGCTGACGACGCAATCGATGCTCGACCACTTCAAGATCGAGCGGCTCGTGATGAGCGGCATCGCCGGCGGCGTGAACCCTTTGAACCACGTCGGCGACGTCACGATCCCGCAGCGCTGGGCGATGCCGATGGAGGTCTTCTGGAATCACGACGCGTCGCTGCCCGCGCCCTGCGGCGCGGCGGGCGACCTCGGCTGTCTCGGCCTGAAACTGGCCCGCATCGACGGCCAACCGGTGGCGCCGTTCGAGCTGCCCGGCGGCGGCGCGCTGTTCATGCGCGAGACCGCGGTGAACGGCGCGGCGACCGGCGCGGCCCGCAGCGCGGTCGGAAGCACCGCGCCGGCTCCGGCGGTTGAATTTCGCTTCGACTTCGAGGTCGATCCGGCGATGTACGCGGTCGCCGCGCAGATCTCGCCGACGCTCGCGCGCTGCGGGCCGAAGGCCTATGCGGCGCCCGGCGCCACGCCGGACCCGAAGCTCTGCGTCGCGACGACACCGCGCATCGTGCTCGGCGGCCGCGGCGTCTCCGCGCCGGTGTTCCTGGCCGCCCCGCGCTACCGCAGCTACCTGTTCGAGCAGCTGCAGGCGCAGACCTTCGAGATGGAGACCGCCGCGCTGGCCCAGGTCGCGTACGCGAACGGGATTCCGTACATCGCGTTTCGCAGCCTCAGCGACCTAGCGGGCGCCGAGGGCTTCAATGCCGATGTGGGCGCGCTGTTCGCCAGCGGGCTGGCCGAGGCCAACGAGGCCGCGGTGACGCTGGCGTTCCTGCAGGCCTGGGCGCACAGGGCGCACTGAGCGCCGCGGCGCGTCAACCGGTCAAATAGGCGCCGAGCTTGTCGATGATGCCCTGGGTACCGCGCTCGCGGCTGCCGTTGTCGTCATAGCCGTCGAGGAAGGCGCCCTGTTCCGTCACGATCAGCCGGGTGCCCGCGCCCGAGGCCTTGAACTCGATGCTGGCGAGCGAGATCGAGATCTTGCGCTCGTCCATGTGCATCTCGTAGGCGTAGACGATGCGCTCGCCGGGGACGATGTCGAAGTAGGTCACGTCGAACGTGGTGACGAGGCCGGATTTCCAGCGGCCTTT
>DASYCA010000469.1:0-7549 GCA_036500445.1 Burkholderiaceae bacterium | reverse complement strand
TTCATGAAATCTCTCTCTGGTGGTTGAAGAGGGGTTGAAGCGGGGTTGAAGATGAAGGCGTCGAAGTTCTTGAAGCGCCTGTCCCGATAATGCGGAGGGCCGGCGCGCTTGCGTAGCGGGCGGCGCGGCATAGCGCTTATGCGTTGCGGCGCTGAACCGCGTCCTCTCACCCCTCGACCCGGGAGCTTTCAGTGGATCGCTTTGCCGCGATGGACGTCTTTGTGCGGGTGCTGGAGACCGGCTCGTTCTCCGCGGCCGCGCGCCAGCTCGGCATCGGGCAGCCGGCGGTCTCGCGCGCCGTCAGCGCGCTGGAGGAGCACCTGGGCGTGCGCCTGCTGCTGCGCTCGACCCACGGCCTCGCGCCGACCGAGGCCGGCCGCCAGTTCCACGCCCATGCCCGGGCCGCGCTCGACAAGGCCGAAGAGGCCGAGCTCGCGGCGCGCGGCGCCGGTGCGGCGCTGACCGGGCGGCTGCGCGTCTCCGCGCCGGTCTCGCTCGCGCGGCTGCACGTCGTCCCGCACCTGCAGTCCTTCCTCGCCGAGCACCCGGCGCTCGAGCTGGATGTCGTGATGGACGACCGCCCGATCGATCTCGTCGAGGACGGCATCGAGGTCGCGCTGCGCATGGGCGCGTTGAGCGATTCGACGATGACCGCGCGGCGCATCGGCCAGTCGCGCCGCCTGGTGCTGGCAACACCCGACTACCTTGCCCGCCGCGGCGAGCCCGCATCGCCCGCCGAGCTGCTGGAGCACCAGGCCGTCGTGCTGTTGCAACCCGGGGTCGGCACCCACTGGACCCTTCGCAAGGGCAGCGCGGAAGTGGCGCTGACGATGCGTGGCCGCGCCCGTTTCACCTCGGCCGAAGGCGTGCGCGCGGCGGTGTGTGCCGGGCTCGGCTACACGATCGCCTCGGAGTGGATGTTCGCGCCCGAGCTGGCGAGCGGCGCCGTCCGCGCCCTGCTGACGGAGTGGGCGCTGCCGACGATCGACCTGTGGGCCGTGTTCCCGCCCGGCCGGCGTGCCAGCGCGAAGGCGCGCGCGTTCGCGGCCTTCGTCGAGGCGCGCCTCGCCTGGAGCCAGGCCGGCTGAACGAGACGCGGCGCCCGCCGCGGATATTCGAGGCACAGGGTTATCCGCCCAGGCGTACCCTCGCCTCGAACACCGCCACGCGACCACGCCGGCCATCATGCGCATCTTGCGAACGCTCGCCTTGCTTGCAGGGCTGGTGTTGCCGGCGGGAGCACCGTTGGCGGCGGCCACGCCGACGGCCATGAACGGCCCGGTGGTCATCGTGCGCATCGACGGGCCGATCGGCCCGGCAACTTCCGAACAGGTGCAGCGCGCCTTCGACCACGCAGCACTGCTGAACGCCCAGGCGATCGTGCTGACGCTGGACACGCCGGGCGGGCTGGACACCGCGATGCGCGACATCATCAAGGCCGTGCTCGCCTCGCCGCGACCGGTCGTCGGCTTCGTCTCGCCGCCGGGCTCGCGCGCCGCCAGCGCCGGCACCTACATCCTCTACGCGACCCACCTCGCGGCGATGGCCCCGGCCACCAACCTCGGCGCGGCCACGCCGATCGAGATCGGCCTGCCCAACCCCGCCGGCGGCGGCAACGAGCCGCCCGCCGCGGCCTCGGCCGCGCACGGCGCCGCCAACGACGGCGACACGCTGCGCGCCAAGCGCATCAACGACGCCACCGCCTACATCCGCGGCCTGGCGCAGCTGCGCGGCCGCAACGCGGCCTGGGCGGAGCAGGCGGTGCGGGAGGCCGTCAGCCTGTCGGCCGAGGAGGCGCTGAAGGCGCACGTGATCGACCTCGTTGCGCGCGACGTCCCGGACCTGCTGCACCAGCTGGACGGCCGCGAGGTCGCGCTCGGCGCGGCGACCGGCGATGCCGGTGGGAGCGGCACCCGCCTCGTCACACTCGCGACGGCGCAGGCCCCGGTCGTCACGATCGAGCCCGACTGGCACGACCGCCTGCTTGCCGCGATCAGCAACCCGAGCCTGGCGCTGCTGTTGCTGACGATCGGCCTGTACGGCCTGCTGTTCGAGGTGCTGAGCCCCGGCATGGTGGCGCCCGGCGTGGTCGGCGGCGTCTGCCTGCTGCTGGCGTTGTGGGGGCTGCAGATGCTGCCGATCAATGCCGCCGGGGCCGCGCTGGTGCTGCTGGGGCTCGTGCTGTTCGGGATCGAGGCCTTCATGCCGAGCTACGGCGTGCTCGGGCTGGGCGGCGTCGCGGCGTTCGCGTTCGGCGCACTGCTGCTGATCGACACCGACGCCCCGGGCTTCGGCGTGCCGCTGCCGTTCGTGGTCGGCGTCGGCGGCGTCGCCGCGGTCGCCGTCTTCGCGCTGATCGCGATGGCCGCCCGCTCGCGGGGCGCGCGCCAGGTCGCCGGCACCGCGCCGCTGCTCGGCGCCGCCGGCGAGGTCCTCGAATGCACCGGCGGCCAGGGCTGGGCGCTGGTCGCCGGCGAGCGCTGGCGCGTGCGCTGCGGCGACGCCCTCGCGCCCGGCCAGGCCGTGCGCGTGCGCGGCATCGACGGCCTGACGCTGGACGTCACGCGTGCCGCGGCCGACCCATCGTCCACCCGAGGAGCATCTCCATGATCATCGGCATCCCGCTCGGCCTGTTGCTGCTGCTCGTCCTGCTGCTGCTCGCGAGCTCACTGCGCATCCTGCGCGAGTACCAGCGCGCGGTCGTGTTCCAGCTCGGGCGCTTCTGGCGCGTCAAGGGGCCGGGGCTGGTGATCCTGATCCCGGCGATCCAGCAGATGGTGCGCGTCGACCTGCGCCTGGTCGTGATGGACGTGCCGAGCCAGGACGTGATCTCCAGCGACAACGTCACGCTGAAGGTCAACGCGGTGCTGTACTTCCGCGTCGTCGATGCGCAGCGCGCGGTGATCCAGGTCGAAAATTTCCTCGAGGCCACCAGCCAGCTGGCACAGACGACGCTGCGCGCGGTGCTGGGCAAGCACACGCTGGACGAGATGCTGTCCGAGCGCGAGCGGCTGAACCTGGACCTGCAGAAGATCCTGGACGCCCAGACCGACGCCTGGGGCATCAAGGTCGCCAACGTCGAGATCAAGCACGTCGACTTGAACGACAGCATGATCCGCGCGATCGCGCGCCAGGCCGAGGCCGAGCGCGAGCGCCGCGCCAAGATCATCCACGCCGAGGGCGAGTTACAAGCGTCCGAGAAGCTGGCCGCCGCGGCCGAGGTGCTGGCGCGCCAGCCGCAGGCGCTGCAGCTGCGCTACCTCGAGACCTTGACCGTGATCGCGGCGGACAAGAACTCGACCATCGTGTTCCCGCTGCCGCTGGACATCATCGGGCCGCTGCTCGACGCGCTGAAGCGGCCGCGTTGAGCCGGCCGGCGCATCGGTTCTGCATCAGCTCTGCAGCAGCTCCCGGACCGTCATTGTCTCGAAGCCGGCGCGCTGCCACAGGCCGCGCGAGGCCCCCGACGGCTCCATCAGCAGCTGCGCGAGCAGGGGTTGCGCGGGCGTGCGGGCCGGCTCGCACAGCAGCACGAAGCGCGGGTCGGCCCCTTCGGCGAGGCGACCGACCCAGTCGAAGCCGACCAGGGTCTCCAGGATCGGCTCGATCTGCAGCGGGTCGATCGACAGCGCCGTCGCGAGCTCGCCGGCGTTCAGCCCGCGAACACTGGCGCCACGCGCCTGTTCGAGCTGGCGCAGCACCGCGATTGCGAGCTGCAGCCGCGCGCCCGGACCGTCGGGCCAGCGCTTGACACGCTTTTGCAGGCTCGGCGCGTAGGCCGCGATCACCGCGCCGAGCAGCACGATGACCCAGGCGGTGTACATCCAGCTCAGGAAAATCGGGATCGTCGCGAGCGCGCCGTACATCACCGAGTAGGTCGGCACGGTCGTCAGGTACCAGCTGAGCGCCTTCTTCGCGATCTCGAAGCCGATCGTGCTGCTGATGCCGCCGGCCAGCGCGTGGCGCCAGCGCACGTGCGTGTTCGGCACGTAATGGAACAGGCCCGCGAGGCTGGCCGCGAGCAGCACGAACTCGAAGCCTTCGAGCAGCACCCGGACCCCGCCCGGCATCACGTCGACGACACCGCGCGAGGCCGAGATCGCGACCGAGGTGACCGTCAGGCTCGCGCCCAGCACCAGCGGCCCGAGCGTCACGGCGGCCCAGTAGACCAGCACGCGCTGCGCGATCGGCCGCGGCTTCTGGACGCGCCAGATCGCGTTCAGCGTGCGGTCTATCGTCAGCATCAGCATCAGCGCGGAGAAGAACAGCAGCACCAGCCCGACCGTGCCGATGCCCTTGGCCTGGGCCGCGAATTTCGTCAGCTCGCGCAGCACCTGGCTGGCGATGTTCTCGGGCACCAGCGCCTGCAGGAAATACTTCTGCAGCGAGACCTGGAAGCTCGCGAACATCGGAAAGGCCGAGAACACCGCGAGCATCACGGTCAGCAGCGGCACCAGCGAGATGATGGTGGTGAAGGTCAGGCTGCTCGCGGTCAGGCCGAGCCGGTCTTCGCGAAAACGCGCCTGCAGCGTGCGCAGCGTGTCCAGCCAGGGCCAGGTTTGCAGGGTCTGGACCAGCGTGGGCAGCTGCTCGCGCAGCACCGACTTGATCCGCAGGGAGAGATTCATCGATGGCATCATAGCCAGCGATGAATTCCTCCCCCACCGCCCCGACCGCCGCCCCGGCCCCCGCCGCCCTGCCCGCCCCGATCGCCTGGACCCGCACGGTCGCGCTCGGCAGCGTGCTCGCGCTGATCGTGCTCGGCCTGGTCTGGGAGCTGTGGCTCGCGCCGACCGGGCGCGGCACGCTGGCGCTGAAGGTGGTGCCGCTGTTGCTGCCGCTGCCCGGGCTGTGGCGCCGGCGCATGTACACCTACCGCTGGCTGAGCCTGATGGTCTGGCTCTATTTCACCGAAGGCGTCGTGCGCGCGACCAGCGACCGCGGCCCGGGCGCGTGGCTGGCGATGATCGAGATCCTGCTGTGCCTGCTGCTGTTCGCGGCCTGCGCGGCCCATGTGCGCTGGCGCCTGCGCGCCGCGAAGGAGAAGGCTGAATGAGCGAGGGATGGAAGGGCGAACTGCGCGCGATCGTCGGTGCCGCCCATGTGCTGGACAGCGGCGACCTCGCCGCCTACGAGGCCGACTGGCGCAAGCGCTTCCGCGGCCGCGCCTGCGCCGTGGTGCGGCCGGGGTCGACGGCCGAGGTCGCGGCCGTCGTGCGCGTCTGCGCGGCGCACCGGATCCCGATCGTCCCGCAGGGCGGCAACACGGGGCTGGTCGGCGGCTCGGTGCCGGACGGCTCCGGCACCCAGCTGCTGCTGAGCCTGACGCGCATGAACCGCGTGCGCCAGATCGACGCGGCGAACCTCGCGATGACGGTGGACGCCGGCTGCGTGCTGCAGCAGCTGCAGGAGGCGGCCGCGGCGCAGGGGCTGCTGCTGCCGCTCAGCCTGGCCGCCGAGGGCAGCTGCACGATCGGCGGCAACCTCGGCACCAACGCCGGCGGCACCGGGGTACTGCGCTACGGCAACGCACGCGAGCTGTGCCTGGGCCTGGAGGTCGTGACCGCGGCCGGCGAGATCTGGAGCGGCCTCAGCGGCCTGCGCAAGGACAACACCGGCTACGACCTGCGCCACCTGTTCATCGGCAGCGAGGGCACGCTGGGCGTGATCACCGGCGCGACGCTGAAGCTGTTTCCGGCGCCCGCGGCGTCCTGCACCGCGCTCGCCGCCACCGCGTCGCTGGAGGACGCGATCAAGCTGCTGCAGCTCGCCCAATCGCGCCTGGGCAGCGCGCTGACCGGCTTCGAAGCGATGGAGCGCTATCCACTCGACCTCGTGCGCAAGCACTTCCCGCAGCTCGCGCAGCCGCTGCCGCCGCAGCCCTGGACGGTGCTGATGGAGCAAAGCGACAGCGAAGGCGAGGCGCATGCACAGGCGCTGTTCGAGTCGCTGCTCGAGACGGCGCTCGAGCAGGGGCTGATCAGCGACGCCGCGGTCGCGAGCAGCCTGGAGCAATCGAAGGCGATGTGGCAGCTGCGCGAATCGATCCCGATGGCGCAGGCGATCGAGGGCCAGAACATCAAGCACGACGTCGCGCTGCCGATCTCAGCGCTCGGCGCGTTCGTCGCGCACACCGACGCCGCGCTGCGGCGCCACTACCCGGGCGTGCGGCTGGTGAACTTCGGCCACCTCGGCGACGGCAACCTGCACTACAACGTGCAACCGCCCGAAGGGGCGGACCCGAACGCCTACCTCGAAAAATACGAGCACGAGGTGAACACGCTGGTGTTCGACGCGGTCGCCGAATTCGGCGGCTCGTTCTCGGCCGAGCACGGCATCGGCGCCCTGAAGCGCGACGAGCTCGCGCTGCGCAAGTCGCCGGTCGCGCTCGGGCTGATGCGCTCGATCAAGCAGGCGCTCGACCCGCTGGGGCTGATGAACCCGGGCCGATTGCTGTGAGCGCCTCGGCGCGCAGCCAGTCGGCGAATTCCCGGACCTCGGGCTTGCGCGCGGCGGTCGCCGAGCGCACGAGGTAGTAGCTGCGCGGCGACGCGATCGTCTTCTTGAACGGCGCGACCAGCCGTTTGTCGCGCAGCAACTGCTTCAGCAGCGGCATCCGGCCGAGCGCGACGCCCTGCCCGGCGACGGCCGCGTTGATCAGCTGGTCGAACTGCGAAAAGTGCAGCACGCTGGCCGGTTTCAGGCCCTCGAGCTTCATCGCGCGCAGCCAGATCGGCCAGTCCTGCATGTCGGCGCCCGGGCCCGAATCGAGGTACATCAGCACGTGGTGGCGCAGGTCCTCGGGCGTCTTCAGCGGGCGCTTCGGGTCGCGCAGCAGCGCCGGGCTGCAGACCGGCAGCACGACGTCGGCGAACAGCAGCTCGGCCTCCGCGCCGATCGCGTCCTCGGACTGGTAGCGGATCGCGAGGTCGACGCCGTCGCGGTTCAGGTTCACGAGGCTGTAGACGGCCGAGATCCGCACGTCGACCTCCGGGCGCGTCGCGGTGAAGCCGGCCAGCCGCGGGATCAGCCACAGGCCCGCGAAACCCGGCGTCGTCGTGACGACGACGGTCTTCGCGCGCCGGTCGCGTTTCAACTCGCCGCCGACCGCGTGCAGCTGGCCCAGCACCTCGGCGACGACCTGCAGCAGCGTCTGGCCGTCGTCGGTCAGCCGCAGCGCGCGGTGCAGCCGGCGAAAGAGTGCCAGCCCATAGTGCTCTTCGAGCGCGGCGATCTGGCGGCTGACGGCCGATTGCGTCAGCGCGAGCTCGTCGGCGGCCTTCGTGAAGCTCAGGTGACGGGCCGCGGCCTCGAAGGCCTCGAGCTGGTCGAGCGGCGGCAGGTCGTAGTGGCGCATCGGGTTCGCATTCCGGTTCGGCATGCAAGCCATTCAAACATGCCGTTTGAACCCGCGCCTGCCGTGCACCAGACTCTAGCCAGCCTTCCCATGAAAGGGAAGCATGCCAAGGAGTCTTCGATGAACACCAGCGACCTTCACCCCGCGTCGATCAGCCTGAGCAAGGGCGCCGTGCACCGGCTGGCCAGCGGC
>DASYCA010000468.1:0-13491 GCA_036500445.1 Burkholderiaceae bacterium | reverse complement strand
CTCGGCGAGCGGTCGGCGGTCGGCGAAGCCGGCGTTCGCGACGACGCCGCGCAGCCGGCCGAGCGCCTGCGCGGCATCGATCAGCGCGTCGAGGGTGGCGGCCTCGGCCAGGTCGCCGACGACGACGCGGCAGGGCACCGCGGCGCAGTCGGCCGCGACGGCGTCGGCCCCGGCGCGGTGGCTGCCGGTGTGGATCACGAGTGCGACGCCCTGGGCGGCGAGGCGCCGACAGGTCGCCGCGCCGATGCCCGAGCCGGCACCGGTCACGACGGCGCTATCCATGCGGAGGAGGTCTGTTCATCGCTCCGAATTGTGTCTCAGGTCGCCGGACGCGCGGGAGCGACGCCCGCGCTGGCGCGGCGCACCCGTCTTGCGCCGCGTGCGGCCGCCTGCGGCGCCGATCAGGCCGCTTCGAGCGCCGCCGCCTGCTGCAGCCCGGCCTCCATCCCGCGTGCGTGCATTTCGTCGCTGACCTTGAGGCCCTCGGCGCGCACGACCTCCAGCCGCGTCACGCCGAGGAAGCCGAGGAACGAGCGCAGGTGCGTCTCCTGGTGGTCGAGTGCGCCCAGCGCCGTCTCGGGGCCGTAGAAGCCGCCGCGCGCCGACGCGATGATCACGCGCTTGTCGCCGAGCAAGCCCTTCGGGCCGGCGGCCGTGTACTGGAAGGTCTTGCCCGGCACGGCCAGCGCGTCCAGCCACGCCTTCAGCTGGCTCGGGATGCCGAAGTTGTACATCGGTGCGCCGACCACGATCACGTCGGCCGCAAGGACTTCGTCGAGCACCGCGGCCAGCTCCGAAGCCTGGCGCTGCAGCTCCGGGCTGCGCTGCTCGGCCGGGACGCCGGCCACGCCGGCCAGTGCGCCGCTGAAATGCGGCACCTCGCGGTCGGCGACGTCGCGGTGGATGACCTCGGCGCCCGGATGGGCCTCGCGCAGCCGCGCCACGGCCGCGGCCGAGAGGCGGCGGCTGGCGGAGTGCGCACCGAGGATGCTGGAGTCGATGTGCAGGATCTTCATGGGGTACCTTCGAGTGGGTCAGGGTGGTATAAATCAGTAACCAAGGTCATGGTAGTGACCACCACCCGCCGGCACAAGAAGGCACATGAAGGGAACCGGAGGCACATGAAAGTAACCGCCCCGAAGATCGACGCGGCGCCCGCCCAGACGGCCGACGCGAAGAGCCATGCGCTGGAGCAGCGGCTCAAATCGCATGGCGCCGAGGGGTTGCAGGAAGGCTGCAAGCCGGTCACCGACATCCTCGTGCGCATCGGCGACAAATGGAGCGTGCTGATCGTGATGGTGCTCGGCAGCGGATCCAAGCGTTTCAACGAGATGCGGCGACTGATCCACGGCATCTCGCAGCGCATGCTGACCTTGACCTTGCGCGGTCTCGAACGCGACGGGCTCGTCACGCGGACGGTCTTTCCGACGATCCCGCCGCGCGTCGACTACGAGCTCACGCCGCTCGGCCGCCTGCTGCTGCTGCCGATCTCGGAGCTGGGCGAATGGGCGTTCGCGCATCGCGAGCAGATCGAGGCGGCGCGGGCGCGGTTCGACGCCCGCAAAGGCGACGCTCAGTGATAGTCGTCTTCGCGCTGATGCCGGACGGCGAGGATGTTGATGGTCTTGCGGTCTTCGACCTCGTAAAGCGCGACGTACCCGGCGCTGCCGAATGGAATCACCAGTTCTCGCCGGAACGGATCTGAGCCGGCCTTGCGAAAGATGAGGGGCGTGCGGCTCAGATGGCTCTCGACCGCCGCGGTGATCGCGTCGATCGCGTGCTGCGCCGCTTCGAAGTCTTCTGCGGTCCGGGCACGGTCCAGCAGGAAATCGAACAGCCGGAGCAAATCGTCGCGAGCGCTCGCCGTGTATCGGACCTTGAACGACCCACTCTTCAACCCAGCACCTGTTTGCGCCGCCGGTCGAGTCGACGCTGCAGTTCGCCGTGCACGGACGCCGCCGAGTGATACACGCCGCTGTGCCTGGCGTCTTCGCTCGATTGCAGACCACGGGCGAGAAACTCCGCCCGCGCCTGTCGGCGGTGAATCGCTTCGCGCACCGCGGTTTCGATCATGCTGGTCAACGTCTCGCCTTCGAGAAGCACGCTTTCGGCCGCTTCGCGCAGCTCGGCGTCGACTCGAAGCGAGGGAAAAGTAGCCGTCTTCATGGTGACAATGCGTTGCATATGCGACGCATTAAGCCTACTCGCATTTCCCCTCAGCCGCAAGATCGGCGCGATTGACGGCGCCTGAGCGAACGCAACGCGTCGCGCTCAGTCCGCCTTCATGCCGGTCGCCTTGACGACGCCACCGAGCCGCGCGTGCTCTTCGTCGATGAACTTGACGAAGGACGCGCGCGTGCCGCCGATCGGCTCGATGCCGACCGCCTTCAGGCGCTCGGCGATCTCGGGCGACTTCATCGCGGCGTCGACCGCGGCGGCCATCTTGTCCAGGATCGCCGGCGGTGTGCCGGCCGGTGCGTGCACGCCGGCCCAGTGGGCGATCTTGATGTCGGGGAAGCCCTGCTCGACCGCGGTCGACAGCTGCGGGTAGGCCGAGACGCGGCTGGACCACGCGTCGGCCAGCGCTTTCAATTTTCCGCTCTTGATGAAGGGCAGCACGACGATGCTGGCCTCGGAAGTCGCGTCGACCTGGCCGCCGAGCACCGCGTTGATCGATTCGGCGCCGCTCTTGTAGGGCACGACGTCGAGCTTGGCGCCGTAGTTCGTGCTCAAGAGCCCCTCGACGAAGTGCGGCGTGCTGCCGCTGCCGGCGGTCGAGAAGTGCAGGCCCTGGCCGGTCTTGGACGCGGCGACGAATTCCTTCAGGTCCTTGTACGGCGCGTTCGCGGGCGCGACGATGATCGACGGCGCGAGCGCCACCATCGCGACCGGGACGAGGTCGCTGTCCTTGTACGGCGTGGTCTCGTGGATCATGCTGTTGGAGACGACGCCGGCCGAGCTGATCAGGAAGGTGTAGCCGTCGGGCGCCGCCTTCGCGACCAGCGCGGTGCCGAGCATCGTGCCGGCGCCGGGCCGGTTGTCGACGACGACGTCGCGGTGCAGCGCCTTCGCGACGCCCTCCGCCGCGGCACGGCCCATCAGGTCGTTCGCGCCGCCGGCGGTGAACGGCACGATGAAGTGGATCGGCTTGCTCGGCCACTCGTCGGCGGCGCGCGCGCCGAACGCGGCGGTCAGCGCAATCATGCCGATCGACGCAGCGAGCACGCTGCGGCGAAGTGTCTGGGGTGAAGTCATGGGCGGTGTTCTCCGAAAGCGGTGAAGCCGACATTGGACACCAAGCCCGAAGCGGCGCGAATCGCGATCGACGTTCAACCCTTCACGCCAGGCCCAGCAGCCGTCGTCCCAGCAGATGCGTCGGCGAACCCGGCTCGGCGAGCTCGTGCAGCACGTCCATGTGGTTGCGCCGCGGGACGCTGTGCGATTCGATCACGGTGCCAGCCCCCCACGCGGCCGCGATCAGCGCGGCCTGGCGGTGGAATTCCTCGCTCTCGTCGGCGCCGACGACCGTCGCGAGCGCGCCGCGCGGCGCCGGCATGAAGGCCGGGCTCAGGCGGCGGGCCGAGGCCTCGGTCAGGCCCAGGTCCGCGGCGAGGAACGGGGCGTGCCGCAGCGGTTCGAGCTCGTAAACGCCCGAGATCGACAAGGCCGAGGCGACCAGATCGGCCGGCAGGTCCTTTGCCACGGCCGGCCAGTCGCAGGCGAGCAGCATCGTCGCGAGGTGCCCGCCGGCGGAGTGCCCGGCGACGACGATGCGCCGCGGGTCGCCGCCGTAGGCCGCGGCGTGGCGGTAGATCCAGGCGAGCGCCTGCACCGCCTGCAGCACGATGTGCTCGACGCTGACCGCCGGGCACAGCGCGTAGTCGGGCAGCACCACCAGTGCGCCGGCGTCGACGAAGGGCGGGGCGACGAAGCTGTGGTCGCGCTTGTCGAGTGCGCGCCAATAGCCGCCGTGGAAGTACACGAGCACCGGCGAACCAGCGGCGGCGGCGGGATAGACGTCGAGCCGCTCGCGCGGCGCGTCGCCGTACGCGGCTTCGACCATGTCGGTGTGGCGCTCGCGTGCGCGCTGCGAGGCGTCGGCCCAATGCTGCAGGATCGCGGGGTGTCCGGGAATGCGGGCGCGGTTGTTGTATTGCGCGTCGAACCATTCGGGTGTCTGTGCAGGCATGGGTCTTTCTTCGTGATGAATGAGCGGCGGCACGCTTCAGCGCGGGGTGGGCAGGCCTGGCTCGCGCAGCGCCGCGTCGATCAGCGCGTCGGCCATCCAGAGCGCCGTGCGCTCGACCTCGCGGTCCCCCAGGCCCCAGATGTCCTTCAGGATCACATAGGGCTCGATGCCGTAGACGACCGACAACGCGCGGTGCAGCCGGTCCCGCACGGCCGGGCGCATCAGCGGCGCGAGCGGCGCGATCGCGTGCTGCAGGATGCGCACGCGGTGGCCGCGGCGATACGGCTCTTCTTCGAGCAGCCCGGCGCGCTCCAGCGCCCATTGCTCGAGCGCGAGCTGCGCGGCGGCGCGCAACTGCGGCTCGAATTCCTTGAAGCGCGGGAAGGTCTGGCGAAACAGTTCGTGCACGCGCTCGCGGCCGCTGCGGTTGTCGGAGGCCAGCACCCGCACCGGCCCGAGCGAGCTGTCGATGACCGCGGTGACGAGCGCGCTGCGGCTCGGGAAATAGCGGTAGGCCGTCGCGCGCGAGACCTTCGAGCGCACCGCGACCTCGGCGACCGAGGGGATGTGGCCGTCGGTCTGGATGATGGCCATCGCGGTCTCGAGCAGCAGCCGGAAGGTTGCGGCCTTCACGCCGCGGGCCGGCGGCACCGGGGCTTCGGTCAGCTTGTGTTTCAGGTGCGCCATGGGGTTTTTCCGGGTGCGGGAAGGGTTGTCATCGCTTGTGGCGCTCGGTTGTCGGCACGTATGATGCACGCATCCAGATTTGAGACGCAAGTCTCAAAACCACTGATCTCGAGGCGGCGGGTACCCACCCGGATGAACCCCGAGGCACGGCGGAGACAAAGACGATGCGGATGGCCAGTTGGCAGTGGGGCGGGCGCGATCACGTGGGCACGATCTCGCCCGACGGTCGCGAAGCCACGCCGCTCGCGCTGGCCGATGCCTCGCGCGGCGTGCTGCCGCTGATCCAGATGCTGATGCGCGGCGAGCCGCTGCCGTCGCCGTCCGGCGCGCGGCTGCCGGTCGAGGTGCTGAGTTTGCGCGCGCCGTTGCCGCGGCCGCTGCGCAGCCTCTTCTGCATCGGGCGCAACTACCACGCGCACGCGGCCGAGCTCGCGACCACGGTGTTCAGCACGACGATGCCGAAGGACGACCCGTGGCCGATCGTGTTCGGCAAGCTCGGCGAGTGCGTGGTCGGGCCGTTCGATGCGGTGCGGTTGCCGGCGCCGGCCACGTCGGTCCAGATCGACTACGAATCCGAGCTCGCCGTCGTGATCGGCCGCGGCGGGCGCGACATCCCGCGCTCGCGGGCGATGGACCACGTGTTCGGCTACACCATCGTCAACGACGTGACCGCGCGCGACGTCCAGATGCGCCATCAGCAGTGGGACCTGGGCAAGAGCTTCGACACCTTCTGCCCGATGGGCCCGTGGATCGTCACGGCCGACGAACTGGACGGCCGCGCGACGCGCGTGCGCGGCTGGGTCACGCCGAAGGGCGGCAGCGCCGTGCTGCGCCAGGACGGCCTGACCAAGGACATGATCCACGACCTGCCGACCTTGATCGAGACCTGCTCGCGCGGCATCACGCTGTACCCCGGCGACGTGATCGCGACCGGCACGCCGGCCGGCGTCGGCATGGGCCTGAAGCCGCCGCAGTGGCTGAAGGCGGGCGACGCTGTGCGCATCGAGATCGATGGCATCGGCGTGATCGAGAACCGTTTTCAGTAGGCGCCGGCGATGAGTTTCCAGTTGATCGATCGCGTCGCGGTGGAAGACGAAGGCGAAGGCCCGGTGGTCGTCTGCGTGCACGGCCTGGGCGGCAGCTCCAACACCTGGACGCCGCTGCTGCCGGCGCTCGCCCGCCACCGCGTGGTCCGCGTCGATTTACCTGGCAGCGGGCGTTCGCAGCGCGCCGAGGGGCCGCTGACGATCGCGCGCTACGTGGACGTGCTGCTCGGCATCTGCGCGCGGCTGAACCTCACGCGGGCGCACTGGCTCGGCCATTCGCTCGGCACGATCGTCGTGCAGCACCTCGCCGCGGCGCATCCCGAGCGGGTCGCGAGCGTCGCGCTGTTCGGCCCGTTGATCGCGCCGCCCGATGCGGCGCGCGTCGCGATCACCGCGCGCGCGGCGAAGGCGCGCGAGGGCGCCGCCGGCATGCACGAGATCACCACGGCGCTGCTGAACGCGGCGATCTCGGCCGACACGCGCCAGCGCCAGCCGGTCGCGGTCGCGTTCGTGCGCGAGAGCCTGATGCGCCAGGACGGTGAGGCTTATGCGCGCAGCTGCGAGGCGCTGGCCGCCGCGCAGCCCGCCGCGGTCGAGCGCATCGCGGCGCCGGTGCTGCTCGTGACCGGCGACGAAGACGGCGTCGCGCCGCCGCAATCGGTCCGCGCGATGGCCGACCGGCTGCACGGTGCGAAGAGCACCCGCGTCGTCGTGCTGCCGCGTTGCGGCCACTGGACGCCGATCGAGCGGCCCGAGGAATGCCAGCGCGAGCTGCGCGAATTTCTCGCCGCGCAGGCGCGCCTCTGACAAGGAGCTTGAACATGGCTGACGTGCTGTTCACCAACGTGCGCATCTTCGACGGCGGCGGCGAAGCGCCGTTCACCGGCGACGTGCTGGTCCAGGGGAACCGGATCTCGCGCGTCGTGAAGACCGGTTTTGGTATGCGCTCGGCGCCGGTCGCCGGCGCGCAGGTGATCGACGGCGCCGGCGCGTTTCTGATGCCCGGGATGGTCGAGGCGCACACGCATTTCTCGTGGAACGACCAGCCGAGTCTGGATGCGATCCAGCGCATGCCGCCGGAGGAGCACATCCTGTGGTGCGCCGAGGTCGCCAAGCGCTACCTCGACATGGGCTGGACGAGCTGCGTCGGCGCGGCGACCGCGAAGCCGCGGTTGGACGTCGTGATCCGCAACGCGATCAACGACGGCACTATTCAAGGGCCGCGCTACCTCGCCGCGAGCCAGGAGATCACGGTGCCCGGCGGCCTCGGCGACACCACGCAACCGCACCTGCCGCAGCCCGAGTTCGCGTTCGGCGCGATCGTCAGCGGCGCCGAGGAGATGCGCCGCTGCGTGCGCATGTTCGCCAAGTACGGCGTCGACTCGGTGAAGATCAACCTCTCCGGCGAGTCGATCACCGGGATGCCCTCCGACATGAGCCAGTTCACGTCCGAGGAGATCCGGGTCTGCGTCGAGGAGGCCAAGGCCTGGGGCAAGCGCGTCGCGGCGCATGCGCGCAGCACGTGGTCGATCAAGGAATGCGTGCGCCAGGGCATCGAGGTGATCTACCACGCGAGCTTCTGCGACGAAGAGGCGCTGGACCTGCTCGAGGCGCACAAGACCGAGCACTTCATCGCGCCGGGCCTGGCGTGGCTGATCAACACCGTCCACCACGCCAGCGCCTACGGCCTGACGCCCGAGGTCGTGAAGAAGATGGATTACCCGCGCGAGCTCGACGCGGCGGTCGAGAGCATGCGCGCGCTGCGCCGGCGCGGCGTGCGCATCCTGCCCGGCGGCGACTACGGTTTTGCCTGGACGCCGCACGGCACCAATGCGAAGGACCTCGAGAACTTCGTCAAGTACGTCGGCATGAGCACGATGGAGGCGCTGCTGTCGGCGACCGCCTGGGGCGGGCCGATGATGCGCATGGGCAAGGTGATCGGCTACATCCGCGAGGGCTATCTGGCCGACATCCTGCTGATCGACGGCGACCCGCTCGCCGACATCACGGTGCTGCAGGACAAGGCGCGCATCCTGGCCGTGATGAAGGACGGCGAGTTCCACCGCGCCCCGGCGATGCGCGATGCGCGCTCGACCACGCGCTGGGCCGCGTGATGTTGAAGTCGGCGCCGGCCCCCATCCCGGCCTTCCCCCAGTGGGGGAAGGAGAAGACGGCGCGCCTCGGCGCGAATGATCATGACTGACACCCTCTTCACCAACGTCCGCATCCTGGACGGCACCGGCCAGAACCCCTACACCGGCAGCGTGCTGGTGCAGGGCAACCGCATCCGCCAGGTCGGGCGCAGCACCGCGCCGATCGCGCCGGGCGGCGCGACTGTGATCGACGGCGCCGGCGCGACCTTGATGCCCGGCATGTGCGAGGCCCACACGCATTTTTCGTGGAACGACGCGGCCACACTCGCGGGCATCCAGACCATGCCGCTGGAAGAGCACGTGCTGTGGTGCGCGAAGGTCGCGAAGCGCTACCTCGAGGCGGGCTTCACGTCCTGCGTCGGCGCCGCCTGCGCGAAGCCGCGCCTCGACGTGGTGATCCGCAACGCGATCAACGCCGGCCAGATCCCGGGCCCGCGCTACCTCGCCGCGAGCCAGGAGATCACCGTGCTGGGCGCGCTCGGCGACGAGACCCTGCCGCATTTGCCGTTCCCCGAGTTCAGCTTCGGCGTCAACGTCTCGGGTGCCGACGAGATGCGCAAGGCGGTGCGGCTGTTCCTGAAATACGGCGTCGACTCGATCAAGCTCAATCTGTCCGGCGACAACTTCACGCCGCAGTCGCCGTCCGAGACGAGCTGGATGCTCGACGAGGAAGTCGCCGCCGCGATGAGGGAAGTGAAAATGCGCGGCAAGCGCGGCATCGCGCATGCGCGCTCGTCCGAGAGCGTGAAGCAGGCGCTGCGCCACGGCATCGACCTGATCTACCACGCCAGCTTCGTCGACAACGAGGCCCTCGACATGCTCGAGGCCGCGAAGGACCACGTCTTCGTCGCGCCCGGCGTCGCGATCCTGTACGCGATGCTCTACGAGTCCGAACCCTACGGCGTGACGAACGCGATGGCGACCGAGATGGGCTACCAGATCGAATGGGACGCCGCGCAGGAGTCGCTCGCGAAGATGCACAAACGCGGCATCCGCGTGCTGCCCGGCGGCGACTACGGCTTCGCGATGACGCCGCATTGCCAGAACTCGCGCGACCTGGAGTTCTTCGTCAAGTACCTGGGCTTCACGCCGATGGAGGCGATCCGCTCGGCGACGCTGTACGGCGGCCAGATCATGATGAAGGGGAACGAGCTCGGCGCGATCAAGGACGGCTACCTCGCCGACCTGCTGCTGGTCGACGGCGACCCGCTCGCGAACCTGTCCATCCTGCGCGACCCGAAGCGCCTGCTCGCGGTGATGAAGGACGGCGTGTTCGCGAAGGCGCCGGAGATCGCGGCGCAACGCCGCTGGGGGCGTGCCGCATGACCTACAAGCAGGGCGCGCTGTGGCTCGTGTTCGGCGTGCCGATCGCGGTGTTCGCGGTCTGGGCGGTGTCCGACAACTCGCCGCTGTTCTTCAAGACGCTGCTGAACGGCCTGACGCTCGCGTCGCTGTACTTCCTCGTCGCCAGCGGCTTCACGCTGGTGTTCGGGCTGATGCGCAACGTCAACCTCGCACACGGCTCGCTCTACCTGTTCGGCGCCTACGTCGGCTGGTTCGTCGGCGACCAGACCGGCTCGTGGGTGCTGGCCGCGATCGCCGGGTTTCTCGCCGCGGCGGTGCTCGGGCTGCTGATGCAGCTGCTCGTGTTCCGCCACATGCAGGGCCAGGATTTGCGCCAGACGCTGGTGACGATCGGCCTGTCGATCGTGCTGGCCGACCTGATGCTGTGGATCTGGGGCGCCGAGATCTACACCTTCGATCCGCCGGCCTGGATCTACGGCTCGACGGTGCTGCCGCTGGTCGCGAAGTTCCCGACCTACCGGCTGGTGGTGCTGCTCGCGTCGATCGTGATCGGCGTCGGCCTCTGGCTGATGCTGGCCAAGACCCGTGTCGGCATGATGATTCGCGCCGGCGTCGACGACCGGGCGATGCTGGCCGCCTCGGGCGTCAACGTGCAGCTCGTGTTCGCGCTGACCTTCGCGATCGGCGCCGGCCTCGCCGGCCTGGCCGGCGTCGTCGGCGGGACCGCGCTGTCGATCTCGCCGGGCGAGGACACGCGCTACCTGCTCGCCTCGCTCGTCGTCGTGATCGTCGGCGGCATGGGCAGCGTCGTCGGCGCGGCGATCGGCGCGCTGCTGATCGGCCTGGCCGAGCAGTTCGGCCTGGCCTATGCGCCGACCTACAGCGTCGTGTTCACCTTCGTGATCATGGTCGTCGCGCTCGCGTTCAAGCCGCGCGGGCTGATGGGGAAGGAAGCATGAGCGACGCCCGGCCGCCCGAAGGCGCTCGCACCGGAGTGCGAAGCACGGAGGTTTCCCAATGAGCGCGGCGCAGTGGCGGCGCGCGATGAGCTCGTCGGCCGCCGCGGCCGCCGCGGCGAACCCTGCCGCGCGGTCGCGGTCGCGGCCGGTGGCCGTGCCGGCCGAGCCGGCGCCGCAGCACGGCGAGCTGCCACGCTGGTTGAGCGCACTGCTGCGCCCGCTGCGCTGGCGCCACGTGATCGTGCTCGCGCTGCTGCTGGTGTACCCGTTCGTCGCGACCTCGTTCTTCACGTTCCAGATCGGCGCGCAGGCGCTCGCACTCGGGCTGATCGCGCTGTCGCTGACCTTTCTCGGCGGCTATGGCGGCATGGTCTCGCTCGCGCAGATGACGGTCGCGGGCCTCGCCGCCTACCTGCTCGCGATCTTCGGCACCAGCAGCAACGCCGCGATCAGCCTGGGCTGGCCGTGGTGGCTCGCGCTCGTGTTCGCGCTCACGCTCTCGACCCTGCTGGCCGCGGCGATCGGCTGGCTCTCGGTGCGCACCGAGGGCATCTACACCATCATGATCACGCTCGCGGTCGGCGTCGCGTTCTTCTACCTCGCGCAGCAGAACTACACGCTGTTCAACGGCTTCCAGGGCTTCAGCAAGATCGCGGCCCCGACCGTGTTCGACCTCGATCTGAGCCAGCCGATCCCGTTCTACCTGCTCGCGTTGGCGTGCTCGCTGGCCGGCTACTTCTTCATCAAGCACTTGGTGCGCGCGCCGTTCGGCATCGCGTTGCAGGGCATCCGCGACAACCCGCGGCGGATGCAGTCGCTCGGCTACAACGTGACCGCGCACCGCGTCGGCGCGTACGCGGTCGCGGGCTTTCTGGCGGCGGTCGGCGGCGTGCTGATGGTCTGGTACAACGGCCGCATCTCGCCCGGCACCATCGGCACCGGCGCGATGATCAACATCCTGATCATCGCGGTGCTCGGCGGCATGAAGCACCCGATCGGCGCGTTCGTCGGCGCGATCGTGTTCGTGCTGCTGCAGAACTTCGCGATCGACCTGGTGGACCGCGAACGCTTCAATCTCGTGATCGGCGGGGTCTTCCTCGCGATCGTGCTGTTTTCACCCGACGGCCTGCTCGGGCTGTGGCACAGCCTGCGCGCGCGCCTGTCGGGTCCGGTCACTCAACCGCGGCACAGACCGCATTCACCCACGACAACAGGAGCGAGACATGACGGGTAAGCACACAGGACTATTCGCGCGCAGCCTCATCGGCGCTGCCGCGCTTTTCGCGGTCGTCGGGGCCGCGCAGGCGCAGGAGGTGCTCAAGATCGGCCTGCTCGCGTCGCTCGAAGGCCCGTTCGCGGCGCCCGGGCAGGACGGCATGCGCGGCGCCGACCTCGCGCTGAAGGAAAAGAACGGCATGGCCGGCGGCAAGAAGATCGAGTTCATCAAGGTCTCGTCCGACGCGACGCCCGACAAGGCCGTGAACTCCACGCGCAAGGCGGTCGAGCAGGACAAGGTCCAGATCATGATCGGCCCGCTGTCCGGCGACGAAGGCATCGCGGTGAAGAACTACGCGAAGACGCAGCCGAACGTGACCTTCATCAACGGCTCGTCCGGTGCGCAGGGCGCGACCTTGCAGGACCCGGCGCCGAATTTTTATCGCTTCAACACCGAAGGCGCGCAGTGGATGGTGGGGCTCGGCGAGCACGCGCTCGGCAAGGGCTACAAGAAGGTCTACCTGATCGGCGAGGACTACGGCTTCCCGTACTCGCAGGTCCAGGGCTTCATGGCGAGCTACTGCGCCAAGGGCGGCAAGGTGCTCGACAAGGCCTGGGTGCCGCTGGGCACCAAGGACTACGCCTCGGTGATCGCAAAGATCCCGAAGGACATCGACGCGCTACTCGTCGTGCTCGGCGGCTCGGATGCGGTGAACTTCCTGACGCAATACGAGCAGGCCGGCGGCGACAAGCCGATGATCGGCGGCTCGATCACGGTCGACCAGACGGTGCTGAACTTCAAGGGCAAGCGGCGCGAGTCGCTGCTCAGCACCGCGTCGGCCGGGCCGATGGCCGATTCGATCGACACGCCGGAGTGGAAGAAGTTCGTCGCCGAGTACAAGGCCACGTTCAAGGACGGCTTCCCGAGCCCGTCGCTGTTCGCGTACCTGTACTACATCAACACCAAGGCGACGCTGGATGCGCTGGACGCCGTCAAGGGCGATCTGTCGGGCGGCCAGAAGGCCTACCGCGCGGCGCTGCAGAAGACCGATTTCAAGGGGCCGGCCGGCGAGGTGAAGATCGACGGCAACCGCAACGGCGTCGGCACCACCTACATCACCGAAGTGGCCAAGGCCGCCGACGGATCGTTCTACAACAAGGTGGTGAAGTCGGTCCCGAACATCTCGCAGACGCTGGGTCTGTCGGACGCCGAGTTCAAGAAGATGGGCCTGGGCACCCGCGACGTGCCCGATTGCAGAAAATGAGCCCACCCCCGGAGCGCCTCGCGGCGCTCCCCCTCAAGGGGGCGCCCCTGGCGGACCGGCAAAGCCGGATCCGCGGCGGCCGCTTGAGCCTCAGCGCTTCGGGCGGGCAGCTGCTGTCCGGCGACGCGCTGAGCCTGAGCGGGGTGACGCGGGCCTTCGGCGCGCTGCGCGCGGTCGACGACGTCTCATTGAATGTCGCTGCGGGGCAGAAGTACGCGATCCTGGGCTCCAACGGCGCCGGCAAGACGACGCTGTTCAACGCGATCACCGGTGACTTCCCGCCGACCGCGGGCAGCATTCATTTCTTCGGCGAAGACATCACCACGCTGCCGCCGCACGAGCGCATCCGCAAGGGGTTGCGGCGCACCTATCAATCCTCGCTGCTGTTTCGCGAGCTGACGGTGCGCGACAACCTGTTCCTCGCGGTGCGCGGCGTCGCCAGCGGGCGTTTCAGCTTCCTGCGCGCCGGAGCCGGCCACGCGTCGACCCGAGCGACCGAGGATTTGCTCGAACGCGCGCGCCTGACGCACATCGCCGACGAGCGCGTCGCCAATCTCGCGCACGGCCAGCAGCGCCAGCTCGAGATCGGCATGGCGCTGGCCGGCGCGCCGCGCCTGATCCTGTTCGACGAGCCGGCCGCGGGGCTGTCGCCGGCCGAGCGGCGCGAGCTGG
>DASYCA010000467.1:0-8621 GCA_036500445.1 Burkholderiaceae bacterium | reverse complement strand
CTCGTCGGTCCCGAACTCGAACGCGTCCAGGCTGTGCGCGTCGAGTTCGTTGCCGTGCGCGACGATGAAGTCCGCCGTGTCGGCGCGCTCGGCCTCGCGCACGCCGGTGTGAAAGCTCAGGTAGCGGCGCGCGCGCGGGCTCGCGCATGCCGGCGTCATGAACAGCGAGGTCTCGGCGTCCGTCAAGGTCAGCAGCAGCGCCGCGACGCCTTCGCTCGGCAGCCCGGTCGCGGCGATGGCCTCGGGCGCGCTCGGGCTGCTGCGGGCCGCGATCGACAAACGCTGAACCACGCCCGGCCGCGACAAGGCCTCCAGCACCTGGCGGAACGTGCGCTGCGCGTCGTGCACCGGGTCGGCAAACCCCATCGCCACATCGGCCAGCCCGCCCATGCCCGCGCTCAGGCGCGTGGTGCCCGAGGCGATCAAGCGCCGGGCTCCGGCTGCAGCGTGTAGAACGCGACGCGGCTGGTCGCATGCAGCGTCGCTTCGTCGGCCACCTCGCGCGCACGCGCCTCGCGCAAGGGCTCGACGATGCAGCGCAGCAGCTCGTCGCGCAGCGACGCGTGCTGGAGCAAGGCGTCGAGCTGCGCGACCCAGCGGGCCCGTTCGTCGTCGCGCCCGAGCGTGTAGCCGACGCCGGCCGTGACGACGCCCTGGACCTCGACGCGCGCAACGCAGCGCGTCATCGTGACCTCGCCGACGTTGAAGCGATCGCCCTCGTTCGCGATCCGCGCGCGCACCATCGCCAGGCCGGTCTCGGGCGGGCGCAGCCACTCGAACGCGTGCCCTTCGATCGCGTCCGCCGTCCTCATCTCGAGTTCGTCGCGCGGCGCGTGGGCGAGGATGGCCAGCCAGGAGGTGCGCTGCGCGATCGAGGCGTCGGAGGGAGTCACAAGGCGGTCATCGGCACAATTGAGGATGGGCCAGTATCGTGACCGACTGTGACAACTCCTTGAACCCGCCGCCGCGCCACGCCGCGCGCTACGCCGTTTACTTCGCACCGGCCGCCGATCACCCGTTGTGGCGCGCGGGTTGCACGTGGCTCGGGCGGGATCCGTCCGCCGACGCGCACGAGCGCCCGACGCGCGCGCACGTCGACGCGCCCTGGCGCTACGGGTTCCACGCGACGCTGAAGGCACCGATGCGGCTCGCCGACGGCGCCGCGGAGGCCGGCTTCGTGTCGGAGCTCGAACGGCTTGCGCGGCGGACCCGGGCCTTTGCGATGCCCGCACTCGAGGTCGCCTGGCTCGGCGGCTTCCTGGCGCTGCGGCCGCGGGCCGCGCCGGCGGCCGATCATCCGCTGAATCGCCTCGCCCGCGCGTGCGTGATCGAGCTCGATCACTGGCGCGCCGCGCCGGTGCCGGCCGAGCTGGCGCGCCGCGGTCTCGACGACCTCGACGCGGATCAGCGCGCGCTGCTGCAGCGCTACGGCTACCCGCACGTCCTCGAGCGCTGGCGTTTTCACCTGACACTGAGCGACAAGCTCGCTCGCGACGCCGTGGCGGGCATGCGGCTCGAGCGGGAGGCAGGCGAGCACTTCGCCGCGGCCCTCGCCGAGCCCCTGGTGTGCGATTCGATCAGCCTGTTCGTGGAGCGCGCGGCCGGCGCGCCGTTTCAGCTCGCGCGCCGATGCGAATTCGGCGCGCAGGGCGAACCACCGACGAGCTGAACGGCGAAGAGGCCGACGCGGTCTTTCAATGCCGAAACATCACCCTGTCACATGAGCTCGCGATGCTGCGCAGCTATTTGACAAGGAACATGACATGCAGCGTCGCATCATCGCCATCGCCGGCGGGACCCTGGCCGGCGCCAGCCTGGCCGTACTCAGCGCCTGCTTCGGCGGCTCCGACAGCGACAGCGCACCGCAAGCCACGACCTTCACGCTCGGCGGCGTGGCCGCGGCCGGCGCGCCGCTGGTCGGCGCGGTCGTCACCGTCACCGACGGCGCAGGCCTGGTCAGCTCTTCGGCCGCGACCGATGCGAATGGCAAGTTCTCGGTCGTCGCCAAGGGGATGCCGCCGTTCGTGCTGACGACGCCGTTCAACGATGTCGACGGCACGCCGGCGCTGCTGTCGTCGGTGCTCGCCCCCGCCGCCCCGGGCGGCAGCGTGAGCCTGACCGCCAACCTGAATCCGTTGACCTCGCTGGTGACGCAGCGCGTGCTGGGCCTGGTGCCGGCGACTGCGCCGACCGCGGCGCAGATCGGCGCCGCCCATGTGACGCAGGCCTCGATCACCGCGGCCGAGCAAGGCGTCTCGACGGCGCTGCAACCCGCCTTCACGGCATTGGGCGTGCCGGCCGCTTCGAGCGCCGAGCCGATCGGCGCCGCGTATCAGGCCAACAGCACCGACCCGCTCGACAAGCTGTTCACGCTGGCGCGCTTCAACGTGCACCTCGGCCAGGTCGCCGTCGGCACCGACAGCGCCCGCGCGGTGGTGGCGATCCCGGCCACCGGCGCACTCTCCGGGGCCGTGCCGGCGGCCGCTGCGACCTCCCTCGCGGCGCTGAACGCCGGACCGACCACGACCGCGATCCAGAACGTGATCGTCGTCGTCGGCGAGAACCAGACCTTCGATGCCGTGTTCGGCACCTACCAGGCGCCGGCCGGCCAGAGCGTGAAAAACCTGCTGGCGCAAGGCATCATCAACGCCGACGGCACGCCCGGCCCGAACTTCGCGCTCGGCGCGCAAAACCAGGGCGTCGCGCAGACGACCTACACGATCAACCCGACCCGCGGCGCCGCGTACGCCAATCTCCCTCAGCCGGAACTGATCGGCGTGCTGAATGCGTCGTTGCAGGCGCAAGGCGGCGTGCCCGATCCGCGCGCCCCCGCGAACCTGCCGAACGGCCCCTACCAGAACACCAAATTCGCGCCCTACGCGCTGAGCGTGACGAACCCGCTCGGCAATCTGACCGGCGACCCGGTGCACCGCTTCTTCCAGATGTGGCAGCAGACCGGCGGCGACAATTCCAAGCTCGACATGTACACCTGGGTCGCCGTCACGACCGGCCAGGGCGGCGACACCGCGGGCGTGACGCCGGCCAACCCCTCGCAAGGCGGCGAACTGATGGGCTTCGCGAACATGGCGAGCGGCGACGCGCCCTTGTTCAAGAGCCTGGCGACCCAGTACGCGATCAGCGACAACTACCACCAGTCGATCATGGGCGGCACCGGCGCCAACTTCTTCGCGATCGCGACCGGCGACATGGGGCGCTTCAACGTGGCGGGGATGGCCACGCCGCCGGCGAACCAGATCGAGAACCCGAACCCGATGGCGCAGACGCCGAACTTCTACACCCAGGACGGCTACAGCGGCGGCTCCTACGTGAACTGCTCCGACGCGACGCAACCCGGCGTGGCCTCGATCCTGGGCTTCCTCGGCGGCCTCGGCGTGAAAAGCAATTGCGACGCCGGCGCCTACTACCTCGTGAACAACTACGGCCTGGGCTACGACATGGCGGGCAACCCGCAGCCGATCGGCCCGAACAACTTCAACCTGCCGCCGCAGACCGTGCCGACGATCGCCGAGGCGCTGGCCGCCAAGCACGTGGCCTGGAAGTGGTACACCGGCGGGCGCGAAACGGCCGACGTGACGGCCGACGCGGCCGCGTTCGGCGTGCCGCTGGCGCTCGCCCAGGGCGCGCAGTACAACACCATCGGAGACCCGCTGGTCGCGTCGAGCAACGTGATGGGCAGCGCGACGCTGAAGGCCGGCCTGGCCGGCCTGACCACGCTGTACAGCGACATCGCAGGCGGCACGCTGCCAGCGGTCTCGTTCGTGGTGCCGAAGAACCTGGACAGCGGCCACCCCGGCTACTCGGTGCCGGCGAAGTACGAGCTGTTCCTGCAGGACCTGATCGCCAAGGTGAAGGCGAACCCGACGCTGTGGGCGCACACCGCGATCCTGATCACGACCGACGAAGGCGGCGGCCACTTCGACACCGGCTACATCCAGCCGGTCGATTTCTTCGGCGACGGCCCGCGCATTCCGTTGCTCGTGGTCTCGCCCTACGCGCGCAGCAACTACATCGACCACAGCTACCACGACCACGCGTCGTTGCTGAAGTTCATCGAGCGGAATTGGCGCCTGGCGCCGCTCTCGGCGCGCAGCCGCGACAACCTGCCGAATCCGATCTCCACGTCCGCCAACGCCTACCGGCCCGCCAACACCACGCCGGCCGTGGGCGACCTGATGTCGATGTTCGCGTTCTGAACCGGTGATGGGGGTTCGCGCGCGCGCGGGGATCGCCGCGGTCGCGGCGGGCTTCGCGCTGGCGGCCGTGGCGACCCGAGCCGACCCGGTGACGATGTGGGTTCGCTACCCGCCCGCCGCTGCCGCGCTCGACCCCGCGGCAGCGCTGGGTCGCCAGCTGTTCTTCGACGCGTCGCTGTCGGCGTCCGGAAAGATGGCGTGCAGCACCTGCCACGACCCGGACCACGCCTACGGCCCGCCGAACGCCAGGCCGGTGCAGCCGGGCGGCGCGCGGGGGGATCGCTTCGGCACGCGCGCGGTGCCGTCGTTGAGATACCTGCACTTCACGCCGATGTTCACGCGCCACCTCGCGCAACCGAGCCCGGACGGCGTCGAGGACGAAGGCCCGGCCGGCGGCTTCACCCGCGATGGCGCCGCGCAAAGCCTGCACGAGCAGGCGCTGCTGCCGCTGTTGAACCCCGACGAGATGGCCAACCCGGACCTCGCGACCCTCGACGCGACACTGCGCAAGGCCGGCTACGCTGCGCAATTCCAACGCCTGTTCGGCGCGGACATCTTCGAGCGACCGGCTGCCGCGGTGGCGCAGGCGGCGATGGCGCTGGAGGCGTTTCAGCTGCAGGACCCGAGCTTTCGGCCCTACACCAGCAAATTCGACGCCGCGATGTCGGGCAACGCGAGCTTCAGCGCCCAGGAGCTGCGCGGCTACAGGGTGTTCAACGACCCGCAGAAGGGCAATTGCGCGAAGTGCCATCCCGACGCGCCGGGACCCGGCGGCCGGCCGGCGCAATTCACCGACCACGGCTTCGTCGCGATCGGCGTTCCGCGCAACCCGCAGATCGGGGCCAACCAGGATCCGCGCTATTTCGACCTCGGCCTGTGCGGCCCGGTGCGCAAGGACCTCGCGAACGAAGGCGAGTTCTGCGGCATGTTCAAGACGCCGTCATTGCGCAACACGGCGACGCGCCGGGTCTTCTTCCACAACGGGCGCTTTCGCACGCTGGACGAGGTCCTGCACTTCTACGCGGAGCGCGACACGGATCCGGGCAAGTGGTACCCCCGCACCCCCGCTGGAGGCTTCGAGCCCGACGACCTGCCGGCTCGATACCGAGCCAACCTGGACCGCGTCGATGTCCCTTTCACCCGGCGGCCCGGCGAAAAGCCCCTGCTCGGCAGCGCGGAGATTGCCGACCTGATCGCGTTCTTGCGCACGCTCGACGATGGCTACTCGCTCGAGTCGGGCGGCAAGGCGAGGCGGTCGAAAGGCGCGCCGGCTACGGCGCGAAGCGGTACGTGATCCCCATCAGCCACTCGCGCGTCGCCACGGTCGACCGCACGCTCGACTGGTAGCCCAGGTCGAGATCGAGGCTGGGCGTGGCCGAATAGATCACGCCGCCCAGCAGGGTCGCGGGCCAGGATTTCCGTGCCGGGTCGGGATTCGATTGCGCGCCCGCGTCCGCGGTCAGGATGAACTGTTCGGTGACGGCCCACATCAGGGCGCTGGAGACCAGCACCGTGTGCGCGCGCTGCCCGGTCCCGCTCGGGTTCTGCACCATGCCGACATTGCCGTGGACGGTGAACGGCGCGGCATCGAACGTGGCGACCAGAACCGCGTGGGCCGTCGTCTTGCCATGCGGATTGCCCAGGCCTTGCTGGCTGGTCGCCAGCGTGGCGCCGGCGCGAATGCCGAGCGACAGGGGCGCCTCGCCGTAGAAGCGCCACTTGCCGTCCAGATTGGTATCGCCCCAGCCGCTCGCCGTGTCGCCGCCCGCGGCCCGGGAGCGCAGCCACGACGGCTGCACGATCAGGTCGAAGCTCGGCGTCACGCCATAGGAGATCTGCGGCTGGTAGACGAAGACCTTCGCCCCGTCGCTGCGAGCCCAGGACAAGCCGTTCTCGAATTCGACGTTGCCGGCGCCCTGGGTGCCGGTGTCTTCGGTCTGCAACGGATGCGCCGCCATCGCGCCGCCCGCGCAGAGCAACCCTGCGATCAACGCCCATGCCGGCGCCCACCTCGACTTGTTCAAGCTGCGTCCTCTTATTGCGTCTTCTGGTGCGCCCGCAACCTCCCGATCCGGGCGCCTGCGACCATCCTAGGAGGCGATCGTGTCCCGGCCGTGACGAACGATGACGGCGGCGCCGTTTGTCATCGCCACGCCACGGTGGCCGCCGACACTGGCGGGTTGCGCGCCCGGATCTCGATGCCCATGACCCCCCCTCCTCTCCTCTTCCTCGCTCGGCTTGCCGTCTTCGCCGTCGTCGCGGCCACGGGCACCGCGTTCGCCGCCGATCCCGGCATTCGAGGTGCGGGCGCCACGTTCCCGTTCCCGATCTACGTCAAATGGGCGGCGGACTACAAGCGGGAGACGGGGGTCGACATCGGCTACTCGCCGATCGGCTCGGGCGGCGGCGTCCAGCAGCTCGAGCGCGGGTTGGTGGACTTCGGCGCCTCGGACGCACCGCTCGCGCGCCCGGAGCTGACGCGCCTGGGCGCGCTGCAGTTCCCGGCCGTCATCGGCGGCGTCGTGCCGGTGGTCAACATCTCCGGCATCCGCTCCGGCGACCTGAAGCTGACCGGCTCGGTGCTCGCGGACATCTTCCTCGGCAAGATCGGCAACTGGAACGACAGCGCGATCGTCGCGTTGAATCCCGGGCTGAACCTGCCCAACACCCACATCACCGTGGTGCACCGCTTCGATGCGTCCGGAACGACCTTCCTCTGGAGCGAATTCCTGTCCGGCTCGAACCCGGACTGGAAGCGCAAGGTCGGTGCGGCGACCGTGCTGGACTGGCCGGTGGGCGTGGCCGAAACCGGCAACGAGGGCGTGGCCTCGTCGGTCCAGCGGACCCGGACCTCGATCGGCTACGTGGAGTACGCCTACGCGAAGCAGCACCGGCTCAGCTTCGCCTCGCTGCAGAATCGCGACGGCCAATTCGTCGCGCCGAGCCGCGCCGCGTTCGAAGCCGCGGCGCTGTCGGCGCCCTGGCGCAGCGTGGCGGATCTCGATCAGCTGCTGATCGACCAGGCGGGTGCTGCCAGCTGGCCGATCACCGGCGCGAGCTTCGTGGTGCTGCGCACCCGGCCGGACGACGCCGCCCGAACCGTCGAGGTGATGCGCTTCTTCGACTGGGCGCAGCGCCGCGGCAAGCGCTCGGCGATCGAGCTCGACTACGTGCCGATGCCGGATTCGGCCGTCGAATCGATCGCGCGGGAATGGAAGGATCAGGTTCGAACGAGCGGCGGCGAGCCGGTCTGGCCCGCGGCGGGCGCAGCGCTGCCCTTGGCGAACCGATCCGTCGAACGCGCGAGATAGAACCACTCCTGGCCGGCGCCGGCGTCCTGGCTCGGGAACACGACGAAGCCATCGCATTCGGCGCGCAACGGCGTGCCGTCGTGCCGCGTCGCGATCAGCTCGCCGGCGCGGACCGGATCGAAGCTCGTCCACGACCGGCTGAAACGGTCATCGGCGTGCTCCTTGTCGACGACCTCGAACAGCCGCAGCGATTCGACCGCGCCGGCGGCCGGCGGCTCGGCCGCCGCGACGAGGCCGAGGTGTGCCAGCGTCCTCCTGACCGCCTGGTAGGCCAGCTCGGGCGCGTAGCGGTCTTCATGCTGGCCGCATTCGAGCGTCAGCGCCCAGCCGCCCATGCGGCGCATGTACTCGGTCGTGCCGACGCCATGGTCGGCGTGGACGACGGGACCGGACGCGCCCCGCAGCGCATTGCGCGCCCGCCGCCGCTCGATGCCCGAGGCATAGGTGGACAACCAGCCGTCGACCAGCCGGCCCACCCCCAGCCGCACCGCCAGCGCCGATTCCTGTTCGGCGTGGGTGAAAGCCTCCAGCGCGCCGGCATTGTCCGGCGGCCCGACCAGCGCGAACGCGACGCCGGGCGAGCGGAACGAATGCAGGTCGAGCAGCACGTCGTGGCGCGCGAGCAAGGGACAGAGCCAGTTGGCGACGTGATCCTCGAACTCGCGCGGCTCGGCGGTCGGCAGCAGGCGCCGATTGAGGTTGCGGTCTCCTTCCCGTTGCCCACGCTCGTACGCGAGCGGGTTGGTGACCGGCACGAAGGTCACCTCGCCGGCCGCGAGCCGCAACGCGCCGCGCGACATCTCGTCGATGATCCGCCTCAGCGCGACGGTGCCGCAGGTCTCGTTGCCATGGACCGCGGCCGTGACGATCAGCCGGACGCCGGGCGCCATGGCCTTGAAGTGAACCGATTCGAAGTGAGAAATCACCGTGCGACGCCGGATGGAAGAGAGAATCCGCGAGCATAAGCCTTCGCGCCGAAAAAGCGCCGTTGTCCGACACCACGAAGGAACTCGCGGGCGCAGGATCGGGTCTCGAATCCCCATGGAGACTCGGTGCACTACGCCATCTGGGTAACCATCGTCGGCGCGTTGCTGGT
>DASYCA010000466.1:0-7477 GCA_036500445.1 Burkholderiaceae bacterium | reverse complement strand
GTCGTGCGCCTGGAGCGCCCGATCGAGCCGCGCCAGCTGATCAAGCAGGAGTTGAAGGGTTTGTGGCCGACGCATGGGGATCTGCGCGAGGCCTGGCCGGCGGTGCTGCGCGGCACCGCGCTGGGCGCCGTGCTCGGCCTGCTGCCGGGCGGCGGCGCGCAGCTCTCGTCGTTCGCGTCCTACGCCGTGGAACGGCGGCTGGCCGAGGCCACCAGCAAGTTCGGCAAGGGCGACCTGCGCGGCGTCGCCGGGCCCGAGAGCGCGAACAACGCCGGCGCGCAGACCTCGTTCATCCCGATGCTGAGCTGGGGCATCCCGACCAACGCGGTGATGGCGCTGATGATCGGCGCGATGACGATCAAGGGCATCACGCCGGGCCCGCAGGTCATGACGAACAACCCCCGGCTGTTCTGGGGCCTGGTCGCATCGATGTGGGTCGGCAACCTGATGCTGGTGGTCCTGAACCTGCCGCTCGTCGGCCTCTGGGCCCGGCTGCTGCGCGTGCCGTATCGCGCGGTGTTCCCGGCGCTGACGCTGGTGTGCTGCTTCGGCGTCTATGCGCTGAAGGGCAGCCCGTTCGACCTCTACCTGGCGGCGCTGTTCGCGTGCGTCGGCTACCTGCTGCACAAGCTGAGCTGCGAGGCCGCGCCGCTGTTGCTCGGCTTCATCCTCGGCCCGATGATGGAAGAGAACCTGCGCCGCGCGCTGCTGCTGTCGCACGGCGACTGGAGCGCGTTCATCACGCGCCCGATCTCGGCCGGGCTGCTCTCTGCGGCGGCGCTGATGGTCGTGATCGTGCTGCTGCCCACGATCCACAAGAAGCGCGACACCACATTCCTGGAGGACTGAATCCCATGACCCACGCATCGTTCGACTGGACCCCGACCTACGCCAGCCAGCGCCTGCCGATCTTCGGCCGCAACGTCGTCTCGACCTCGCACCCGCTCGCGGCGCAGGCGGGCCTGCGCATGCTGATGAACGGCGGCAACGCGGTCGACGCCGCGATCGCCGCGGCGGCCGCGATGACGATCGTCGAGCCGGTCAGCAACGGCCTGGGCTCGGACGCCTTCGGGCTGATCTGGGACGGCAAGACGCTGCACGGCCTGAACGCCTCGGGCGCTGCGCCGCGGGCCTGGACGTCCGACTACTTTGCGCGCAAGTACGGCGCCGGCGCGCGCAACCTGCCGATGCGCGGCTGGGACAGCGCGACCGTGCCAGGGGCCGTCGGCAGCTGGGTCGCGATGAGCGAGCGCTTCGGCAAGCTGCCGTTCGCCGACCTGCTGGCGCCGGCGATCGAGATCGCCGAGCGCGGCTATGCGGTGCCGGTCGTGGTGCAGCAGAAGTGGGCCGCGGCGGTGCCGCTGCTCGAGCAGCAGCCGGGCTTCAAGGAGGCCTTCATGCCGCGCGGCCGCGCACCGCAGGTCGGCGAGCTGTTCAAGCTGCCGGGCGCCGCGCGCACGCTGCGCCTGATCGGCCAGAGCAAGGGCGCGGCCTACTACGGTGGCGAGATCGCCGAGGCCGCGGCGCGCCACGCGGCGGCGAACGGCGGGGCGATCACGGTCGAGGACTTCGCGGCCTACAAGCCCGAGTGGGTCGCGCCGATCGGGATGGATTACACCGGTCGCGATGGGCAGGACTACCGGTTGCACGAGATTCCTCCGAACGGGCAGGGCATCGCCGCGTTGATCGCGCTCGGCATCTTGAAGAACTTCGACATCTCGCTGCTTCCGGTCGACGGCGTCGATTCGCAGCACCTGCAGATCGAGGCGATGAAGCTCGCGTTCGCGGACGTCTACCACTTCGTCGCCGAGCGCTCGAGCATGCAGGTGAGCACCGAGCAGCTGCTCGCGCCCGACTACCTCGCGGCGCGCGCGAAGCTGATCGACATGAAGCGTGCACAGGACTTCGGCGCGGGCAACCCGGTCAAGGGCGGCACGATCTACCTGACGGCTGCGGACGAGAGCGGCATGATGGTCAGCTTCATCCAGAGCAACTACATGGGCTTCGGCTCGGGCATCGTCGTGCCGGAGTACGGGCTGTCGATGCAGAACCGAGGCTACGGCTTCAGCCTGGACGCCGCGAGCGCGAACGTCGTCGCGCCGGGAAAGCGCCCGTTCCACACCATCATCCCGGCGTTCCTGACGAAGGGCTCGGGCGCCACGCTGGAGGCCCAGATGAGCTTCGGCGTGATGGGTGGGAACATGCAGCCGCAAGGGCACTTGCAGACGCTGGTCCGCATGCTGGCCTATGCGCAGCAGCCTCAAACCGCCTGCGACGCACCGCGCTGGCGCTTCAACCAGGGACGCGAGATCAACGTCGAGGCGGCGATGGACCCGGCGACGGTGGCCGGGCTGAAGGCGCGCGGCCATCAGGTCGAGGTGATCAACGACAGCTACCAGGATTTCGGGGCGGGTCAATTCATCTGGCGGCTCGGCGATCCGGCGGCCGAAGGCTATGTCGCGGCGAGCGATCCGCGGCGGGATGGGCAGGCGGTGGTCTTCTAGCCTGGAAGGCGCGCCGCGCGCTGGCGGACAACGGGAAAACGTGAGGTTCGCGCTGCTGGTGCTTCCCTAGACTCCGATCAAGTCGCAGCAGGGTCAAGGAGGCGCAGCGTGAAGATCAACAGCCAGCGTGATTTTCTCTCCGGACTGATGTTCATCGTCGTCGGCGTCGCGTTCGCCGTCGGTTCGACGAACTACCCGATGGGCAGCTCGGCCCGGCCCGGGGCGGGCTACTTTCCATTGATCCTGAGCGTGCTGATGGCGGTCCTCGGGGCCGTCGTGCTGTTCAAGTCGCTGGCGGGCGAGACCCAGAGGGGCGACCCGGTCGGTGCGATTGCCTGGCGTCCGCTGATCGTGATCGTCGCCGCGATCGCGGTCTTCGGCCTGACGATCGAGTGGCTGGGCCTGTTCATCGCCATCCCGATCCTGATCGCGATGGCCAGCGTCGCGGGCCGTGAAGTCCAATGGCTGGGCGTGGCGGCCAGCTGCGTCGTGCTGACGGCGTTCTCCTGGCTGGTCTTCGTCTATGGGCTCAAGTTGACGATCCCGCTGTGGCCGACCTTTCTCGGGGGGACTTGACGATGGACCTCCTGAACAACCTGGCGCTCGGCTTCGGCGTCGCCTTCACCTGGCAGAACCTGGCCTATGCCTTCTTCGGCTCGGTCCTCGGCACCCTGATCGGTGTGCTGCCCGGCCTCGGCCCGGTCGCGACGATCGCGATGCTGCTGCCGTCGATCTACGGCCTGGACGCGACGCCGGCGCTGATCATGTTGGCGGGCATCTACTACGGTGCGCAGTACGGCGGCTCGACGACCGCCATCCTGATCAACGTGCCGGGCGAATCGAGCTCGGTCGTGACCGCGATCGACGGTTACCAGATGGCGCGCCAGGGCCGCGCCGGCCCGGCCCTGGCGGCGGCCGGCCTCGGCTCGTTCTTCGCCGGTTGCGTCGGCACCGTCATCATCGCCGCGTTCGCGCCGCCGCTGACCGAACTCGCGTTCAAGTTCGGGCCGGCGGAGTATTTTTCGCTGATGGTGCTCGGCCTGATCGGCGCCGTCGTGCTCGCCTCGGGCTCGCTGCTGAAGGCGGTGTCGATGATCATCCTCGGGCTGCTGCTCGCGCAGATCAATACCGACGTCATCTCGGGCACGCCGCGCTTCAGCTTCGATTTCGCTCCGCTGAGCGATGGGATCGGCTTCGTCGTGATCGCGATGGGCGTGTTCGGCTTCGGCGAGATCATCGCCAACCTCGGTCAGCCGGACGAGCATCGCGAGGTCTTCACCAAGGACGTGAAGGGCCTGTGGCCGACCCGCCAGGACTTCAAGCAAGCCTGGCCCGCTGTCGTGCGCGGCACCGCGCTGGGCTCGCTGCTCGGCGTGTTGCCGGGCGGCGGGGCGCTGCTGGCGTCGTTCGCGTCGTACACCCTGGAGAAGAAGGTGGCCGGCGCGAGCGGCAAATTCGGCCGCGGCGACATCCGAGGCGTGGCCGGCCCGGAGAGCGCGAACAACGCCGGCGCGCAGACCTCGTTCATCCCGATGCTCACGCTCGGCATCCCGCCCAACGCGGTGATGGCCTTGATGGTCGGCGCGATGACGATCAAGGGCATCCAGCCGGGGCCGCAGGTGATGACGAGCAACCCGCAGCTGTTCTGGGGCCTGATCGCCTCGATGTGGGTCGGCAACGCGATGCTGGTGATCCTGAACCTGCCGCTGATCGGCATCTGGATCAAGCTCCTGACGGTGCCCTACCGCTACCTGTTCCCGGCGATCACGCTGTTCTGCTGCGTCGGCGTCTACACCTTGAACAACAGCACCTTCGACGTCTTTCTGACCGCGCTGTTCGCGCTGATCGGCTACGTCTTCTACAAGCTGAGCTGCGAGTCGGCGCCGTTGCTGCTCGGCTTCATCCTCGGGCCGCTGATGGAGGAGAACCTGCGCCGTGCGCTGCTGCTGTCGCGCGGCGACTGGAGCGCGTTCGTCACCCGCCCGCTGTCGGCCGGGCTCCTGGTCGCCGCGCTGCTGATGGTGATCGTCGTGATGCTGCCGGCGATCAGCAGGAAGCGAGAGGCGACGTTCCAGGAGGGCTGAGGCGCTGGACTCCGCAGGCTGGGTCGGCGATTTCCTACAGGGGTTTGAGCCGAGTCCGATCGACAGCGCCGGCGAGGCGAGGACAGTCGAAGGCTTCTTCATTCCAGGAGCACGACATGCAACAACCCCGCTCGACCTTGATCGGTCTCGAGACGAAGTTCTGGCAATCGATGGTCGATCACGACACCGACGTCGCCCTCGCCCTGCTCTGCGAACCCGCGCTGATGGTGAGCGCGCACGGCGCGATGAAGTTCGATCATGCGGCCTACCGAAAGATGGCCGATGAGGGCGCGCAAGTGGTGAAGTCGTTCGAACTCAGCGGCGTGGACGTCGTGTTTCCGAGCGAGAGCACCGCGATTCTTTCGTACCGTGTCAGGCAAGGCGTCGCCCCGCGTGGCCAGGGCCCGACGAATTTCGAGGACATGCAAGACACGTCGACGTGGGTGAAGACCGGCAAGGGCTGGCGATGCGCGATGCACACGGAGACGCCGGCGTCGTCGAAGTCGCACTGACGACCTTGCGCAACGGAACACAAGGCCTATTGGCGAGCGCACACCGGCTTTGCTCCACGGCGACACGCGAGGATTCAACGCTCCGTAGAATCCCCCCAATGTCCTCCCCCGCCACCACGGCAACCGCATCCGTCCCCATCCCGTCCCGCCCCGTCTGGCCCGGCCTGATGCTCGCCTCGCTCGGGGCGATCGCGTTCTCCGGCAAGGCGATCATCGTCAAGCTCGCGTACCGCTACGGCGTCGACGCGGTCACCTTGATCGCGTACCGGATGCTCTTCGCGCTGCCGCTGTTCGCGCTGCTCGCGTGGTGGGCCGGGCGCGGCAAGCCCGCGCTGGCGCGGCGCGACTGGATCGCGGTGGTCGGCCTGGGCTTCACCGGCTACTACCTCGCGAGCTTTCTCGATTTCGCGGGCCTGGCCCACATCACCGCGAGCTTCGAGCGGCTGATCCTGTACCTGAATCCGACGCTGGTGCTGGCGATGGGCGTCGTGATCTTCAAGCGCCGCGTCGACGCCAAGCAGCTGATCTCGCTCGCGGTCAGCTACTGCGGCGTGCTGATCGTGTTCGGCCACGAGCTCACGCAGCTCGGCTCGAACGTCGCGCTCGGCGCGGGCCTGGTGTTCGCGAGCGCGGTGAGCTATGCGGTCTACCTCGTCTACAGCGGCGAGGAGGTCAAGCGCCTGGGCGCGCTGCGGCTCACGGGTCTGGCGACGATGGTCGCCTGCCTCTTCTGCATCGGGCAGTTCCTGCTGGTGCGGCCGTTGAGCGCGCTGAACGTGGCGCCCGAGGTGATCCAGCTCTCGCTGCTGAACGCGACGCTGTGCACCTTCGCGCCGGTGCTGATGGTGATGATGGCGATCGAGCGCATCGGCGCGACGATGGCCGCGCAGACCGGCATGATCGGGCCGCTCTCGACGATCCTGATGGGCGTCGTGATCCTGGGCGAGCCGTTCACGGTCTGGATCGCGGCCGGCACGGCGCTGGTGTTGGTGGGTATCTGGTTGTTGGCCAAATGGAGGTAGTGAAAGATGGATCTCGGAATCAGAGGTAAATGGGCGCTGGTCTGCGCGGCGAGCAAGGGCCTCGGCAAGGGTTGCGCGGCGGCGCTGGTACGCGAGGGCGTGAACGTCGTGATCACCGCGCGCGGCGCCGAGGCGCTCGAGGCGACGGCCGTTGAACTGCGCGCGCTGAGTCGTGAACACCGCGGCGGCGAGGTGCGCACGGTCGCCGGCGACATCACGACGCCCGAAGGCCGTGCCGCGGCGCTGGCCGCGTGCCCGCAAGTGGACATCCTCGTCAACAACGCCGGCGGCCCGCCGCCCGGTGATTTTCGCGACTGGGGCCGCGAGGCCTGGATCAAGGCGATCGACGCCAACATGCTGACGCCGATCGAGCTGATCAAGGCGACCGTCGACGGCATGGCCGCGCGCGGCTATGGCCGCGTTGTCAACATCACCTCGGGGGCGGTCAAGGCGCCGATCGACGTGCTGGGCCTGAGCAACGGCGCGCGTTCGGGCCTGACCGGCTTCGTCGCCGGCCTGGCGCGCAGCGCGATCGCGGCCAAGGGCGTCACGATCAACGGCCTGCTGCCGGGCGCGTTCGACACCGATCGGCTGCGCACCACGATGCAGGGCGCGGCGGCCAAGAGCGGCGAGCCGCTCGAGGCCGTGATCGCCAAACGCGCGGGCTCGTTGCCGGCGAAGCGCTTCGGCAGCGCGGAAGAGTTCGGCGCGATGTGCGCGTTCATCTGCAGCGTGCACGCCGGCTACCTGACGGGGCAGAACATCCTGCTCGACGGCGGCGCCTACCCCGGCACCTTCTGAGCCGCGACGCGGCCTTCAACCTTCCACGGAGAACGCGATGACGATCCAGATGAGCCCGACGATCCGCATCGATCGGCACGGCGACGCCGACGAGATGCACCTGGTCGACCTGCCGGTCGGCGAGCCCGGCCCGGGCGAGATCCGCCTCCGCCACCACGCCTGCGGGCTGAACTTCATCGACGTCTACCAGCGCTCCGGCGTCTACCAGCTGCCGATGCCGCTGTCGCTCGGGATGGAGGCGGCCGGCGTCGTCGAAGCCGTCGGCGACGGCGTCACGCACCTGCAGGCCGGCGACCGCGTCGCGTACGCGAGCAACCCGCCGGGTGCGTACAGCACGCTGCGCGTGATGCCGGCCAAGACGGTGGTGCGGCTGCCCGACGCGATCTCGTTCGAGACCGGCGCGGCGATGATGCTGAAGGGCCTCACGGCGCAGTACCTGCTGCGCAAGACCTTGCCGCAGGAGGGCCTGCAGCCGGGCGACTTCGTGCTGTTCCACGCCGCGGCCGGCGGCGTCGGGCTGATCGCCTGCCAGTGGGCGAAGGCGCTCGGGCTGC
>DASYCA010000465.1:0-5766 GCA_036500445.1 Burkholderiaceae bacterium | reverse complement strand
TCTTCTCGACGCAGCCCGAGAAAGAGCTCGGCCACCGGGCTTTCGACGAGTTCGGCCCGGCTCCATGCCTTGAACTCGCCCGGTTCCTGCGGCAGGTTGACGATGGCGGCCCGGCGCGACGGCTGCAGCGTCAGTCCGACGGCGAAACGGGCCAGCGCGCGGATTCCGCGTGCGTTGCCGAGTGAACGCGAGCCGTGCGGCGAATAGATCGTCGGCGCCTCGCAGTGCGTCGAGCGCACCGCGTAGTTGCCGATCAGATAGGGCAGCAGGCCGTGCAGGTGAACCGCACGCAGCGGACGGCCCTGCAGGGCCTGGCGGCAGGCCTGCAGGACGGCCTGCCACTGCCGCGCCGGGTTGCGCAGGCTGGGCGCGGGAACGAGCTCGGCCGACGCGTGCAGGCTCGCGACGCGATGCCGCCAGCGCGGCTCGTCGATGATCACCACCGACTGGTCCACGCCCGATCGGGCGAGCGCGTCGATCGCCGGGCCGAGGAAGCTGAACACTTCGTCGGTCAGCGCGCCCGCCACATGCACCACCCTGCCGGCCGCGCTTGCGTTCCACGAGTCGTCGATCGGCAGGGTCACGCGCTCGGCGCCGCCCATCAGCGGGCTCCTTCGCGCAACACGACGACGCGCAGCGTCTTGGCCAGGATGGCCAGGTCGAGCCACACGGACCGCTGATCGACATAGCGCTGGTCGAGCGCGACCCGCTCGTCATACGTCGTGTTGTTGCGCCCGCTCACCTGCCACAGGCCGGTGATGCCCGGTCGCACGCTCAGGTAGTGCCAGCGGACCTTGCCGTAGCGCGTGAGCTCGGCCACCGTGATCGGACGCGGGCCGACCAGGTTCATTTCCCCGCGCAGCACGTTGAACAGCTGCGGCAGCTCGTCCAGGCTGCTGCGTCGCAGGAAATGCCCCACCGCGGTGATGCGCGGATCGTTCGAAAGCTTCTGGTCGCGCGCCCATTCGGCGCGCGCCAGCGGATCGTCGCGCAGGTGGTCGGCCAGCAGCTGCTCCGAGTTGCGCAACATCGAGCGAAACTTCATGCAGCGGAACAACCGGCCGCCGTGGCCGACGCGGTAGTGCGCGTACAGCACCGGTGCGCCGTCGCGCCGCCAGATCAGGAAGGCGATGATCGCCATCAGCGGACCCAGCGCCAGCAGCAGCAGCAGCGCGGCGAGCTGGTTGATCCGGAGGAAGACTCCCCGAGAACCTGGGCGATCGGCGGGCGCCAGATTCGCCGTGCGGGTTCTGGCCCCAGAGGTCGCGGCGTCCATGCGTCATCTCCTTCAGCGCGGTGAATGAATCGATGCTGCAATGCAACATCAACTTCATCCTAGGCGATCAGGGTCGGAGATGGTTTTGTGAAATTGTTAATGGACCGGATGCGTTTTATGACATCTCTGCATGGATGGAAACAGGTGTCACCGGATTGAAATCTTCTCTGCCTCAAATCAATGGCAAAGCGCGTGCCGCACCCCGATTTGCGCCAGGTTGTAGGTCGACTCCTACACAGTCCGACGACACATTCCTACTTCAGGTTACGGCATCGAGGAAAGTTTTACGCGCAAAAAAACCACGAATCCGGCGCACTCACCGGAGCAATGCCATGCACACGCCGATCAGCAGCGCGGTGATGAGCAGACCGATGGCGATCCCCTTCCAGAACGTGCGTGGCACGGTGGGTGGAACGACCGGTTGGATCGCGGGAATCGCATCGATGCGTTCGTCGATCGGCCTCGTCGGGCGACCCGGTCTTTCAAGGTTCATCGGTGTGTTCTCCCAGGCGTCAATATGCACCGGCATCCGGGCGCGCGCCAGGGGGCGTTACCTGAGCCCAGACATCGGCGCGCGCCTTCACCCCTTCAGCGTCAGGCGCAACGGCCCGCTGCGCTCCCACAGCGCCGCCTCTTCCCCGAGCAGATGGCGCGTCCGCGGATGCGCCTCGCTCCAGCCCGGTGCGAACCCGAGCTCCGCGGCATTGCCGTTGCGCGTCAGGCGCATCGCCCCGTCGTCGACCTCGCCGCGCGCGTGGCACTTGATCACACCCAGCCGCAGGCACAGCAGGTGCCACGCGAAATCGTCACGCGTCAGGCTGGTCTCGATCTTGCGCAACCCGCCGCGCTGGCCGAGCACGAGCTCGCTGACGCGGCGCAGCTGGCTCTGCGAGAAGCCGGCCGCGTCGGCGTGGGCCAGCACGTAGGCGCTGTGGCGGTGGTGGTCGTGGTGCGAGATCATCATGCCGATCTCGTGCAGCGCGCAGGCCCACATCAGCTCGCGCTGCGTCTCGACGCTGGCGCGCGGCTGCACGCTCGCGTACAGGTGCTCGGCGACGCCGGAGACGCGCGTGGCGTGCTGGGTGTCGACCATGAAGCGGCGCTGCAGCTCGCGCACCGAGGCGTCGCGCACGTCGTGGCCGTCCTGGCGCAAGCCGGTCGCGTGGCGGCGCTCGTCGAGGTCGAAGATCACGCCCTGGCGCAGCGCGCCGCGGGCCGGCAGCAGCTCGGCGATGTCGAAGTGCGCGGCCAGCGTGTACAGGATCGACAGGCCGCCGGCGATCACCGCGCGGCGGTCGTCCTTCAGGCCGGGGAGTGCCAGCTTGTCGACGGTGCCGGCCCGCAGGCACTGCTCCATCAGCCAGCGCAGCCCGGCGGGCGTGATGCGGCCGTCGGTCTGGCCGCTCGCGGCGAGCAGCTGCGAGACCGCGCCGACCGTGCCGGACGAGCCCAGTGCCTCGCGCCAGTGGGCCGACGCGAAGGGCTCGAGCGCTTCCTCGAGCTCGGCGCCGGCGGCGATCTGGGCCTCGCGGAAGGCCGCTTCGGTGAAGCGGCCGTTGCCGAAATATTTCAACGACAGGCTCACGCTGCCGACCTGGAACGATTCGGCGCGGATCGGCTTGCGGCCGTGGCCGATGATCATCTCGGTCGAGCGCCCGCCGATGTCGATGACCAGCCGCGGCACCGGCGACGGCTGCAGCCGCGCGACGCCGGCGTAGATCAGGCGCGCTTCCTCGCGGCCCGAGATCACCTCGATCGGAAAGCCCAGGCCGGCCTGTGCGCGGATCAGGAATTCGTCGCGGTTGCGCGCCTCGCGCAGCGTCTGCGTCGCGACCGCGCGCACCTGGGCCGGCGCGAAGCCCTTCAGGCGTTGCGCAAAGCGCGCGAGGCAGGCCAGGCCGCGCTCGGTCGCCTCGGCGGTCAGCAGCCGGTTGGCGTCCAGGCCGCCGCCCAGGCGCACGGTTTCCTTCAGGTAGTCGATGCGGCGGTAGCGGCCATCGACCAGCTGGCCGATCTCGAGGCGAAAGCTGTTGGAGCCCATGTCGATCGCGGCCAGCTGGCTGGGCCAGCGCGAAGCGGCGGGGTCGGTGAGGGCATCGTTGCGTGGGTCCATGCCCGGATTGTCGGGCCTCCTAGAATCGCCCGGGCTTCAAACCCGCAGATCTTGCTCAAGGAGTTGTGCATGCCCCTCACCGATCACTCGCGCCGCAACTTCGTGCGCGCGGCACTCGGCAGCGGCTTCGCGGCCGCGGTCCTGCCGGTGACGGCGCAGGCGATCAAGACCGACAGCAGCGGCCTCGTGGTCGGCGAGGTCCTGCTCCCGGTCGGCGATTTCAAGCTGCCGGTCTACCGCGCGATGCCGGCCGGCAAGACGGCGGCCGACAAGCTGCCGGTCGTGCTGGTGGTCTCGGAGGTCTTCGGCGTGCACGAGTACATCGCCGACATCGCGCGGCGCTTCGCGAAGCTCGGCTACCTCGCACTCGCGCCCGAGCTGTTCGTGCGCCAGGGCGACGCGCAGGGCTATGGCGAGCTCGCCAAGCTGCTCGACGAGGTCGTCTCCAAGGTGCTGGACGCGCAGGTGATGGGCGACCTGGACGCCTGCGCCGCGTGGGCGAGCGCGAACGGCGGCGATGCGGCGCGCCTCGCGATCACCGGCTTCTGCTGGGGCGGGCGTGTGGCCTGGCTGTACACCGCGCACAACGCGGCGGTGAAGGCGGGTGTCGCGTGGTACGGGCAGTTGCTGGGCACGCCGACCGCACTGAAGCCGACCCACCCGATCGATCGGGTCGGCGCGCTGCATGCGCCGGTGCTCGGCTTGTACGGCGGGCAGGACACGAGCATTCCGCAGACCTCGATCGAGACGATGAAGGCCGCGCTCGCGGCGTCGGCGCATCCGGCCGCGAACAAATCGGCGTTCGTCGTCTACCCCGCGGCCGGGCACGCGTTCCACGCCGACTACCGGCCGAGCTACGAACCGGCGTCGGCGCAGGACGGCTGGACGCGCTGCCTCGCGTGGTTCAAGGCGAACGGCGTCTGAGGGCTCAGCGCACCACGAGGACGGGGATCTTCGTGTGCGTCAGCAGCTTTTGCGTCTCGCTGCCCAGCAGCAGCGCGGAGACGCCGCGGCGGCCGTGCGAGGCCATCACGATCAGGTCGCACTCCATGTGCTTGGCGTGATCGATGATCGCCTCCCAGGGGTGCAGCGCCTCGACGGTCTTGGTCTGGCAGGTCACGCCGGCGGCTTCGGCGAGCTTCGCGACCGCCTGCACGCGCTGGCCCGCGATGCGCTCCTGCGCGTCGAAGAATTCCTGCGGCGGCGTCGGCTGCATTTCGGAGATCGCGCTGTACGGGAACGGCTCCTTCGCGCTGATCGTGTAGAGCCGCGCGCCCAGCGACTTGGCGAGCGCGATCGCGGCGTCGACGGCCTTCGCGGTGATGTCCGAGCCGTCGGTCGGGACGAGGATGCGTGTGTACATGAGGCGCTCCTTTCAATCCAGAGCGACCATCATGCGCCTTTGCGGGCGAACGCGCACATTTGTCCCCACCCGGGGCGGTACCCCGCCCCGGGTGCCCCATTCAGCCGCTGCGGGCGACGGGTCTCGAGGGGTCGGACGACCACTCGCTCCACGAACCGGGGTACAGCACCGAGCCGGCGAGGCCGGCGTGCTCCATCGCGAGCAGGTTGTGGCAGGCGGTGACGCCCGAGCCGCATTGGTGGACGACGGCGTCGGCCGTGCCGCGGCCGAGCAACGGCGCCCACTCGGCGCGCAGTTGCGCGGCCGGCTTGAAGCGGCCGCTGGCGGCGTCCAGGTTGTCCTTGAAGAAGCGGTTCAGCGCGCCCGGGATGTGGCCGGCGGCGGGGTCGAGCGGCTCGACCTCGCCGCGAAAGCGCTCGCCGGCGCGCGCGTCGATCAACGGGCGGCGGCCGAGCTGGGCGGCGAGCGCCGCGGCATCGATCGTCGCCGCGAGCGGCGTGCGCTCGGGGTAGGGCGCGACGGCCGCACGCGCGGGCGTCTCGTCGGTCGTCAGCGCGCCGCCGGCGGCGGTCCAGGCGGCCACGCCGCCGTCCAGCACCGCGACCTCGGCATGGCCCATCCAGCGCAGCATCCACCACAGCCGCGCGGCGTACATCCCGCCCTGGCGGTCGAGTGCGACGACCGGCGTGGCCGGCGTGATGCCGCAGCGTGCCAGCGTCGCGGCGAACGCGCGGCGCTCGGGCAGCGGATGGCGCCCGTTGCGGCCGGTCTTCGCGCCGCTCAAGTCGCGCTCCAGGTGCAGGTGGATCGATCCCGGCAGGTGGCCGGCGCGCCAGCTCGCCTCGCCGGCGCCGAGGTCGGCGAGGTCGAAGCTCAGGTCGACGACGACGAAGTTCGCCGCACCGGCCGCCTTCAGCTGCTCGGCGGTGATCAGGGTCGTAAAACTCATGCGGAGGTCTCCAGCGGCGCATTGGCGGTGTCGGGCGGCGCCGCGCTGGCGCTGCGCAGCAGCGT
>DASYCA010000464.1:0-11437 GCA_036500445.1 Burkholderiaceae bacterium | reverse complement strand
CCGCCGCCGAAACCGGCCACCTGGTCTTCGGCACGCTCCACACCTCGAGCGCCGCCAAGACGGTGGACCGGATCGTCGACGTCTTCCCGGCGGCGGAAAAGGAAATGGTGCGCGCGATGTTGTCGGAGTCGCTGATCGGCGTGATCTCGCAGACGCTGTGCAAGACTAAGGACGGCTCCGGCCGCGTCGCCGCGCACGAGATCATGCTGGGCACCGCGGCGATCCGCAATTTGATCCGCGAGTCCAAGATCGCGCAGATGTACTCGGCGATCCAGACCGGCAATTCGATGGGCATGCAGACGCTCGACCAGAACCTGTCCGACCTCGTCCGCCGCAACGTGGTCGCGCCGGCCGAGGCGCGTGCGAAGGCGAAGTTCCCGGAGAATTTTCCCGGCTAGTCGGCTGAGACAAGACAAGGGAGTCAAAAATAATGGAACGCGATCAGGCCTCGAAATTCGTCAACGACCTGCTGCGACTGATGGTGTCGCGCAACGGCTCCGACCTGTTCCTGACGGCGGACTTCCCGCCCGCGATCAAGGTCGACGGCAAGGTCACCAAGGTCTCGCCGCAGCCGCTGACCGGCCAGCACACGCTGGCGCTGACGCGCTCGGTGATGAACGACAAGCAGGCGGCCGAATTCGAGCGCACGAAGGAATGCAACTTCGCGATCGCGCCGCAGGGCATCGGGCGCTTTCGCGTCAACGCCTTCGTGCAGCAGGGCAACGTCGGGCTGGTGATGCGCACGATCCCGCAGATCCTGCCGACGATCGACACGATGAACCTGCCGCAGGTCCTGAAGGACGTTGCACTCTCCAAGCGCGGCCTGGTGATCCTGGTCGGCGCGACCGGCTCGGGCAAGAGCACCTCGCTGGCCGCGATGGTCGATCACCGCAACGAGAACTCGTTCGGCCACATCATCACGATCGAGGACCCGGTCGAGTTCGTGCACGCGCACAAGAACTGCATCATCACGCAGCGCGAGGTCGGCATCGACACCGACGGCTGGGACGCGGCGCTGAAGAACACGCTGCGCCAGGCCCCCGACGTGATCCTGATGGGCGAGATCCGCGACCGCGAAACGATGGAACACGCGGTCGCGTTCGCCGAGACCGGCCACCTGTGCATGGCCACACTGCACGCGAACAGCGCGAACCAGGCACTCGACCGCATCATCAACTTCTTCCCCGAGGAGCGGCGCGCCCAGCTCTTGATGGACTTGTCGCTGAACCTGAAGGGGCTAATCTCGCAGCGCCTGATGCCGCTGCAGGAAGGGCGCGGGCGCGTGGCGGCGGTCGAGGTCATGCTGAACACCCCGCTGATCTCCGACCTGATCTTCAAGGGCGAGGTCGCCGAGATCAAGGAGATCATGAAGCGCTCGCGTGAGCTCGGCATGCAGACCTTCGACCAGGCCCTGTTCGACCTTTATGAAGGCCAGAGCATCACCTTCGAGGACGCGCTGCGCAACGCCGATTCGGTCAACGACCTGCGCCTGCAGATCAAGCTGCACAGCAAGCGCGCGCGCAGCACCGACCTCGCGGCCGGCACCGAGCACCTGACGATCGTGTAGGGCCGTATTACAGTGCGGGCATGAGCACTCGCACCTATGAATCCACGCCGTCCCTTCACGTCGCCTTCCTCGGCCTGGGCGTGATGGGCTACCCGATGGCCGGCCACCTGGCGCGCGCCGGGCACCGCGTGACGGTCTACAACCGCAGCGCCGCGAAGGCCGCGCAGTGGGTCGCCGAACACGGCCACGCGAGCGCGGCGACGCCGGCGGCGGCAAGCACGGGCGCCGACCTGGTGTTCGCCTGCGTCGGCAACGACGACGACCTGCGCTCGGTCGTGCTCGGCGAGCACGGCGCGTTCGCCGGCATGAAGCGCGGCGCGATCTTCGTCGACCACACGACCGCGTCGGCCGAGGTCGCGCGCGAGCTGAGCGCCGCGGCGCAGCCGCTCGGGCTGCAGTTCATCGACGCGCCGGTCTCGGGCGGCAACCTCGGCGCGATCAACGGCGCGCTGACGGTGATGTGCGGCGGCGACGCCGCCGCGTTCGAGGCGATGCGGCCGGCGGCCCTTTCGTTCTCGAAGGCCGTCACCCTGCTCGGTGCGAGCGGTGCCGGCCAGCTCGCGAAGATGGTGAATCAGATCGCGATCGCCGGCCTCGTGCAGGGCCTGGCCGAGGCGATCGCGTTCGGCCGCAAGGCCGGGCTGGACATGGCCGACGTGCTCGGCGTGATCGGCAAGGGCGCCGCGCAGAGCTGGCAGATGGACCACCGCGGCCCGACCATGCTCGAGGGCAAGTTCGATTTCGGCTTTGCCGTCGACTGGATGCGCAAGGACCTCGGGCTGGTGCTCGACGAGGCCCGGCGCAACGGCGCACGCCTGCCGGTCACCGCGCTGGTCGACCAGTTCTATGCCGACGTGCAGGCCGAGGGCGGCAACCGGCTCGACACCTCGAGCCTGCTGCTCCGGTTGAAATAACCGTCAGGGCTTGGTTTCGACCGGCGCCGGTGCCGGCGGCGCGGTGCCCGCGAGCTCGGCCTCGCTGACGACATCGAACACCTTCACGACCTTCACGACGCCGCCGACGCCGCGCGCGACCTCGGCCGAACGGTTCGCCTCGCGCTCGGTCACGCGGCCCATCAGGTAGACGTTGCCGCGCTCGGTGACGACCTTGAACGCGGCGGCCTGGAGGTCTTTCGCGTCGACCAGGCTCGCCTTGACCTTGCTCGTGATCAGGGTGTCGTTCGAGCGCGTGCCGATCGAGCTGGGGGCGCCGATCGCGAGCTCGTTGACGATCGACTTGACGTTCTCGATCCGTGCGATCGCCTGCTCGACCGCGGACTTGTCGGCCTCGGTCGGCACCTCGCCGGTGATCAGCACCAGGCGGTTGTAGCTGGTCACGTTGACGTGGCCGCGGTCGCCGATCGCGTCGGAAATGCGCTTGCCCGACTTGAGCTCGATGGCCTGGTCTTCGACCTGGGTGCCGGAGGTGCGGCGGTCGGTGGCGACCAGGCCGCCGCCGACGAAGGCGCCGCCCAGCAACAGCGGCGCGCAGGCGCCGAGCAGCGTGGCGGCGGCGAGCGCGGCGGCAAGGGCGGTGAGTCGAATCGGGGTGCTCAAGGTCATGTGTTTTCCTGTTCTCCGAGGAGTTGGAGGTCGACCGCGTCGCACAGGCAGTGCAGCACGAGCAGATGCACCTCCTGGATGCGTGCGGTGCGGTCGTGCGGGACGCAAATCATCACGTCGGTTTCCTGCAGCAGCTCACGCAGCTTCCCGCCCTTGTGGCCGGTCAGCGCGATCACCACCATGTCTTTCGCGCGCGCGGCCTCGACCGCGGCGACGACGTTGGCCGAATTGCCGCTGGTCGTGATCGCGAGCAGCACGTCGCCCGGGGCGCCGAGGGCCTGGACCTGCTTCGAGAAGATCGAATTGAAATCGTAGTCGTTGCCGATCGCGGTCAGGATCGAGCTGTCGGTCGTCAACGCGACGGCGGCCAGACCCGGGCGCTCGCGCTCGAAGCGGCCGACGAACTCGGCCGCGAAATGCTGCGCGTCGCCGGCCGAGCCGCCGTTGCCGCAAGACAGCACCTTGCCGCCGGCCGTGATGCAGCCCACCAGCGCACTGACGGCGTCGGCGATCGGCTTGGACAAGACCTCAGCCGCCGCGTACTTCAGGTCGGCGCTGTCGAAGAATTGCTGCTGGATTCGTTGTTCGAGCATGGGCATGGATCATATGACAGCAATTCCCTTGCTCGGTTCCATGCCTTAGGGTCGGGTTCAAGCGGCGTCGAAGGCCGCTTGCAACCAGTCCAGCTGCTCGCCGTCGATCGCGATCACGTCGAAGCGGCAGGGCGGCTCGCTGCGCTGGGTGCCGAGGAAATAGCGTGCGGCGAGCACCAGGCTGCGCCGCTTGCCGGCGCTCACGCTGGCGGCCGCGCCGCCGAAGCCGCGCGAGGCGCGCTGGCGCACCTCGACGAACACGAGCGTGCCGTCCGGCTCGCGCATGATCAGGTCGACTTCGCCGCCACGCGCGTGCGGGCCGCGCGCGACCCGATAATTGCGCTGCACCAGGGTCAGGCCCTGGGCCAGCAGGTGCGCCAGCGCACGCGCCTCGCCTGCCTCGCCGATCGCCTTCTTCGTTGCCGAACCCTTCGTGTCCACAGCACTCACCTCGTTGATGCAGCAAGCCGCCGAGGCGGCGGCCGGTGCGCAGCACTATCCTGCCGGCGCACTGTACGTGGTCGCGACGCCGATCGGCAACCTCGCCGACATCACGCTGCGCGCGATCCACGTGCTCGGCCTGGCCGACGCGATCGCCTGCGAGGACACCCGCCACAGCGCGCCGCTGCTGCGCGCGCTCGGGGTCGAGGGCAAGCCGCTGATCGCGCTGCATCAGCACAACGAGCGCGAAGCGGCCGACGGCGTGCTGGTGCGGCTGGCGCGCGGCGAGCGCGTCGCCTATGTCAGCGACGCCGGCACGCCGGCGATCAGCGACCCCGGCGCGGCGCTGGTCGCGGCGGCCCAGGTCGCCGGGCACCGGGTGCTGCCGATCCCCGGCGCGAGCAGTGCGGTCGCGGCATTGAGCGTCGCCGGCGATGCGGTGGCCGGGCCGTTCACCTTCATCGGCTTCCTGCCGACGCGCGCCGGCGAGCGCGCGCAGGCGCTCGCCGCGCTCGCGGCGGCGCCGGGCGCGCAGGTCCTGTTCGAGGCGCCGCACCGCATCGAGGCGCTCGCCGCGGCGCTGGGGCAAGCCTGCGGCACGCGCGCGGTGACGGTGTGCCGGGAGCTGACGAAGCAGTTCGAGACGGTTGCGACGATGCCGGCCGCGGCGCTGCCGGGCTGGTTCGAGGCCGACGCGAATCGGTGCCGCGGCGAATTCGCGCTGGTCGTGCACGCGCTCGCGCTCGCCGACACGAGCCCCGAGACGCCGGCCTTCGAACCGACCCTGCGCACGCTGCTCGGCGCGCTGCCGCTGAAACAGGCGGTCGCGCTGACGGCCGAGCTCTGCGGCGCGCCGCGCAACGCCGTCTACGAACGCGCGCTGGCGCTGAAGAACGCGCCGGACGCCTGATTCCCGGCGGCCAGCGCCGCAGGCAGGGGCATCCGGGCGCACCCCCTATTTCGAGCCCGCGACTTCTACAATGCGGTTTCACCCCCGAGGACGACGCCCATGATCTCTCGCGAACCCACGATCGAACGCCTGGCGATTGCCCGCGCGCTGCTGCTCGAGCCCTTCGGCCTGACCGAGGCGACGCTCGCGCAGGCGCTCGGCGCGATCGCGACGCACCGCATCGACGACGCCGACCTGTATTTCCAGTACACGCGCAGCGAGGGCTGGAGCCTGGAAGAAGGCATCGTGAAAAGCGGCAGCTTCGGCATCGACCAGGGTGTCGGCGTGCGCGCGGTCGCGGGCGAAAAGACCGCGTTCGCGTACTCGGACGACATTTCCGAAGCCGCATTGATGGACGCCGCGCACACCGTGCGCACGATCGCCGCGGCCGGCCAGAGCCGCCAGGTGAAAATCGGCACGAAGCAGAAGGTCGCGGGCAGCCGGCTGCTGTATGCGCCGATGGATCCGATCGCGACCTTGGACAGCACGCAGAAGGTGGCCTTGCTCGAGAAGGTCGAAAAGCTCGCACGCAGCAAGGACCCGCGCATCGTCCAGGTGATGGCGGGTCTCGCCGGCGAATACGACGTCGTGATGGTCGCGCGCGCCGACGGCACGCTGGCCGCCGACGTGCGCCCGCTGGTGCGCCTGTCGGTCACGGTGATCGCCGAGCAGACGATCAACGGCGAGGTCCGCCGCGAGGTCGGCTCGGGCGGCGGCGGCGGGCGCTTCGGCTTCGGCTACTTCCACGACGAGATCATCGAAGGCTATGTGCAGGACGCCGTGAACGCCGCGCTGACGAACCTCGAATCGCGCCCGGCGAAGGCCGGCGAGATGAGCGTCGTGCTCGGGCCGGGCTGGCCCGGCGTGCTGCTGCACGAGGCGATCGGCCACGGGCTGGAGGGCGATTTCAACCGCAAGGGTTCGAGCGCCTTCAGCGGCCGGATCGGCCAGCGCGTCGCGGCCAAGGGCGTGACGGTGCTGGACGACGGCACGATCCCGGACCGGCGCGGCTCGCTGAACGTCGACGACGAAGGCAACGCCTCGCAGCGCAACGTGCTGATCGAGGACGGCATCCTGAAGGGCTACATCCAGGATTCGATGAACGCGCGCCTGATGGGCGTCGCGCCGACCGGCAACGGCCGCCGCGAGAGCTACGCCGCGGTGCCGATGCCGCGCATGACCAACACCTACATGCTGGGCGGCGACAAGACGCGCGAGGAGATCGTGGCCGGCCTGAAGCGCGGCCTCTATGCCACCAATTTCGGCGGCGGCCAGGTCGACATCACGAGCGGCAAGTTCGTGTTCTCGGCCAGCGAGGCGTTCTGGGTCGAGAACGGCAAGATCCAGTACCCGGTGAAGGGCGCGACGATCATCGGCAACGGGCCGGACGCGCTGACCCGCGTCAGCATGATCGGCAATGACATGAAGCTGGACCCGGGCGTCGGCGTCTGCGGCAAGGAAGGGCAGAGCGTGCCGGTCGGCGTCGGCCAGCCGACCTTGCGGATCGACCGCCTCACCGTCGGCGGCACGGCCTGAAATCAGGCGCGCCCTTGGCCTGTGCTACATTCGCGCCCATGACGTCCCGCGCCGTTTATTTTGCGTATTTTTGGAGCTCCCACCGCCCAGCGGCCGGAGAGGCCAGCGCGCACGCCAAGTAAACAGCGCCAACGAATCTCCAAAAACCGCCGGGCTCACCCCCGGCGGTTTTTTTTGTCTTTCACTTTTCCCTCAGGAGCTCCACCGCCATGACGACCAAGCCCAGCCCTGCCGCCAGCGAAGGTTGGTATGCGCACAGCGAGCGCACCAGCCAGACCGACGACCAGCGGATCCGCGACGTGACGCCGCTGCCGCCGCCCGAGCACCTGATCCGCTTCTTCCCGATCGCCGGCACGCCGGTCGAGACGCTGATCGGCAACACCCGCCAGGCGATACGCAACATCATGCAGAAGAAGGACGACCGGCTGCTCGTGATCATGGGCCCGTGCTCGATCCACGACCCGGCCGCGGCGGTCGAGTACGCGCGCCAGCTGCGGGTGCAGCGCGAGAAGTACCAGGACACGCTGGAGATCGTGATGCGCGTGTACTTCGAGAAGCCGCGCACGACGGTCGGCTGGAAGGGCCTGATCAACGACCCGTACCTGGACGAGAGCTACCGCATCGACGAGGGCCTGCGCATCGCGCGCCAATTGCTGCTGGAGATCAACCGCGCCGGCATGCCGGCCGGCAGCGAGTTCCTCGATGTGATCTCGCCGCAGTACATCGGCGACCTGATCTCCTGGGGCGCGATCGGCGCGCGCACGACCGAAAGCCAGGTCCACCGCGAGCTTGCGTCGGGGATCAGCGCGCCGATCGGCTTCAAGAACGGCACCGACGGCAACATCAGAATAGCGATCGACGCGATTCAAGCGGCGGCCCGCCCGCACCACTTCCTGTCGGTGCACAAGAACGGCCAGGTCGCGATCGTCGAGACGCGCGGCAACAAGGACTGCCACGTGATCCTGCGCGGCGGCAAGACGCCGAACTACGATGCGGCGAGTGTCAAGGCGGCGTGCGCGGAGATCGAGGCCGCCAGGCTCGACTGCACGCTGATGATCGACTGCAGCCACGCGAACAGCAGCAAGCAGCACGAGCGCCAGGTCGATGTCGCGAAGGACGTCGCCCAGCAGCTGCGCGAGGGCAGCCGCTGCATCTTCGGGTTGATGGTCGAGAGCCACCTGCACGCCGGCGCGCAGAAGTTCAGCGCCGGCAAGGACGACCCGTCCAAGCTCGAATACGGCAAGAGCATCACCGACGCGTGCATCGGCTGGGAGCATTCGCTGGAAGTGCTGGAGGTGTTGAGCGGTGCGGTGAAGGCACGCCGCTGAGTAAAGGCTTACTCTCCGCCGCCCCGAGCTAGCTTCTCGCTCTTCCAGTAGACGTCGTCGCCACCCAGGCCGTCGAGGTTGGCGCGGTTCAGGACCCGGGCGAGCACGAACAGCAGGTCGCTGAGGCGGTTCAGGTAGTGGCGCGGTTCGGCGCGCACCGCATCCACCGCCGTCAGCGCGACGACCGCGCGCTCGGCGCGGCGCGCGATCGTGCGGGCCACGTGCGCGATCGCCGCGCTGCGCGTGCCCGCCGGCAGGATGAACTCCTTCAGGCGCGGCAGCGCGGCGTTGTGGTGCGCCAGCGCCTCGTCCAGCCGCAGCACGGCCTCGGCCTTCAACAGCTCGTAGCCCGGGATGGACAATTCGCCGCCGAGGTTGAACAACTCGTGCTGGATCACGACCAGCAGCGCGCGCACGTCCTCGGGCAGCGGCTCGGCGAGCAGCACGCCGAGCTGCGAGTTGAGCTCGTCGACGTCGCCCATCGCCTGCACGCGCAGGTGGTCCTTGGGGACGCGGGTGCCGTCGCCCAGGCCGGTCGTGCCGTCGTCGCCGGTGCGGGTCGCGATCTGCGAGAGTCGGTTCGCCATGCCCGCATGCTAGCGGCTTGCCGGCCCGCGCGGCGCGGGCGATCAGGTCGTGAGGTCGAGCGTGACGGCGTCGGGGCCGTTTTTCTTGACCGACGCGATGCCGCCCTCCATCGCCGCGACCGACGAATACATCTGGCTGTGGCCGATGACCTGGCCGTTCGCGGCTTTCAGGTTGAAGAACGGGTCGCCCTTCGCGGAGGTCTTGCGCTCGAAGCGCTCGTCGTGCGGCGCGTTCACGCGCACCGAGTCGACGCCCTGGGTCGCGCTCGCCTTGGCCTCGTACATCTGGCTGGTCAGGACGACTTGCCCGTTGTCGGCCTTCAGGTTGAACATGAACTTGCCGTTGTGGGACTGGGTGATTTCGAATTTGCCGCTCATTCAGTGCTCCGTGGGTGGTTGTTGTCGACGTTGGCTGGCCGCGCGATTTTCGACATCGCACCGGCGCTGTAAAGCGGCTGCGAGCGATCCCGTGTGAACGCGCACGGGTTGTTGCGCGCTTGCGGCGCGCGTTGGGCACAATGCGCTGAAGGACCGCCCCGTGCGGCCACCGTGGAGACCCTCATGAACGCACCGCTGCCCGCCCATTTGCTCCCGCACCTGGAGCCGCGCCCGATGCCGCCGGAGATGCTGCAGGCGCTGCAGGAGCGCTTCGGCGCGCGTTGCTCGACCGCGCTCGCGGTGCGCGAGCAGCACGGCCGCGACGAGTCGCCGATTGACGCCCCGCCGCCCGAGGCCGTCGTCTATTGCGAGAGCACCGAGGACGTCGCGGCCGTCGTGCAGCTGGCCGATCGCTGCGCGGTGCCGGTGATCCCGTTCGGCGTCGGCTCGTCGCTGGAAGGGCATCTGCTGGCCGTCCAGGGCGGCGTCAGCATCGACCTGTCGCGCATGAACGCGCTGCTCGCCATTCAACCGGAGGACCTGACCGTGACGGTCCAGGCCGGCGTGACGAGGATGCAGCTGAACAACGAGATCCGCCACACCGGCCTGTTCTTCCCGATCGACCCGGGCGCCGATGCGAGCCTGGGCGGCATGTGCGCGACGCGCGCGAGCGGCACCAACGCGGTGCGCTACGGCACGATGCGCGAGAACGTGCTGGGCCTGACGGTCGTGACGCCGCAAGGCGAGGTGATCCGCACCGGCACGCGGGCCCGTAAGTCATCGGCCGGCTACGACCTGACGCGGCTGATGGTCGGCAGCGAGGGCACGCTGGGCGTGATCACCGAGGTGACGCTGCGCGTGTACCCGCTGCCCGAGGCGATCTCGGCGGCGACCTGCACCTTCCCGAGCATCGACGCGGCGGTGCGCACGACGATCCAGATCATCCAGATGGGCGTCCCGATCGCGCGCTGCGAGCTGCTCGACGCGCATGCGGTGCGGGCCGTCAACAGGCATGACAAGCTGAGCCTGACCGAGGCGCCGATGCTGCTGATGGAGTTCCACGGCAGCGAGGCCGGCGTGGCCGAGCAGGCCGCCACGGTGCAGGAGATCGCCGCCGAGTTCGGTGGCGCCGGCTTCGAGTGGGCGACGACGCCCGAGGCCCGCACCAAGCTCTGGACCGCGCGCCACCACGCGTACTTCGCCGGCGCGCAGTTGAAACCCGGCTGCCGCACCGTCAGCACCGACACCTGCGTGCCGATCTCGCGCCTGGCCGAGTGCGTGACGACCGCCTCCGAGGCGGCGACCGCCGCGGGCATGCCGCACTACATCGTCGGCCATGTCGGCGACGGCAATTTTCACATTGCCTACCTGGTCGACCCGAAGCTCCCGGCCGAGCGCGAACTCGCCGAGAAGTTGAATCACGAACTCGTGCAGCGCGCGATCGAGGCGCAGGGTACTTGCAGCGGCGAGCACGGCATCGGCCTGCACAAGATGGATTTCCTCGTGACCGAAGCGGGCGCCGGCGCGATCGCGATGATGCGCACGCTGAAGCGCGCGCTCGACCCGAAGAACATCATGAACCCCGGGAAGATTTTTACGCTTTAGGGCTGGTGCGGGGCGGGCACCGACCAGGTCTTCGTGATCGCCCCGCTGCTGTCCACGCTCTCGAGGTGGACGCCGAAGCCCCACAGCCGGGCCGCGTGCTTCAGAACCTCCTGCGAGCTCTCGTGCAGCGGCCGGTCGTTGGTCTGGGTGTGGCGTAAGGTCAGCGAACGGTCGCCGCGCAGGTTCACGTTCCAGACCTGGATGTCGGGCTCGCGCGAGCTCAGGTCGTACTGGCGCGACAGCGCCTCGCGCAGGTGCCTGAAGCCGGTCGGGTCGTGGATCGCCGAGACCTCGAGGTTCTCGGCCTTCTCGTCGTCGACGATCGCGAACAGGCGCAGCTCGCGCATCAGCTTCGGGCTCAGGTACTGGCCGACGAAGCTCTCGTCCTTGAAGTTGCGCATCGCGTGGTCCAGCGTCGGCAGCCAGGGCTTGCCGGCGAAGTTCGGGAACCACTCGCGGTCCTCGTCGGTCGGGTTCTCGCAGATGCGCTTGATGTCGGTGTACATCGCGAAGCCGAGCGCGTACGGGTTGATCCCGCTGTAGGCGCGGTGGCCGACCGGCGGCTGGTAGACCACGTTGGTGTGCGACTTCAGCCACTCGATCATCACGCCGTCGGTGAGGTGGCCCTCGTCGTACAGCGTATTGAGCAGCTTGTGGTGCCAGAACGTCGCCCAGCCTTCGTTCATCACCTGCGTCTGTCGTTGCGGATAGAAGTACTGCGCGACCTTGCGAACGATGCGCACCACCTCGCGCTCCCACGGCTCGAGCAGCGGCGCGTTCTTCTCGATGAAATAGAGGATGTTCTCCTGCGGCTCGCTCGGGAAGCGCTTCTGTTCCTCGCTTTCGCCCGGCCGCTCGGCCCGCCGGGGCAGCGTGCGCCAGATGTCGTTG
>DASYCA010000463.1:0-22076 GCA_036500445.1 Burkholderiaceae bacterium | reverse complement strand
ACGCCTCGCAGACCGACGTCGTCGCGACGTTCTGCTGCCGGATCCAGAATGCATTGAGCGCGCCGCTGGTCGCCAGCGGCGTCGAGCTCGCGCTGACGGCGAGCATCGGCGTCGCGGCCTATCCGGTCGACGCCAAGACCTCGATGGGCCTGCTGCGATGCGCCGACATCGCGATGTACGAATCGAAGGCGGACATGACGCCGTTCTCGCGCTACAGCGAACTGATGGACCACTTCACGTCGGATGCGCTCGCGATGCGCGCGGAACTCGCGAAGGCGATCCGGGAGCAGACCCTCACGCTGGTCTACCAGCCCAAGCTCCGGCTGGAGGATCGCGCGCTGGTCGGCGTCGAAGCGCTCGCACGCTGGGTTCATCCGACCAAGGGCCCGATCTCGCCGGTCAAGTTCATCCCCCTGGCGGAGACCACCGAACTCATCCACCCCTTCACCGACTTCGTGCTGCGCACCGCGGTCTCGCAGATTGCGCAGTGGATGTCGCTGGGCTTCGAGCTCGCGGTCGCCGTCAACATCAGCGCCAACAACCTGCTCGACCGCGAGTTCGCCGACAAGCTGCGCGCGCTGCTGCGCGAAACCGGCGTGCCCGCACGGCTGGTCGAGCTCGAAGTCACCGAGAGCGCGCTGATGCGCTACCCGGAGGTGATGCTCAAGCGCCTGCAGGAGATCCGCGACATGGGCGTGAAGATGTCGATCGACGACTTCGGGACCGGCTTCGCGTCGCTCGCGTACCTGAAGCGCCTGCCGGTCGACGCCCTCAAGATCGACAAGACCTTCATCACGAACGCGGACACCGACGAAGGCGATCGGCGCATCGTCCGGAGTTCGATCCAGCTGGCCCACGGCTTCGGGCTGAAAGTGGTGGCCGAAGGCGTCGAGACCGAAGTGGTGGCTCAAATGCTGCGCGACGCGGGCTGCGACCTGGCGCAGGGCTTTCATTTCTCCCGGCCGGTGAAGGCGTCGGAAATCGAGTCCGCGTGGCTGGGCCGGCCGGCGGCCGAACCCGTTCACGGCTGACAGCGCGGCGGCTACAGGGCAACTCCCCTGGCCACCCCCGCACCGGTGCGCCAAGCGACCCGCTGGGCACGCCCACCGTCGCGACCGGTTCGACGCCGAAAGGCATCGCGGTCGATCCGCTGAGCCAGTACGCCTATGCGACGAACCACGACAGCGGCACGGTCTCGCAGCACACGATCGGCGCCAGCGGTGCGCTCACGCCGATCGGCACGCTGGGCTACGCACCGGTCCAGGTCTCACCCACGTTCATCGCGACGATTCGCTGACGGGGGCACGACGCCGGCGAACGGGTCGCCGCCTTCCGCGCGATGCCACGCGTCGCGGCTTGCCGGCCTGGCGGCGTCCCAGTCCAGGCTCGAGGTGCTGCGCGCGCGTTGCCAGTCCCGCGCGAGTTCGCTGTCGACGTCGTCGAACTCCCGGTCGGGAAACCGGCGACGCGCGTCCGCGCCGTGCACGTACGCCGGACCGTAGTCGTCGTAGTTCGCGCCGCTTGCCACATACGGCCGGCTCGCATAGTTCGCGCGCCAATAGGTTTCCTCGCCGGTCGGATCGATCATCTCGGCGACGCCTTTGCCGGCGAGACCGCCGACGACGGCCCCCACCGCGACGCCGATCACCGCGCCGACCGGACCCGCGCTGGCCCCGATCGCCGCGCCGGCGATCGCGCCTCCAGCCGCCGCGCCTATCCCGGTGCCCACCGGGTGAGCCCCGGGCGCGCCGCTGATCGGATCGGTGTGAAGGTCGCCGACCACGCGGCCCGCCGCGCCCGGCGGCGCCTGGCGCGGATCGCGCCGGATCGTGGCCTCGTAGGCCTTGCGCGCGCGCCCCAGTTGCGAGGACGTGATGCGACCGCGCGAGTACATCGTTTCGACGTCCCGCAGGTACCCGACCAATGCCTCGGGCTCGAGGATCGTCGGATTGCCCAGTTGCAGGAGCAGGTCTCCGTACATCTGGTCAGCAGTCTTTTCCATGCCGAACTCCCCGTGTTGCTTGGGAGCCCAAGCCTAGGACGATCGGATCGGCTCACCTGTCAGCGAACACCCCGGGGGCGAGACGGACTGCCCCGCGAATTCCGATCCTTGCCCGGGCTGCCGCACCTACAGCGGCCGCCAGCCGTCGATGCCGCGCTGCAGCAGCGGCGAGTCGAACACGCCGTGCACCTTCGGTGCGCGCTCCGGCCCGAGCGCGGTGCGCCATCGATCGCCCTGGCACATCGCGACGACGGCGCCGACGACGTCCGCACCCAGCGCCTCCAGCAGGTTCCAGACTTGCCGGAGCGTCTGCGCGCTGCTCACCGCGTCGTCGACGAGCAGCACGCGCCGGCCTTTCACGAGCGGCCATTGATTCGGATCCAGATACAGCCGCTTGCCGGCGCCCGGCGTGGTGATCGACTCGACCGGGGTGGACAGGGCGTCGTCGTACCAGAACTTGCGCGAGTAGCCGAGCGGCACCCATCGCGCGTGGCCGAGCGCGCGGGCCACGCCCGGGGCGAAGACCAGGCCCAGCGTCGGCAGCCCGATCACGACGTCGGGCGCGAGTCCGTGCGCCAGTTCGCCCATCGCTCGGGTCAGCGCGTCGGCGACGGCTAGCGACGCCTGGTTCGCGATCAATGAAGCCACCGCGCGATCGCCGGCGCCCGGCAGGGCACGGATCGGCAGCAACAGCACCTGCGTCTGCGCTCCGACGCGCACGCGCACCGGCACGCCGTGACGCCATGGCGGCGCCCAGCGACCGTCCCAGTCGGCCAGCGGCTCCAGGCGTTGCCAGAAGGACGTGGTCGGGAGAATCCAGGGGCTCGTGTCGTCAGAGCCCGTGGCGTCAGAGGGCGCCACGGGCTGCCTCTTCGAACAGGTCCAGCGGCGGACGGTAGCCGCCGCGGCCGAGAAATCCGGTCTTGCCGTCGGCGGCGATCATCGCCAGCATCACGAACGGGGGGTTGGCCTGCGAGACGACCCGCCGCACGTCGACGCCGATCGGCCACTGCTGCGGCAAGCCGGGATGCGGCGCCAGCAGCAGGCGGCGCGCGCGTTCGCCGTGGTCGGCGTCGAGCCGCGACTGCACCAGACCGAACGGTTCCGGCGCGTGCGCCAGCCGCTGTCCGCCCAGGCCCAGCATGTCGATGACCGCGCTGTCGCCGACGGCTCCCAGCACCGGGGTGCCCTGCGGCGCGCTCGGAATGAACGGGCCCTGCGGCGGTGTCGCGGCGCAGGCGATCCACCGCTCGGGTGCGCCGGCCAGCGCGATCGCGAAGCGCTCGCCGTTGCCTCCGGCGCGCGAGACCAGCCTCGGCAGATCGCGGCCTTCGCCCGCGCGCAGGATCAGCGCGGCGGCCGCCATCCACGGCGTCAGAAAGAACAACGGCGTCGCGGCGATGGCCTCGGCGAGCGCCGCATCGCCGTGTTCGCGAACCGCCGCGGCGAACGCCTCGTTGGCGGCCGCGGTGCGGCTGTGCAGATCGTCGCCGTGCGACAGCCCGTGCAGCGCCGGCGTCCACAGGTCCAGCGCGCCGACGCGTTGCAACAGCGCGCGCAGTGCCGGCGCGGTCTCGCGGTCACGCGCTGCGAGCCGGGCGAGCAGGCCACCGTCACGCGTGCCCATGCGGGTGTCGGCGCCGCGCACGACGGACACCGGGGCGTGCAGCGTCGCTCCGTCATTGCCGGCATCGCGGACCCGAAACAACGGCGTGTTCGGCGCCACGACAGCGGCCAGCGGGGTGACGCAATCGCGTGACTGCGCCGGGATCAGGGTCAGCGCCCCGCGCCGCAGCAGCGCCTCGGCCTGCGCTTCGTCGCGGGCCCAGCCCTCGTGCAGGCAGGTCATCACGATCGACGACACGAGGGCCGCCGGCGGATGGCGCGGGTCGGCGAACGGCGGTCCGGCATGCAGCAGTTCGCGCGCTCGCAGGCCGAGCGCGTCGCGCGCCGCCTCGACGCCGACCAGCACCGGCCGCACGGCGAGCATGGCGTCGATCGCGGAGCCCATGCTGCGGCCCGCCGTCAGACCTTGCGGCGCAACAGCCGGCCGAGCAGGCGCTGCCAGCTGGCCTTGAGCACCAGCATCAGCAACGGCCGGGCGTCCAGCGGCGCCGCCGCCACCACGGGGGCCGCCACGGCCGCCGGCGCGTCGCGTGCGGCAGGCTCCGCGGGTTCGGTGGGTTCGACGGATTCGACGGGTTCGGCCACGGCGTGCAACCGCAGAGCCAGGTTGGCCGCGAACTGCGCGGTCAACGCCGATGCGAGTTCGCGCAGGATCGCGCCGCGGCTGAACTGCGCCAGCGCCCCGGTCAGGCTGTAGTCGACCCGCAGGGTCACGCGCGTCCCGCCGCCCTCGGCGACGAGCTTGAAATCGGCCGCGCCCTTGACGCGGGAATTGGTCCTGCGGTCGCTCGCGCTGCCCTCGAAGCGGCCGCCCTGCGCCGCGTCGTCGAAGCTCACGCGCCCGCTGCCGACGAAGCCGGCGGCGATCGGCCCGAGCTTCACGTCGAAGCGCAGCGGCAGCTCGCCGCCGGCCGCCGGGCCGGTGAGCGCCGCGCCCGGCAGGCATTGAACGAGCAGCTCGACGTCCTTGAACGCGGGCCACGCCGTCGCCGGCGGGTTCGGCAGCTCGAAGCTCTGTTCAAGCTGCATGCGTGGCCCTTCTGCGCTGCGACAGCACGCGCGCGATGGCCAGCACGATGCCCCGGTAGCCCGTGCAGCGACACAGGTTGCCGGCGAGCTCGAGCCGGATCCGGTTTTCGTCGGCCTCGGGCAGGCGCAGCACGATGTCGCGCGCCGTCACGAGCATCCCCGGGGTGCAATAGCCGCACTGCAGCGCGTGTTCGGCGCTGAAGGCGTCGCGCAGCGCGAGCATGACCTCGTCGTCGTCGAAGCCTTCGATGGTGCGCACCCGGCGGCCCTCGCAGGCGGACGCGTAGGTGATGCACGAGCGCACCGGCGCGCCGTCGAGCTCGAGGGTGCAGGCGCCGCAGACGCCGTGCTCGCACCCGACGTGCGTGCCGGTCAGGCTCAGGGACTCGCGCAGGTGATCGGCCAGGTTGGTGCGCCCTTCGCAGGCCGCCGTCCGGGCCTCGCCGTTGACGCTCAAGGTGATGGTCTTCATGGGGGAAAGCGGTCCAGGTCGTCGAGCGCGCGCCGCAGCATCACGGCATGCACCTCGCGCTCGTAGTCGCCGGTGACGCCGGCGTCGTCGAGCGCGCGCGCCGGTCCGCCGGCGCGGCGCAGGCCGGCGAGCGCCGCTTCGCCATCGACCAGGTGCGGCATCCCGCCGAGCGCGCCGATCAACGCACGCGCGATGCCGCGCTCGGGGTCGACCCAGGCCGCGGCGATCGCGTCGGCGAACTCGCCCGGCTTGCGGCAGGTCTTGCGGTAGGCCCAGCGCGCCCGGCTCGAAAAGCGCGGCACCTCGACGGCGACGATCACGTCGTCGGGTGCGAGCACGGTGGTGAAGGGGCCGAGGAAGAATTCACTCGCGAGCACGCGGCGCTCCCCCGTCGCGCCGAGAACGACGACGGCCGCATCGAGCAGGCACATCGTGTTGACCCAGTCGGCCGCCGGATCGGCATGCGCGAGACTGCCTCCGACGGTGCCGCGGTTGCGGACCGCGCGGTACGCGATGCCCGCGGCGACCCGGGGCAGCAGGCCGCGCGTGACGTCGGGCAGCTCGCCGTCCTCGATGCGCGCATGGGTGACCCCGGCGCCGATGCGCAGCGCCTGCGTCCCTTCCGAAAACCCCGTCAGGGCCTCGATCCGGCTCAGGTCGACCAGGCAGTCGACCTGCGCGAGGCGCAGGTTCAGCATCGGCCCCAGCGACTGGCTGCCGCCGCAGGCCTTGGCCATCTCCGAGGCGCCGAGCATCGCCACGGCCTGCGCGGCGCTCTGGGGCTGGCGGTACTCGAACGGCGCCGCCTTCATGCCACGGTCCCGATGCCGGCACGCCGCAGCGCCTCGCGCACGCGGCGCGGCGAGGCCGGGCACGCCATCAGCTCGACGCCGAGCTTGGCCAGCGCGTCGTTGATCGCGTTGACGATGGCCGCCGGCGGCGCGATCGCACCGCCTTCGCCGATGCCCTTCTGGCCGAACTCGGTGTACGGCGAGGGCGTCTCCATGTGGTCCAGGCGCGCCATCGGGACCTCGGTCGCGCCGGGCAGCAGGTAGTCGGCCAGCGTCGAGGCCAGCGGCTGCCCTTCGCTGTCGTACGGCATCTCTTCGTACAGCGCGGTGCCGATGCCCTGAGCCAGGCCGCCGAGGATCTGGCCGTCGACCACCATCGGGTTCAGCAAGGTGCCGCCGTCCTCGCAGATCACGTAGTCGAGGATCTCGACCGTGCCCAGTTCGGGATCGATCGCCACGGCGCAGGCATGGCCGGCGTAGCTGAAGGTGCCGGTGTCGCGCTGTGCCTTGTAGCCGACGGTGAGCTCCAGCCCCGCCGGGTTCACGTCCTTGGGCATGCGTTGCGGCTGGCGGTACCAGGCGTGCGCGATCTGCGCCAGCGTGACGCGACGCTGGCTCGACGGATCGACCACCGCGCCGCCTTCCACGCGCAGCGCCGCGGCCGGCAACTCGAGCAGCGCCGAGCCGATGTTCAGCAAGCGCTCCGCGAGCGCCTTGCAGGCCGTCGCGACCGCACCGCCGGACATCACCGCGCAACGCGAGCCCCAGGTGCCGGTGGAGTACGGCGACATCGCGGTGTCCCCGTGCAGCAACCGCACCTGCTGCAGCTCGATGCCGAGCACGCTGTGGGCGACCTGGGACAGCGTCGTCTCCAGGCCCTGCCCGTGCGAGTGCGCGCCGATGCGCAGCTCGAGCACGCCGTCGGGCGTCAGCCGCGCGCCGCACTGCTCGTGGCCGGGAACCATCGGGATGCCCCAGCCGGCATAGACGGAGGTGCCGTGCGCGCCCTGCTCGCAGTACATCGCGTGGCCGATGCCGATCAGTCGCCCGTCGGGCTCGCCGCGCTGCTGGCGCGCACGCCAGGCGGCCCAGTCGAGCCCGTCCAGGGTGCGTCGCAGCGCCTGCGGGTAGTCGCCGGAATCGAAGTGCTTGTTCGTGACGTTGTCGTACGGCATCTCGTCCGGCCGGACCAGGTTGGCCAGCCGCACCTCGTGGGGCTCGAGACCGGCCTCGCGCGCGACCGCGTCGATCATGATCTCCAGCGCGAAGCACACTCCCGTGCGCGCGACCCCGCGGTAGGGCAGGATCGGCGGCTTGTTGGTCGCGACCGACCAGGTGCGGCACGCGTACGCGTCCATCTTGTACGGCCCCGGCAGGATCGAGCCGACCTGGGCCGCCTCGAGACAGGCCGAGAACGGGTAGGACGAATACGCGCCCGAATCGACCGTCGCGTCGCAGTCGATCGCCAGCAGCTTGCCGCGGCGGTCCGCGTACAGCGTGATGTCGTAGTGGTGCTCGCGGCAGTTGGTGTTCGCGGTGAGCTGTTCGCGCCGGTCTTCGAGCCAGCGCACCGGGCGCTGCAGCCGCATCGCCAGCCAGCCCAGGCAGATCTCCTCGGGCAGCAGGATGCCTTTGTAGCCGAAGCCGCCGCCGACGTCGGGCGAGATCACGCGGATGCGGCCCTGGTCGATGCCCAGGCATTCCGACAGTCCGGCCCGGTTGATGTGCGGCATCTGGGCCGCGCTGTACATCACCAGTTGATCCAGGCGCGTGTCCACATGGCAGAGCACGCCGCGCCCTTCGAGCGGCGCCATCGACTGGCGCGCGGTGCGCACCTGGCGGCGCACGACGACCTCGGCGCGGGCCTTGATGGCGTCGAGCTCGCCGCGAATGTTCGTGTGCAGGAACACGTTGTCGCCCCAGTCGTCGTGGACCAGCGCGGGCGGCTGCGCGCTGCGCGCCTCCAGCATGTCGACCACCGCGGGCAGATCGTCGATCTCGACGATGACCTGCGCGGCCAGGTCCTCGGCCTCGGCCCGCGTCGCGGCCACGCACATCGCGATCGTCTCGCCCACCTGGCGGACCTTGTCGCGCGCGAGCGGCCATTGGTCCGATGGCTTGAAGCCCGCGAGCGCGGAGACGGCCCGGATCGGCTTCACGCCGGCCAGGTCGTCCATCGTGTAGACCCGGGCTTCTAAGCCCTCGGGCTTGATCACCGCGCGCAGCCGGCCGTGCGCGACCGGCGAGCGCACGAAGGCGACCTCGAGCATGTTCGGCAGCCGGATGTCGCCGACGAACTGGCCGCGCCCGGCCAGCAGCCGCGCGTCCTCCTTGCGCCGCACCGGCGCGCCCACGCCTTGGCCGGATGTTTTCAAATGGATCTGCTCGCCTTCGTTCATCGAGAGGTCGGCGTCAATTCACGCCGCCTGGACCACGGGCAGGATCGCCGCGTCGGCGTCGTGGCGCACGCCGTCGCGCAGGCAGAAGGCCGGGCGCAGCAGGCGCTCGCCGACGAGTTGGGTGCCTTCGTTGTCGCGCAGCGCCCAGCGGCCGGTGTCGTCGTGCAGCACGCTCACGTCCGCAGGGTTGCCGACCGCGAGCGTGCCCAGCTCGCGGGGCAGGCCGAAGATCTCGACGACATTGCTGGTGACCATGCGCACGACGTGCTCGAGCGGCAGGCCCAGCGCCAGCATCGCCGTCATCGCCGAGGCCAGCGAGAAGCGCACCTGGCCGGCGAACATGTGGTCCTTGTCGGGGTGGCTGTCCGGCGTGCCGGCGGCCTGCGGGACCTTGGTGTTGTAGCCGTGCATGTCGGCGCCCAGCGTGTCGGGCAGGATCCCGGCGTCCAGCGCGATGCGCGCCATCCTGTAGCTGAAGTGCGAGCCGTGGCCCACGTCCACCTTGAGCCCCATCGCGAGGGCCTCGCGGACGATGCCGTGGACCTTGCCGTGGCGATCGACGAAGCCGCCGGGGTGGCGCGTGAAGGGATGGGCGAGGATGTCGCCCGGCTTGAGCAGCGGCACCACCTGGTCGAGGATGGTGTCGGGGTCGACGCCGTTCGCGCCCTCCTCGGGCAGCGGCCAGAGCTGGCCGAAGTGGATGTACAGCGGCATCTTCGCGCGCCGGCCGATCTCGGCCGCGACGCGCATGACCTCGACGCCCCAGCGCGCGAAGCCGCCCAGTTCGGCGTGCGCCTTGAAGCCCTTGACGACGTCGGGATTGGCAAGCGCCGCCTTCACGGTCGCATCCGCATCGAGGCAGTCCGGCTTGTACAGGGCCGGATAGTAGTGGCCCTCCATGCCGCCGACGAGGTAGGACGACAGGTAGGCGAAGACGCGCGACTTCTTCGCGTGCGCGACGTATTCGTTGAACGCCGGCAGCGTCATGCACGAGGGGCCGCCCTGGTCGATCAGCGTCGTCACGCCCGAGCGCACGCCGCAGAGATCGGCGTCCAGCCCGAAGCGGCCGGTCACGTGCTGGAAGACGTGGGCGTGCGTGTCGATCATCCCCGGGATCACGAGCTTGCCGGAGACGTCCAGGCGCTCCTTCGCGGGCAGGCAGGTTCCCACAGCAACGATGGCCGCCACCTTGCCGGCGGTGATCGCGACGTCGTACGCGCCGTCGAGTCGCTGCGCCGGGTCCATCAAGTGCCCGCCGGAAAGCACCAGGTCGTGAGTCATCGGTCCTCCCAGTCAGAGTGGATGTTCAGGCGCGCGCCGCCTCGCGCGCCTGCATCGAGGCGAGCGAGAGGCGGTGCAGCGTGATGTGGCGGATCTCGGCGCGCGAACTGGCGATGTGGGCCTTGATGAGCATCTCGGCCTCGCCGACCCGGCGCGCGACGAGCGCCCGCAGGATCATCGCGTGCTCGTCGTAGGCCGACTTGATGCGCGCCGGCTCGATGAAGTCCAGCCGGCGGATGATGCGCACGCGCTCGGTGATGTCGCCGTGCACGCGCAGCATCTCGGCGCTGCCGGCGAGCGCGACCAGCGCGCCGTGGAGCTTCTCGTCCTCGCGCGAGACCGTCGGGCCGTCCAGGTTGCGCTGGCGCTTGGGCACGCACCAGAAGTCGCTCAGCGCGGAGAGGTCCGGCGCCGGGTCCATCGCGCACAGGCGGCGCACCGCGATGAGCTCGATCTGGACCCGGAAGTCGTAGAGGTCTTCGTAATAGGCCAGCTCGAAGGGCTTGACCATCCAGCCGGCGTGGCCGTCCACGCGGACCAGGAAGCCATCGCGGACCAGCAGGTGCAGCGCCAGGCGCAGCGGCGTGCGAGACACGCCCAGCCGCGTCGCCAGCTCCTGTTCGGAGTAGCGCTGGCCGGGCGCCATGCGGAACTCGAACAGCTCGTCCTTGATGCGCTCGTAGACGGTGTGCGCCAGCGTCGCCTTCTCCATCGGCACCACGTCGATCGCCCGAATTCTGGGTTTGGATGTTTTTGCGCTCATGTCGGTACTGTATTCGGGATCCCGATTTGAAACCAGATCGGCATCGTAATGCGGTTGCGGCGCACGCTCGCAAATCGCGTGCCGCGCCGAACCGGGTGCGGCGCACCAAGACGGGCCGCGCGCCGCCCCATTTTCCGGCATGGCGATCCAGTTTGGGATCCCGATCGAGCGCCAGATTGCAGTCCCGCCGGTCGGGGCCGGCTTGGCACATGGATTGCTGGCTGCGAGGCTCCGCAATCTGGAGCAGCGCATGGCCGGAATCTTGTTGGACGACCCGCAAAGCACCGATGAACAACGCTCGGACCTGGCGCGCGCGCTGGCGGCGCTGAAGAGGTCCGAGGCCGTCGCGCGCCTTGCCGCGATCAAGGCGCGCGACGGCGGCGCCAGGCTCGCCGCCGCGCTCGCGGTTCCCGGCGTCGTCGTCCACGACGAGGTGCTCGAGCCCGGCCCGTGGACGCGGAAGATCCCGGCGGGCCACCACCTGCGCATCGTCGACCTCGAAGGGCAGCAGGCCGTCGATTTCCTCTGCTACGACCTGCACGACACGCAGAACCGCTACAACGCCGCCAACACGATCAAGGGCGCGCGCAGCGTGTACCTCGGGGCCGGCGTGCGCCTGTATTCGGACCGCGGCGACGTGCTGATGACGATCGAGGAGGACTCGGTCGGCCACCACGACACGATCGCCGGCGCGTGCAGCACCGAGTTCAACCACCGCCGCTACGGCATCCAGGGCACGCCGAGCTGCCGGTGCAATTTCATCGCGGCCCTCGCGCGCCACGGCCTCTCTGCGCGCGACATCCCGGCCAACATCAACTTCTTCATGAACGTGCCGGTGCGCGCCGACGGATCCACCGAGATCGAGGAAGGGCTGTCCACGCCCGGCGATTTCGTCGACCTGCGCGCCGAGCGCGACACGCTGGTCGTGATCTCCAACTGCCCGCAGCGCTTCAACCCCTGCAGCGGATGGAACCCGACACCGGTGCGGCTGCTCGAGTGGCAGCCGTGATCGCGATCGCGCGCGTCATCCGCCCCTGGCACTTCGCTTGCTATTGCCTAGCGTTTCCCCAACCCGCGTCACTGTAGAGGGAGGTTTTCCATGACCACGTCCGCCATCAAGAATCCACACGTCCTGGCCCGCCTCGGCGGCTTGGCGCTGACCGCCGCGCTGGCCGGCATCGCGCTGCCCGCGGCCTCTGCGACCATCGAGGAAATCAAGGCCCGCGGCTACATGAGCGTGGCCACGGAAGACGACTACGTGCCGTTCGAATTCGTCGTCGACGGCAAGCAGACCGGCTTCGACAACGAGGTGCTGGCGCTGGTGAAGAAGAAGATCGGGTTCGACGTTCGTCAGCAGGTCATGCCCTGGGCCGGCATCCTGCCCGGCGTCACCACCGGCAAGTACGACATGGCGATGACGGCGGTGCTGATCACCGAGGAGCGCAAGCAGACCTTCGACTTCAGCTCGCCGACCTGCGCGTCGATCAACTACTTCGCGACCAAGGTCGGCTCGCCGATCACCAAGCCCGACGACCTTCTCGGCAAGACCGTCGGGGCCGAGACCGGCAGCGCGATGCTGTCCACGCTGAAGACCTTCGACGAAGAGCTCAAGGCCCGCAACGGCGGCAAGGGCATCGGCAAGATCGTCGAGTACCAAGGCTATCCCGAGGCCTACCAGGACGTCGCGCTCGGCCGTTTGGACGCCGTGATCAACACCCAGATCAGCCTGAACTCGCTGCTCAAGACCAAGCCCGGCGTCTTCGCGCTCGGCGCACCGATCGGCAAGCCGACCTACATCGCCTGGGCGATCAAGAAGGGCAACACCGGCTTGCTGAAGACGGTCGACGCGGCGCTGCTCGACCTGCGCGCCAGCGGCGAGCTCTACAAGTTGCAGGAGAAGTGGTTGGGGGCCAGCTTCAAGGAGATGCCCGCGTCGGCGAACTGAGCCACGCGCGCCTGGACGCCTGCGGATGACCGCGTACGACTACTTCAGCATCGCCCAGGGCGCGCTGGCGACGATCCTGCTCTCGGCCGCCAGCCTGCTGCTGGGGATCCCGCTGGGCCTGGGGCTTGCGCTCTTGCGCACGGCGCGCATCCCGGTCGCGAATCGGCTGGTGGCGGCCTACGTGAGCCTGATGCGCGCGTGCCCGCTCGTCACGCTCACCTTGCTGGTCTTCTATTCGCTGCCGCAGATCGGCGTCTCGCTCGATCCGATCCCGGCGGCGCTGATCTCGCTCACGCTCGCCACCTCGGCGTTCAACTGCGAAATCTGGCGCGCGGCGCTGCTGAACTTCCCGCGCGACCAGTTCGACGCCGCGCGGGCCTTCTCGATGCCGCCGGGCCTGCGCTTTCGGCGCATCGTCTTTCCGCAGATCTGGCGCTCCGCGCTGCCCGGCCTCGTCAACGAGATGACGCTGCAGGTCAAGGGCACGCCGGCCGTCGCGGTGATCGGCATCGTCGAGATCACGCGCGCCGCGCTGCGCATCGGCGCACGCACCTACGAGCCGCTGCCGCCCTTCGTCTTCGCGTTACTGCTGTACAGCCTGATCGTGATGGTCCTCGTGCGCACGCAGCGCCGCATCGAGCGCCGCGCGCTGGCCGCCGGGCACGCGCGATGAGCGACCTGCTCATCGTCTGGGCGCACCGGGATCAGCTCCTCACCGGCCTGCTCAACACGCTCGGCCTGCTCGCCACGTCGGCCTCGGCCTCGCTGGTGCTGGGCGCCCTGCTGACACCCGCGCTCAAGTCGCGCCGGTCGGGGGTGGCGCGCCTGGCCGCAACCTATGTGGACGTGATGCGCTGCACCCCGTTGCTGCTGTTCGTCTACGTGATCTACTTCGGCCTGCCCACCATCGGTATCCGCATCGACAACTGGTGGTCCGGCGCGATCGCGCTGGTGATCTACAACACCGCTTACTTCGCGGAACTGATGCGCGGCGCCTGGTCCGACCTGCCGCCGTCGCTGATCGAAGCCGGCCGTGCCTACGGGTTCACCGGCCTGGGCCTGCTGCGCCGCATCGTGCTGCCGCCGGTGTTGATCAGCGCGATGCCGCTGATCGGCAACCAGCTCGTGCAGATCGTCAAGGACAGCGCCTTCCTCACCATCATCGCGGTGGCCGAACTGACGCACGAAGCCAACAGCATCCAGTCCACCTACTTCATTCCGTTCGCGAGCTTCGTGGCCGCGGTCGCGTTGTACTGGGCGATCTGCCTGTCGATCGAGGGCGTGACCGGCCTGCTCTCCAGGGTCGCCGAGGAACGCAGAGCATGAATTCCATCGATCCCTCGGTGCTGACGGAACGGGCCCCGGCCTCGCCGGAACGCGAGCCGGCCCCGGCGGACGTGGTGCTGCAGATGAACGGCATCACCAAGTCCTTCGGCACGAACCTGGTGCTGCGCGACGTCTCGCTGCAGGTGGCGAAGGGCGAGATCGTGTGTCTGCTGGGCCCGTCGGGCAGCGGCAAGTCCACGCTGCTGCGCTGCGCGAACTGGCTCGAGGTGCCGGACGCCGGCCACGTGATGCTGTCGGGCCGGCGCGTCGGCGTGCGCGAAGGCGGCTCGGTGGTGATGAGCGAACGCGAGCTCGCGGCGATCCGCTCGCGCGTCGGCATGGTGTTCCAGCACTTCGCGCTGTGGCCGCACCTGACGGTCCTGCAGAACGTGATGGAGGCGCCGCTGCACGTGTTGAAGCGGCCGCGGGAGGAAGTCCGCCGCGAGGCGCTGGACCTGCTCGAGCGCGTGGGCCTGACCGACAAGCGCGATGCCTATCCCTCCAGCCTGTCGGGCGGCCAGAAGCAGCGGGTGGGCATCGCGCGGGCGCTCGCGATCAAGCCCGACATCCTGTTGCTCGACGAGCCCACCAGCGCGCTCGACCCGATGCTGGTCGGCGAAGTCCTGAGCGTGATGAAAGCGCTCGCCGAAGAAGGCGCCACGATGATCATCGTGACCCACGAAATGGCGTTTGCGCGCCAGGTCGCCAGCCGCGTCGTGTTCATGGACGCCGGGCAGATCGTCGAAAGCGGCCCCCCCGCCCGCTTCTTCTCGGCACCCGCCACGCCGCTGGCGCGCCAATTCCTGGCGCGCTTCAACGGCCAGCAAGCGGGCTCGCTGACGGGCTGATCCCGCTCATTCTCAGAGGAGACTTCGATGGGCAAACACCTCTCCGACGAACAGGTCCACCAGTTCAGGACGCGGGGCTTCGTCAGCCCGATGCGGGCGATGGCGGCCGATCAGGCGGCGGAGCACCGTCGCCTGATCGAGGACTACGAGCGCGAGTCCGGTCGCGACGTCAACTCGACGCTGAAGATCAAGGGCTACCTGGCGCTTCCGGCGCTGGTCGAGCTGGCGCGCAACGCGCGCATCCTGGATGCCGTCGAGGACCTCATCGGCCCGGACATCATGCTGTTCGGCGCCTCCGTCTTCGCGAAGAACGGCCGCGACCCGCGCTATGTCTCGTGGCACCAGGACTCGGCCTATTTCGGCCTCACGCCGCACGAAGAGGTCACGGTGTGGGTCGCGCTGACGCGGGCGGATTCGGTCAACGGCGTGCTGCGCGTGCTGCCCGGCTCCCACCAAGGCCCCGACATGCGCCACGAGGAGACCTTCGCGAAGGACAACATGCTGGCCAAGGGCCAGTCGCTCGTCGGCATCGACGAGGCGCTCGCCGTGGAGATGCCGCTGGAGCCCGGCGAGTTCTCGATGCACCACGAGCGAACCGCACACAGCTCGCTGCCCAACCGCTCGAACGATCGCCGCATCGGCTTCGCATTCTTCTACGTGCCCACGCACGTGCGCTCCGCCCTCGGCCGGACCCGGGCGACCCTCGTGCGAGGCACCGACCGCTTCGGCCATTGGGACCCGGACACGCTGCCGACGCGAGACTGCGACCCGCCCTCGATGGCGGAGCTCGCCCAGGCCTGGGGCCATTACAAGGACGGCGAGGTCAAGCAGGCAGCCGACATCTAGCAGGCGTATCCATGACACCCCTCACCCACGCGCTTTCTCCGCTGGCGGCCGCGCAGATTCCCCGCACGTCCACCCGCTTTTCTGCCGAGCTGATCCTCTGGGAAGAGCACGTGCCCGGCGGCGCCCAGTGGTCCGGCGTGTTGCGTCGGGGGACCACGCTGCGCCTGAGCGACATCGAGGGGAAGGCCAATGTCGCCGTGCTGATCTTCAACAAGGATCGACCCTCGGAACGCTACAACATGCCGGACACGCTGAAGGCCCAGCACACCGCGTTCCTGACGCGCGGCAACGCGTGCTACTCCGACATGGGCCGCATCCTGTGCTCGGTCGCCGAAGACAGCTGCGGCTGGCACGACACGCTGTGCGGCGTGCTCGACGCCCGAACGATGCGGGCCAAGTACGGGCCGCATCGGTTCCAGGAACATCGCAACGCGATGCACCGCAGCGGGCTCGACGGCTTCCTGATCGAGTTGTCCAAGTGGGGCCTGGGCCGGCGCGATGTTCACGCGAATCTGAACCTGTTCAGCAAGGTGTCCGCGGACGCCGCAGGCGCGCTGCAGTTCGACCGTACCGGCCGCGCTCCAAAGCAATTCGTCGATCTGCGCTGCGAGATGGAGGTGCTGGTCGTGCTGTCGACCGCGCCGCATCCGCTCGACCCGGCGCCGACCTACGCCCCGGGTCCGATCGAACTGACCGCCTGGCGCTCGGGGACCGCGGGCGCCGACGACGTCGTGCGCCTGTCGTGCGACGAGAACCGGCGCGGTTTCATCAACACCGAACGCAGCTTCCTGTAGGCCCTCGATGGACTCGAATTCAAGCACCTCGGCGCCGCCAGTGAAGGCGCCCGCGATCAGCGTCAGCGCTCTCGATCCGACCGCGGCGCGGCGCAACGACCTCATCGCCGCCGGCGAACCGTGGCTGGCACGCATCTCGACGGGCCAGGTGTTGCGCATCGTCGATCTCGAAGGCAACCAGGCCGTCGACACCCTGTTCTTCAACGCCCACGACCCCGAAGAGCACTACAGCCTGACCCACACCATCCAGGCGCAGCGGGCCCTCTATCTCGGCCTCGGAACGACCTTGTATTCGAGCGACGGAAATCCGATGCTGACGATCGTTGCAGACACCTGCGGACGCCATGACACCCTCGGCGGCGCCTGCTCCTGCGAAAGCAACACGGTTCGCTACGCGCTCGGCAAGCGCTTCATGCACAACTGCCGCGACAACTTCATGCACGCCATCGCCAACGATCCCCTGGCGCAGCTGACGAAGGCCGACCTCTCGTCGAACATCAACTTCTTCATGAACGTGCCGGTGACCCCCGGGGGCGGGCTCACGTTCGAAGACGGGATCTCGGGGCCCGGCAAGTACGTCGAGATGAAGGCCCAGATGAACCTGCTCGTGCTGATCTCGAACTGCCCGCAGTTGAACAACCCCTGCAACGCCTACAACCCCACGCCGGTCCGCTGCCTGGTGTGGGACGACCCCGGGTAAACCCATCCCAACGATACACAGCGTGAATCGTTGGGACAAAACGAGTGGCATTCTGGATTGGACGATCCCGCACGGACCCGGTGAAATCGGCGCTTCAAGGCAGTGCAGCGGACCCATGAAGCGATTGCAGTTCTTCTTCGCGTGTTTTGTCGGCGCGCTGTTCGCGCCGTCGATCGCCACCGCGGACGACTACCCCAGCCGCCCGGTTCGCCTGATCGTTCCGTTCGCCCCGGGCGGCGCGACCGACGTGGTCGCCCGCGCGCTGTCCGCGGGGCTGTCGACCAAGCTGGGGCAACCCGTCGTGGTCGAGAACCGCCCCGGTGCCGGCGGCATCGTGGCGGCGCAGCTGGTGGCGAACGCCAAGCCCGACGGCTACGTGCTGTTGATGGGGTCGATCGGCCTGCTGGCGATCATTCCGAACCTGCGCAACGACCTTCCGTACGACAACGACAAGAGCTTCGCCGCCGTCAGCCCGGTCTCGGCGACGCCGAACGTGATCGTCGCGCACCCGTCGTTCGTGCCGAACAATGTCCGCGAGCTGATCGCGCTGGCCAGGCACGCGCCGGGCACGATCTCGTTCGGCTCGTCGGGCACCGGCACCTCGACCCACCTCAGCGGCGAATTGTTCGAAGCGATGAGCGGCACCAAACTCGTCCACGTGCCCTACCGGGGCGGATCGCTGGCGCTCACCGACCTGCTGGCCGGCCAGATTCCGCTGCAGTTCGACACGATGTCGTCGGTGGCGGCCATCCGCAGCGGCAAGCTGAAGGCGATCGCGGTCACGTCCGACAAGCGCTCGGCGCTGCTGCCGGACGTGCCGACCGTGGCCGAGTCGGGCCTGCCCGGCTACGTCGCGACGTCGTGGAACGGCATCATCGCGCCGGCCGGCACGCCGCGCGAAATCGTCACCAAGTTGAACGGCGCGATCGCCCAGGTGTTGGCGATGCCCGAGATCACGCGCTCGCTGTCGCTGGACGGCTCCGAGGTGCGCACCAGTTCGCCCGAGCAGTTCGCCACCTTCATCCGCGACGAACGCGAGCGCTGGGGCAAGCTGATCAACTCCGCCCACATCACCGTCACGCAGTAACCGCCGATGCCAACTTCAACCGAACGCCCGGGCCCCCTGACCGGCCTGCGCGTGATCGAATGGGCGGACGAATCCGCCGAGCATTGCGGCCTGCTGCTGGCCGGCATGGGCGCCGAGGTGATCAAGATCGAACCGCACGGCGGCAACCCGACGCGCCGCATCGGGCCGTTCGCGGGCGACACCCCCGACGCCGAGAAATCGCTGTTCTTCTGGGCCTACAACCGCGGCAAGCGTTCGATCGAACTGCCGGCGGACGCGGCGGACGCGCGCACCCGCCTGCTCGAGCTGATCGCGAGCGCCGACGTCGTGCTCGATGCCAGTGCCGGCGCGCTCGCCCACGCCACGGGCCTGGCCCGTGGCGAGCTGCTCCGCAAGCACCCGAGGCTGATCCTCGCCCGCATGACGCCGTTCGGCGACCACGGCCCGTGGAAGGACTACAAAGCCTGCGACCTCGTCCACCTCGCGCTCGGCGGGCCGATGATGAACTGCGGCTACGACGCGGACCCGAGCTCGCACTACGACCTGCCGCCGATCGCCCCGCAGATGTGGCATGCCTATCACATCGCATCGGATCACCTGACGATCGGCGTCGTCGCCGCGCTGATCCACCGCCTGCACACCGGCGCGGGCCAGGACGTCTCGGTCGCGGTCCACGAGGCGGTGTCGAAGAACACCGAGGTCGACCTGATGTCGTGGGTCATGCGGCGCGCGCCGATCTATCGGCAGACCTGCCGGCACGCCGCGGAGAAGACCTCGCGCGTACCGAGCATCAGCCAGACCAAGGACGGCCGCTGGCTGATGAACTGGGGCGTTTCGGCGCGCGATGAGGCGCAGCTGATTCCGTTCCTTCAGGGCTACGGGATGGCGGCCGACCTGCAGCCGCCGACCGAAGGCGCCGACCTGCGCGCCCGCAGCGTGCCCGGCACCGTCGCCGTCGACGAACGCACCGCCCACCGGCTCGAAGTGATCCAGCGCTTCGTGCGCGCCTACACCTACGACAAGGTGCCGTGGCGCGGCGCGCAGGACGCGGGGCTGCTGTGGGCGCCGCTGCGCAAGCCGCACGAGAATGCGCTCGACCCGCATTGGCACAAGCGCAAGACCTTCAGCGAGGTCCAGCATCCCGAACTCGGGCGCGGCTTTCTCTACGCGACCAGCAAGTGGCTCAGCAGCGCGACCGACTGGCAGGTCGGGCGCCGCGCGCCGCGCCTGGGCGAAGACGCGGCGGCGCTCGGCAAGGCGGCCGTCGCCCCCGCGAGCGTCGCGCCGAAGGTCGCACGCAGCGTCGCCGAGCCGTTGTCGTCGCCGCGCGGCAAGCCGTTCCCGCTGCAAGGCATCCGCATTCTCGATTTCTCCTGGTTCCTCGCCTCGGCGGGCGGGACGCGCATCGTCGCCGCACTCGGCGCCGAATGCCTGAAGGTCGAATGGAAGGACAATCCGGACACGCGGCTGGCCGCGATGGCCCCGGTCGGCGGCCGCGCGGCGCGCGAGGCCGCGACGGCGCCGCTGCCCGGCGTCACCGACACCGACATGGGCGGGCAGTTCAACAACAAGAACTCGGGCAAGCGCGGGCTGTCGCTCAACATCCGGCACCCCGAGGGCCTCGCGATCGCCAAGCGGCTGGTCGCGATGTGCGACGTGGTCGCCGAAGGCTTCTCGCCCGGCGTGCTGGAGCGGCTCGGGCTCGGCTACGAGGTCATGAAGGCGATCAACCCGCGCATCATCTACGTGCAGCAATCGGGCATGGGCGCGCAGGGAAGCTACGGGCGCTTCCGCGCGGTCGGCCCGATCGCGGCGTCGTTCGCGGGCGCGTCCGAGATGTCGGGCCTTCCCGAACCGGCGATGCCCGCGGGCTGGGGTTACTCGTACCTCGACTGGATGGGCGCCTATGGATTCGCGCTGGCGATCCTGAGCGCGATCTTCCACCGCGACCGCACCGGCGAAGGCCAGATGATCGATTCCTCGCAATGCGAGTCCGGCATTTTCCTGACCGGCGTGTCGGTGCTCGACTGGTCGGTCAACGAGCGGCCCTGGACGCGCGTCGGCAACCGCTCGCCGTGGAAGCCGGCGGCGCCGCACGGCGCCTACCGCTGCGCCGGCGACGACCGCTGGATCGCGATCGCCTGCTTCGACGACGCGGAGTGGCGCGCGTTGCTGTCGGTCTCGGGTGCATCGGACCTCGCGAGCGACCCGCGCTTCGCGACCTTGCGGTCACGGCTGGCGCATCAGGACGCGCTCGACGCGGCGGTCGGCGCGTGGACGACCGGCCAGGACGCCTACGCGTGCATGGCGGCACTGCAGGCCGCCGGCGTGCCGGCCGGCGTGTGCCAGACCGCGGCCGACCGCTGCGAGCTCGACCCGCAGCTGCGCGCGCTCGACTGGCTGACCGAGGTCACCGGCACCAAGATCGGCCGCTGGCCGGTCGCCGAGCTGCCGGCCAAGCTCAGCGCCAGCCCCGCCTACAGCGGCGGCCCGATCGATCGCGGCGCGCCATGCTACGGCGAAGACAACCAGCACGTGCTGTGCGAGCTGCTCGACTACGCGCCCGAGGACATCGCGCGCCTCGAACGCGACGGCGTCATCTGATCCCGCCTCTTTCATCTTTCACCATGTTCTCTTTCACCTTCTGCCCATGACTTCGTTTCTCGACAACCCCAAGCCCCTGCAAGGCCGGACCGCCCTCGTCACCGGTTCCGGGCGCAATCTCGGTCGCGGCATGGCGCTCGCCTTCGCCCGCGCCGGTGCGAACGTCGTGCTCAACGGCCACCGCGACCGTGCGTCGCTCGAAGCCGTCGCGCAGGAGGTCGAGCAACTCGGCGCGCGCTCATTGATCGCGATGGCCGACGTCTCGGACCCCGACGCCGTGAAGGGCATGGTCGACAGCGCGCTGCAGACCTTCGGCAGCGTCGACATCGCGGTCTCGAACGTCGGGCTGCGGCTGCGCCAGTCCTTCCTGGACATCAGCGTCGAGGATTGGCGCCGGATCATGGAAACGAACCTCAGCGCCGCGTTCTACCTCGCGCGCGCCGTCTTGCCGTCGATGCGCGACAAGCGCTGGGGCCGGATCATCCACATCTCCGGCCGCGACGGCTTCTTCACGATCCCGCACCGGGCCCACAACGTGACTTGCAAGGCCGCGCTGCATTCGCTGGCGAAGGCGATCGCGCTCGAGTTCGGCGAATTCGGGGTCACCGCCAACACGATCGCGCCGGGCAAGATGGACACCGTCCGCGACGAGAAGCACTACCCCGGCTACCAGGAGGAGTGGGCCGAGCACATCAAGAAGATGCCGCTGCGGCGCCTGGGCATCGCCGAGGACGTGGCCGAAGCCTGCCTGTACCTGGCCTGCGGCGGCGACTACGTCACCGGCCAGCTGCTGCACCTCAACGGCGGCGACTCGATGTACTGACGCGCCATGGACACGCGCCCAGACCCCGCGCACGCCCTGCGCAACCGCGCCGCGATCGTCGGCGTCGGCAACACCGCGTACGGCAACTTCCCGGACCAATCCGATTATTCGCTCGCGGCGCAGGCGTTCAAGCGCGCAATCGACGATTGCGGGCTCGACAAGAACCAGATCGACGGGCTGGTCTGCTGCCGCGTGCCGAACTACCTGCGCATGGGCAACATCCTCGGCCTGGATCCGCGCTGGACGGTGCAGCTGCCGGCGCACGGCCGGATGTCCGGCATGGCGATCATCGAGGCCACGATCGCGCTGGCGACCGGCGCGGCCAATTACGTCGCGCTGCTGTACGCGAACGTCGGGCGCTCGCGGCGCGTGAACTACGGCGGCGACGAGGCCGCGGGCTTCTGGGACCCCTGGGGCATGACCTCGCCCGGCGCGGCGCACGCGATGATGTTTCGCAGCCACATGGAACGCTACGGCACGACGACGCGCCAGCTCGGCGAGGTCCCGGTGGCGATTCGCGGCAACGCGCTGCGCAACCCGGATGCGGTGATGAAGAAGCCGATCGACCTCGACGAGCACGCGGCGATCCGGCGCATCACCGAGCCGCTGGGGCTGCTGGACTACTGCCTGATCAACGACGGCGCCGTGTGCCTGATCATGACCACGGCAGAGCGCGCCCGCGACCTGAAGAAGCCGCCGGTCCTGGTGAGCGGCTACGGCGCGCAGGATGCGTTCTCGAACGCGACGATCTCGAACTTCGA
>DASYCA010000462.1:0-4223 GCA_036500445.1 Burkholderiaceae bacterium | reverse complement strand
GCTGCCACGAGGCGCGAACCAGCGGCGCGAGATCGCCGGGATGGAGCTCGACGCGCACGACGGCGGCGTCGCGCTGCTGCCAGGCGAGCGCGCCGTTCCAACGCACCGAAAGCTGCCGGCGCCACGCACTCGCGCTGCTGTAGACCTGGCTCTGGCAGACCAGCGCCTGCGCCGGCCCCTGCAGGTGCAGCAGGTGGATGCGCCGCAGCGTGCAGGTGTAGTCCAGCGGCAGTTCGCGCAGCGCGGACCAGGCCCCGGCGCCGAGCAGCCAGGCGGGCGCGACGAAGCCGGCCGGGATGATGTCGAGCTCGTGCAGCCACGCCAGTCCGGCCGCGATCCGCTGCGCCGCGTCCGGCGCATCGAGTGCGCTGAACTCGCCCTCGCCGCGGGTGTAGAAACGGCGCCGCAGACGGTCGACCGCGCCGAGAGGAACGCCGTCATCGACGTGCGTCAGCCCGTGCAGCGCCACCTCGTCGCCGCGCGTCGCGCGTTCGCGCAGCCACTGTTCGAAACCGGCGTCGCGCGCGGCGCCGTGGAAGCGCGGGACCGCCAGCAGCGTGACCGGGAAGTCGCCGACGCGCGCGATCTCGTGCAGCAGCGCGCGACACGCACCCCAGGTCGGCGGGGCGACATCGTGCAGCACGATGCACAGCGTGCGTTCGGCGGTGGCGCCGAGCGCCGCGTCGTCGACGCTGTACGGAGCGCCGGAGGGGTCGCGAAGGGAAGCCGCCATCCTCAGCGCCGCGCGTGGGCGCGCATGAGCCGGCGGTAGCGCTGGTAGAGCCGCGGCACGACCTGCTCCCAATCGTGCTGCAGCGCGCGCGCGCGGGCCGCGTCGCGCAGCGTCCTCGGCTCGCGCGCGAGGATTTCGGCCACCGCGTCCGCGAAAGCCTGCGGCGTGTCGGCGTGCACGCCGTGGCCGACGCGATCGTCGATGAGTTCGGCCAGCCCTTCGGTGGCGCGCGCGACGACCGGCAGCCCGCAGGCGAGCGCCTCGAGCGCGGACAGGCCGAAGGTCTCCTGGTCGCCGGCGTGCACGTACACGTCGGCGCTCGCGAGCGCGGTCGACAGCGTGATCGCGTGGGCGATCGGCGGCAGCACGCGCACGCGCTCGCCGGCGGGCGGTGCCGGCCCGGCGCCGATCGCGACCAGCCAGTGCCCCGCACCGAGCCGTCCGGTGGCCGCGGCCAGCGTCGCGAGGTGCTTCTCCGGCGCGAAGCGGCCGGCGTAGACGAGGATGCGCGCGTCGTCGGGCAGGCCGATCGAGCGGCGCCACGCCGGATGGCGCCGCTGCGGATTGAACACGCGGGTGTCGACGCCGAGCGGCTGGTGCTCGGCGTTCGAGACACCCCAGTCGTTCAGGTGCGCGAGCATCGCCGCGCTGGGCGCGAGCACGAGGTCGAAGCGCTCGTACAGGTGTGCGGCGTAGCGGCGCGCGGCGCGTTCGGCGCCGAGGTGCCAGCGGCCGGCCGCGAGTGCCGCCATCCGCTCCAGGTTCGAATGGCAGAACGCGACCGCCGGGATGCCGAGCGCGCGCGCCGCGTCGAGCGCGGACCACGCCAGGCGATACGGGTCGGCCGCTTCGATCAGGTCGGGCGCCGCCGCGCACAGCGCCTGCGCGGTGGCCGAGCGGCGCCAGGCCCAGCGGTAGCTGCCGTCGCTGCCGGGCAGCGGCAGCGACGGCACCGAGAAGGCGCCATCGCCCTCCGGTCGCGGTGTCGCGACGGTGTGGCGCCAATCGGTGTGCGCGTGCAGCCATCCGCGCTTGGCCTCGATGTAGCGGCGCACGCCGCCGCTGCGGTTCCAGAACATCGTCGCGTCGATCAGGTGGGGCGCAGCGGGATCCATGACATCACGCGGGGGTCAGCACGACCTTTCGGCGGTCGCCTTCACGTGGCGCTCCCGGGCTGCGCCATCTTGCGGTGCCGGTCGGCCAGCATCGACGCCGGGGTGACGCCGGCGAGCGCCGCCTCGATCTTGTTCTTCCAGCCCGCGACGACATCGCCTTCGCCGGACATCATCGCGTCGAAGCCGATCTTGGCGACGTCCGCGGGATCGGCCTTGCCGTCGTCGGTGCCGACCTTGGTGTCCATCATGTCGGCGCGCTTGAAGAACTCGGTCTCGGTCGCGCCGGGCATCAGGCAGGTGACGCTGACGCCGCTGTCCTTCAGCTCGTTGCGCAGCGCCCACGAGAACGAGTCGATGAAGGCCTTGCTGCCGTTGTAGACCGCCTGGAAGCTGCCGGGCATGAAGCCGGCGATCGAGCCAGTGATCAGGATCCGCCCCTGGCGGGCGTCGCGCATCTGGCGGCCGACGCGTTGAACGAGGTCGATCGTGCCGGTGATGTTGGTGTCGATCACGCCGCGCACCTCGTCGAAGGACTGGTCGAGGAAGGCGCGGCCCAGCCCGTGCCCGGCGTTCGCGAGCAGGGCGCCGACCGGGCGGCCGCCGATCGCCGCGAAGACGGCGTCCACGCCGGCTCGGGTGCTCAGGTCGGCGCTGACGGCCTTGATGTCGGCGCCGGCGCCGCGCAATTGCTCCGCGGCATTCTCGATCTCGCGGTCGGCGGCGACGATCAGGTCGAAGCCGTTTTCCGCACACTGCTTGGCCAGGTTCAGGCCGATCCCGGACGAGGCGCCGGTGACCACGGCGAGCGGCCGTTCTGCGGTTGCATTCATGGTGAGGTCCTTCCGAATGGGGGTGGGCAATGGGCGCCGCGGTCGAACGAGCTCGGCGCTTCCAAGACGTTCAGACTAGATCCCCGAGCGAACCGGGAGGCAGGCGATTTCGCGCGTGTTGATGTCGGACGCCGCCTCGTGATGCCGCGTCAGCGTGGCAGGCGGGTCGGCACGCGCGTCCTGCGCTGGTAGCGCAGCATCAGCGGCGTGACCGAGATGCCGTGCAGCACGATCGAGGCGACGACCGCGGACAGCACCAGCGCCGTCAGGGTGCGCGCGAGTTCGGCCTCGACGCCGTGCGAGGTGGCGTACGTGAGGTAGAACACCGAGCCGATGCCGCGGATCCCGAACCAGGCGATGAGCCGGCGCTGCGTGCGCGAGCTGGGCGTGCCGAGGATCCCGATCGCGACCGAGACCGGCCGGATCACCAGGAAGAGCAGCGCGACGAACCACCACGACGCCTGGGGCCACGCCACGGCCCACAGCAGCGCGCCGACCGCGATCACGCTCGCGACCTCGCCGATGCGCTCGAGCTGTTCGTTGAAGCTCATCACCGCATGCGCGAGGTAGGCCGGCGCGCTGCGCGCATCGGTCGCGGCCGAGCGGGCATCGGCCGGGTCCGCGCTGCGGTAGGCCGCCTCGGCGACGCGCGCGGCGCGCGGCTGCGTCTCGGCCTCGTTTTGGCTGTCGCTTTGGACGTCGCTTTGGCCCCCGCTCGGCCCGTCGCTTGCGCCGTCTTCCAGCATCGCGTCGGCCGTGGCCCTTCTTTCGGTGCGCCGCAGCGCCACGCCGGCCGCGAACACGGCGAGGAATCCCGAGCCGTGCAGCAGGATCGCCACGCCGTAGGACAGCGCGACCAGCCCGAGCGACAGGAAGTCGTCCAGGCCGAGCGCTTCGCTGCGCTCGCGCCGCAGGTGCAGCACCAGCCGCCCGACGGCGGTGCCGAAAAGCGCGCCGATCGCGAGCCCCGACAAGGTGGACCAAACGACGTCGATCGCCCACCAGCGCCAGGCGCCGGCCCCGAGATCGTGCAGCCCGAGCAGACCCAGGCCGAGCATCACGATCGGAAACGCGGTGCCGTCGTTCAGGCCGCCTTCGCCGGTCAGCGCGAAGCGCAGGCGGTCGCGGTCCCGCGGGTCGTTGAGCTGAACGTCGGAGGCGAGCACGGGGTCGGTCGGCGCGAGGATGCCGCCGAGCAGCACCGCGGCGCCGGGCGAGAGGCCGAGCAGTGCCCAGCCGGCCAGCGCGACCCCCGCGACGGTCGCGATCATCGAGAGCGTCGCGAGCCGCACCGGCAGCAGCCAGCGCCGGTCGTCCAGGCCGGCGCTCAGCTTCAGGCCCGAGGTGAACAGCGAGAACAGCACGACCGCTTCGGTGCCGCGTTCGAGCAGCAGGGTGGCGGCGGGGAAATCGAAGCGAGCGAGATCCAGCCAGAGCGGGCTGACCGCGAGCCCGACCAGCAGATAGACCATCGCGCTGCTGAACGGCAGCCGGTCCAGCACGGTGCGCCCGAGCGCCATGCTGACCAGCAACGCGCCGACGATG
>DASYCA010000461.1:0-1844 GCA_036500445.1 Burkholderiaceae bacterium | reverse complement strand
CTCGCTGAGCCGAGGCTCCCTCTCCCGCAAGCGGGAGAGGGAGAAGACATCACCCGACGGCGCGCATCGCCTTGCCGATCTCGCTGGTGCTCTGCGCGCTGCCGCTCTCCGGCACGATCTCGCCATCCCGATCCGACAGCGCCTCGAAGTTCAGCGCGACCTGCTCGGCCGCGTCATCGGGCAAGCCGACGAAGACACCCGGCGTCAGCGTCACGTTCGCGCGCGCATACGCGCCCGCACCGGCGCACAGGATCGCGCGCGTCGGCGCGTCGTCGGCGACCAGCGTCAGCAGCCCCGGTGTGACCGCCTCGGGCTGCAGCAGCTTCAGCATGGCCTCGGGCATCAGGTTTTCGGTCATCCGCGTCGCCGCGGTCGGCGCGAGGCAGTTGACGCGGATGTCGTTCTTCGCGCCCTCGATCGACAGCGTCTGCATCAGCCCGACCAGCGCCATCTTCGCGGCCCCGTAGTTCGATTGGCCGAAGTTGCCGAACAGCCCGCTCGACGAGGTCGTCATCACGATGCGGCCGTAGTTCTGCGCGCGCATGATGTCCCAGACCGCCTTGCTGCAATGCACCGCGCCCATCAGGTGCACGTCGACGACGAGCCGGAAATCGTCCAGCGTCATCTTCGTGAAGCTCTTGTCGCGCAGGATGCCGGCGTTGTTGACGAGGATGTCGACGCGGCCCCAGGCCGCCATCGTGGCCTCCACCATCGCCTGCACCGCGGCCGCGTCGGTCACCGACGCGCCGTTCGCGATCGCCACGCCGCCCGCCGCGACGATCTCGTCGACGACCGCACTGGCCGCCAGCGGCGTGCCGCCCTGGCCGTCGAGCGTGCCGCCGAGGTCGTTGACGACCACCTTCGCACCGCGCGCGGCAAGCGCCAGTGCATGTTGCCGGCCCAGGCCGCCACCGGCCCCGGTCACGATGGCCACGCGGCCGTCGAATCGAATCGTCATCTGCTCAGTTCCTGCTTGTCGTGAATTCAGCGCCGGCCCGAAGATTTGCCCGCGCTCTTGCCGGCCGATTTGCCCGCCGCGCGGCCGCCGCCCTTGCGCGCCGCAGATTTCGCCGCGCGCACCGGGTGCGCCGCGGCGCCGCCGCGCGATTTCGCCTTGGTCGCGGCCTTCACCGCACGGTCGGCTTCCTTGACGGCGGCGAGCTCGGCCGCCGGCGTGCCCGGCTTCTCGCGCCGCTGGCGCAGCGCCGATCCGTCGTCCTCGCCCTCGCGCACCATGCGGAAGTCGATCTTGCGGCCGTCGAGGTCGACGCGACTGACCTGAACGCGAACGCGCGAACCGACGACGTAGCGCACGCCGCTGCGCTCGCCGCGCAGTTCCTGGCGCACCTCGTCGAAACGGTAGTACTCGCCGCCGAGCTCGGTGATGTGCACCAGCCCTTCGACGTACAGGCCGTCGAGCTGCACGAACAGCCCGAAGCTCGTCACGGCGCTGACGGTGCCGCCATATTCCTCGCCGAGGTGCTCGCGCATGTAGCGGCACTTCAGCCAGGCCTCGACGTCTCGCGAGGCCTCGTCGGCGCGGCGTTCGTTGACGCTGCAGTGCACGCCGGCGATCTCCCATTTCTCGTCTTCGGCGCTCGCCGATTTGACCGGTTTCGCGCTCTTGCGATTCGAAGGCGCCGGGTTGCTCGGGCCGGTCAGCAGGTGATAACGCTTGCCGGCCAGCAGCGCCTTGATCACCCGGTGCACCAGCAGATCGGGATAGCGCCGGATCGGGCTCGTGAAGTGCGTGTAGGCTTCGTAGGCCAGTCCAAAATGGCCGGAATTCGTCGCGGTGTAGATCGCCTGCTGCATCGAGCGCAGCAGCATCGTGTGGATCTGCA
>DASYCA010000460.1:0-6695 GCA_036500445.1 Burkholderiaceae bacterium | reverse complement strand
GAGCGGCCCGGCGGCTCATGCGCGCGCTCCTTCACTCTTCTTCAGCTGCGCCAGCAGCAGCTTGGAGCAGGCCAGCACCACGAAGGTGATGAAGAACAGCACCAGCCCGAGGTAGATCAGCGAGGCCTGGTGCAGGCCCTCGCCGGCTTCGGCGAACTCGTTCGCGAGCGCCGAGGTGATGCTGTTGGCGGCCTCGAACAGCGAGGGTGAATTCAATTGATTCTGGTTGCCGATCACGAAGGTCACCGCCATCGTCTCGCCCAGCGCCCGGCCCAGGCCGAGCATGATGCCGCCGACGACGCCGGTCTTGGTGTACGGCAGCACGACCTTGAACATCACTTCCCAGGTCGTCGAGCCCAGGCCGTAGGCCGATTCCTTCAGCAGCGGCGGCGTGACCTCGAACACGTCGCGCATCACCGAGGCGATGAACGGGATGATCATGATCGCCAGGATGATGCCGGCCGACAGCAGCCCGATGCCGACCGGCGGCCCCGAGAACAGCGCACCGAGATAGGGCACGCCGCCGAACAGCGCTTGCAGCGGCTGCTGCACGAAGCTGGACAGCAGCGGGCTGAACACGAGCAGGCCCCACATGCCGTAGACGATCGAGGGGATCGCCGCGAGCAGCTCGATCGCGGTGCCCAGCGGGCGCTTGAGCCAATTGGGCGACAGCTCGGTCAGGAACAGCGCGATGCCGAAGCTCACCGGCACCGCGATCAGCAGCGCGATCAGCGAGGTGACCAGCGTGCCGTAGATCATCACCAGGCCGCCGTACTTGTCCTTGACCGGGTCCCAGTCGCTGGTCCAGAGGAAGGACAGGCCGTATTCCTTGATCGCCGGCGCGGCGCCGATCACGAGCGAGAGGATGATGCCGACGAGCAGCGCCAGCGTCAGCCAGGCCGCGCCGTGGGCCAGCACGGAGAACAGGGTGTCCGCCCAGGGAGCGGCTCGGCGAGCCGAGGGCGGCTGCCCTCGCGACTGGGTGCTGTCCATCTTCGCGGCCTCGTCGTACGGTGTCGCGGGAAGTGTAGCGGCCACGGGGGTTCCTTCGAGCGGCAGTGGCCGCGCCGGTTCGCCCGGCGCGGCAGGTGGCGGAAGATTACTTCGAGGCGACGGCCTTGCCGGCCGCGTCCTTGATGCTGTCGGCCCAGAGCTTGTGGACCAGCGTCTTGACCGAGTCGGGCATCGGCACGTAGTCGAGCTCGACGGCCATCTTGTCGCCGCTGGTGTAGGCCCAGTCGAAGAACTTCAGCGAGTTGGTCGCGTTGGCCGGCTTCTCCTGGACCTTGTGCATCAGGATGAAGGTCGCGGCGGTGATCGGCCACGAGTCCTTGCCCGGCTGGTCGGTCAGGACCTGGTAGAAGCTCTTGTTCCAGTCGGCGTTCGCGGCGGCGGCCTTGAAGGTCTCGTCGTCCGGCGCGACGAAGTTGCCGGCCGAGTTCTTCAGCAGCGTGAAGGCCATCTTGTTCTGCTTCGCGTACGCGTACTCGACGTAGCCGATCGAGTTCGGCAGGCGCTGCACGAAGGCCGAGACGCCCTCGTTGCCCTTGCCGCCGGCGCCGGTCGGCCAGTTCACGGCCGTGCCTTCACCGACCTTGGACTTCCACTCGGCGTTCGTCTTCGACAGGTAGTTCGTGAAGTTGAAGCTCGTGCCCGAGCCGTCGGCGCGGCGCACCGGTGCGATCGCGGCGTCCGGCAGCGCGACGCCGGCGTTCAGCGCGGTGATCGCCGGGTCGTTCCACTTCGTGATCTTGCCGAGGTAGATGTCGCCCAGCACCTGGCCGCTCAGCTTGACCTGACCCGGGCCGATGCCCTTGATGTTGACGACCGGCACGACGCCGCCGATCACGGTCGGGAACTGGACCAGGCCTTCCTTGGCGAGCTCGTCGTCGTGCAGCGGCGCGTCCGAGGCGCCGAAGTCGACCGTCTTCGCGATGATCTGCTTGATGCCGGCGCCGGAGCCGACCGATTGGTAGTTGATGCGCGCGCCGGTCGCCTTGTTGTAGGCGTCGGCCCACTTGGCGTAGATCGGGGCCGGGAACGAGGCGCCGGCGCCGGTCACGTCTTGCGCGAACGACACGGAGGCCACGCCGCTGAGCGCGGCGAACAGGGCGACGGAATGGGTTTTATGGAGCTTCAAGGCGCACCTTTCTGGGGTGATAAGGAATGCCCGAGACTCTAAATGTCACATATGACGCGTCTGTGACAACCCTGCGGCATGTTGTCACATTGCCGCGCAAGCCGCGCTGGCGCTGGATTTGCGCGGTTTGACCCTTTGCCTGGCGCAGCGTCAGCGCAAGGTGTCCGCCATCCGCTCCGCGCAGCGCTTCGCGATGGCCGCGTCGCGCGCCTCCACCATCACCCGCACCAGCGGCTCGGTGCCGGACGGGCGGATCAGCACCCGCCCGTTCGCGCCCAGTTCGCGCTCGACCTCGGCCTGGGCGAACGCGAGCGCCGTGTTGGCCTTCCAGTCGCTGCCGGGCTTCAGGCGCACGTTGACGAGCGTCTGCGGGAACAGGGTGATTTCGCGGAGCAGGTTGGCGAGCGATTTGCCGGTCCGGCTGGCGGCCTGCAGGACCAGCAGCGCGCTGACGATGCCGTCGCCGGTGGTGTGCTTGTCGAGCGCGAGCAGGTGGCCGGAGCCCTCCCCGCCGAGCTCCCAGCCGCGCGCGACCAGTTCCTCCAGCACGTAGCGGTCGCCGACCTTGGCGCGCACGAACTCGACGCCGCGCTCCTTCAGTGCGACCTCGACCGCCATGTTGGTCATCAAGGTGCCGACCGCGCCGGGCACCGGCAGGCCCTCGGCGAGCCGGTCGGCGACCATCAGGTAGAGCAGCTCGTCGCCGTTGTACAGCCGGCCGGCGGCGTCCACCAGCTGGAGCCGGTCGGCGTCGCCGTCGAGCGCGACGCCATAGTTCGCGCCGTGCTCCTTGACGGCTTTGACCAGCGCGGCCGGCGAGGTCGCCCCGAAGCCGGCGTTGATGTTGGTGCCGTTCGGGCTGCAGCCGATCGCGATGACCTCGGCGCCGAGCTCGTGGAAGACGCTGGGCGCGACCTGGTAGGCGGCGCCGTGCGCGGCGTCGATGACGATCTTCAGGCCGCGCAGCGACAGCTCGCTGCTGAACGTGCCCTTGCAGAACTCGATGTAGCGCCCGCGCGCGTCCTCGATCTTGCGGGCCTTGCCGAGGCTGCCCGAGTCGACCCAGGCCGGCTGCTCCTCGAGCGCGGCCTCGACCTGCTGCTCCCAGGCGTCCGGCAGCTTCTCGCCGCGCGCCGAGAAGAACTTGATGCCGTTGTCGCCGAACGGGTTGTGCGAGGCGCTGATCACGACGCCCAGGTTCAGCCGCAGCGCGCGCGTCAGGTAGGCGACGCCGGGGGTCGGCAGCGGGCCGGTCAGCAGCACGTCGACGCCGGCCGACGCGAAGCCGGCTTCGAGGGCGGATTCGATCATGTAGCCGGAGATGCGGGTGTCCTTGCCGATCAGCACCGTCGGCTTCGGGTCGGTGCTGCGCAGCACGCGCCCGACGGCGTGGCCCAGGCGCAGCATGAAATCGGGCGTGATCGGGTACATGCCGACCGTCCCGCGAATGCCATCGGTGCCGAAATACGTTCTGGTGTCGCTCATGGTCTTGTCTCCCTCCAAAACACGCAATCTATCCGGGCGCCGGCCCGCTCGCCAGCCCCGCGGCGGCCCAGACCTTCAACGCATCCACGGTCGCCGCGACATCGTGCACACGAACGATGCGCGCCCCGAGCTGCACTGCGGCGAGCGCGGCCGCGACGCTCGCGGCCTCGCGCTGCGAGACCTCGCGCCCGGTGAGCCGGCCCAGCGTCGACTTGCGCGACCAGCCGACCAGCAATGGCCGGCCCAGCGCCAGCAGCTCGGGCTGGCGGCGCAGCAGCGCGAGGTTGTGCTCGACGCTCTTGCCGAAGCCGATGCCCGGGTCCAGCACGATGCGCTCGGCGTCGATGCCTTGCGCCCGCGCCGCCGCGAGTCGCTCGGCGAGGAAGCGGCCGACATCGTCGAGCACGTCGTCGTAGGCCGGGCGCTGCTGCATCGTGGCGGGGTCGCCGCGCATGTGCATCAGGCAGATGCCGCAGCCCGGGTGGGCGGCGACCGCGTCGAGCGCGCCGGGCGCCTGCAGCGCGGCGATGTCGTTGATGATGTCGGCGCCGCGCTCGAGCACCGCGCGCATCACCTCGGGCTTGCGGGTGTCGACCGAGACCGGGCAGCCCAGCGTCAGCGCCGCATCGAGGACCGGCAGCACGCGCGCAAGCTCCGCGTCGACCGACACCGACGCGGCCCCGGGCCGGGTCGATTCGCCGCCGAGGTCGAGCAGGTCCGCGCCTTCGGCAAGCAACTGCTCGCAGTGGCGGATCGCCGCCGCGGCGGAGCCGCCGTCGTTCGAGAACGAATCGGGCGTGATGTTGACGATGCCCATCACCTTCGGGCGCGCCAGATCGATGCGGAAACGCGTGGTCTGCCAGAACATCGGGAGCCTTGCTCCCTCGCCCCTTTGGGGAGAGGGAGAAGGGAGCAGGGACGTCAGGCCGCGGCCGGGGCGCTACCGGGCGTGACCGGCGGGACGGGCGGCGTCGCGCGGTTGATCGACGGCGTCCAGTCTTTCGGCGGGCGCGGCGGCTTGTCGTTCATGATGTCGTCGATCTGCTCGGTGTCGATGGTTTCCCATTCGAGCAGCGCGTTCGCCATCGCGTGCATCTTGTCCTTGTTGCCTTCGATCAGCTTGCGAGCGACCCCGTACTGCTCGTCCAGGATGCGGCGGATCTCGTGGTCGACCGCCTGCATCGTGCGCTCGCTCATCGAGGTCGTCTTGGTCACCGAGCGGCCGAGGAAGACCTCGCCCTCGTTCTCGGCGTAGACCATCGTGCCGAGCGCATCGGTCATGCCGTAACGGGTCACCATGTCGCGGGCGATGTGGGTCGCACGCTCGAAGTCGTTGCTGGCGCCGGTCGTCATCTCGCCCATGAAGATTTCTTCGGCGATGCGCCCGCCGAACAGGATCGCGATCGTGCTGAGCATGCGGATCTTGTCGGTGCTGTAGCGGTCGCCCTCGGGCAGCTGCATCGTCACGCCCAGCGCGCGGCCGCGCGGGATCACGGTGACCTTGTGGACCGGATCGGCCTTGGGCACCAGCCGCGCGACCAGGGCGTGGCCGGACTCGTGGTACGCGGTGTTCTTGCGCTCCTCCTCGGCCATCACCATGGACTTGCGCTCCGGGCCCATCATGATCTTGTCCTTGGCCTTCTCGAAGTCGACCATCTCGACGACGCGGCCGTTGCGGCGCGCAGCGAACAAGGCGGATTCATTCACGAGGTTGGCCAGGTCGGCGCCCGAGAAGCCGGGGGTGCCGCGCGCCAGGATGTCGGCGCGGATGTCCTGCCCGACCGGGACCTTGCGCATGTGCACGTTCAGGATCGCCTCGCGGCCGCGCACGTCCGGCAGGGTCACGTAGACCTGGCGATCGAAGCGGCCCGGGCGCAGCAGCGCCGGGTCGAGGATGTCGGGACGGTTCGTCGCGGCCATCACGATCACGCCCAAATTCGTCTCGAAGCCGTCCATCTCGACCAGCATCTGGTTCAGGGTCTGCTCGCGTTCGTCGTTGCCGCCGCCCAGGCCAGCACCGCGGTGGCGGCCGACCGCGTCGATTTCGTCGACGAAGATGATGCAGGGCGCGCTCTTCTTGGCCTGCTCGAACATGTCGCGCACGCGGGCCGCGCCGACACCGACGAACATTTCAACGAAGTCGGAGCCCGAGATCGAGAAGAACGGCACCTTGGCCTCGCCGGCGATCGCCTTCGCGAGCAGGGTCTTGCCGGTGCCCGGAGGGCCGACCAGCAGCACGCCGCGCGGGATGCGGCCGCCGAGTTTCTGGAACTTCTGCGGGTCCTTCAGGAAGTCGACCAGTTCCTTGACCTCTTCCTTGGCCTCGTCGCAGCCGGCGACGTCGGCGAAGGTGGTCGTGTTGTTGGCCTCGTCCAGCATGCGGGCCTTGCTCTTGCCGAAGCTGAACGCCCCGCCCTTGCCGCCGCCCTGCATCTGGCGCATGAAGTAGATCCAGACGCCGATCAGCAGCAGGATCGGGCCCCAGCTGGCGAGCATGCTGAGCAGGAACGAGGGCTCCTCGCGCGGCTTGACGTCGAACTTGACGCCGTTGTTGATCAGGTCGCCGACCAGGCCGCGATCGAGGTAGGTCGCGGTGGTCCGAAGTTCCTTGTCGTCGCTGGTCTTGGCGCGGATCTCGGTGCTGCCGCCGGCGCCTTCCTGGAGCTGCACGCTCTTGATGCGCTTGCCGCGGACTTCCTCGAGGAAGTCGGAATACCCGATCATCCCGCTTTGGGTCGTGGTCCGGTCGAATTGCTTGAACACGGTGAACAGCACGAGTGCGATCACCATCCAGACCGCGACCTTAGAGAACCATTGATTGTTCACGCAATCTCCATTTCCGGGCCATGCACACAGGCGGCGTGCATACGAGAGGCGCCGATGTTCTTGCCATCTGCGGCCGATTTTAGACCAGTCAAGCCCGATATCCGCCTATGTTTGAATATCGGCATCATCGGTGCGGACTTGGGGGCGGGGTTTCAGGCCGATACCGACCAGGAAGGTTTCGGACGATTTGTCCCGCGAGGCCTTGGGTTTGATCGGTTTGACGACCCGGAAGCTCGTTTTGAAC
>DASYCA010000459.1:0-16651 GCA_036500445.1 Burkholderiaceae bacterium | reverse complement strand
CGTCGCCGTGCACGACCGGGGGCACGATCCCGGCGAACAACGGCACGATGAACGGGACGACGACGTGCAACGTCACGTTCAGTCCGACGACGCTCGGGACGGGCAAGACCGCGGCGTTCACGTTCTCGACGAACGATCCGGACAGTGGGAGCACCGTCGTGACCGCGACCGGCAACGGCGTGTATCCGATGCTGGTCCCGCCGGCCGGCAACACGATCGCGTTCGGCAGCGTCGACCTCGGCACGTCGTCGAGCGTGGTGACGCTGACGGTGATGAACACGGGCACGCAGGTGTTGAGCATCAGCTCCGCAGCGCTCGACGGAGCGAACCCAGCCGGCGTGTACACGCAGCTCACCGGCACCGGCGCGCAGCTGGTCGCGGCCGGCGTCAAGCCGCTGGCCGGGCCGGCCGGCTTCAAGCGCGCCGACGGCTCGCCGCCCGCGTCGCCGCCGCGCCACGCGCTGGCGGTGGATTGCGTGCGCTTCGTCGGCGAAGCCGTCGTCGCGGTCGTCGCGCGCAGCCGCGACGCCGCACGCAACGCGGCCGAGGCGGTGATGGTCGACTACGAGGAGCTGCCCGCCGTCACCGAGCCGGCGCGTGCGGTCGCAGCGGGTGCGCCGCAGCTGTGCGACGCGGCGCCCGACAACATCTGCGCCGAGATGCGTCACGGCAGCGCGGCGAAGGCGGCCGAGGCGTTCGCGAGCGCCGCGCACGTGGTCGCGCTCGATGTCGTGAACCAGCGCCTCGCGGCCGCGCCGATGGAGCCGCGCGGCATCAACGCGATGCCGGACGCCGAGGGCGGCCGGCTGGTCGTGCGCATCAGCAGCCAGATGCCGACCGGCGTGCGCGGCTCGCTGTGCGAGTCGATCCCGGGGCTCACCACCGAGACGCTGCGCGTCGTCGTCGGCGATGTCGGCGGCGGCTTCGGCATGAAGACCGGCATCCACCCGGAGGACGTGCTGGTCGCCTACGCGGCGCTGCAATTGAAATGCCCGGTGCGCTGGCAGGCCGACCGCGTCGAGGAGTTCCTGTCGGCGGTGCACGGCCGCGACGTCGTCAGCCGCGCCGAGATGGCGCTCGATGCGAACGGCCGCGTGCTGGCGATGCGGGTGCGCTCGCTCGCCAACGTCGGCGCCTACCCGACCGGCGCCGGTGTCGCGATCCAGCTGCTGATCGGCCCCTGGGTCTCGACCAGCATCTACGACATCGGCACGATCGACCTGCACTTCACCGCGGTGATGACGAACACCTCGCCGACCGGCGCGTACCGCGGTGCCGGGCGGCCCGAGGCGATCTACAACACCGAGCGGCTGTTCGACGCCGCGGCGCGTGAAATGAAGATGGACCCGGCCGAGCTGCGCCGGCGCAACCTGATCCGCCCGGAGCAGATGCCGTACCAGAACGCGATGGGCCAGGTCTACGACAGCGGCCGCTTCGAGCAGGTCCTCGACGCCGGGCTGAAGCTGGCGGACTGGAACGGCTTCGGCGCGCGCCGCACGGCCAGCCAGGCGAACGGAAAACTGCGCGGCCGCGGCCTCGCGAGCTTTCTCGAATGGACCGGCGGCAACGTGTTCGAGGAGCGCGTCACGGTCAACGTCGCGGCCGACGGCTTCATCGAGATCGGCTCGGCGACCCAGGCGATGGGGCAGGGCATTCAGACCAGCTACGTGCAGCTCGCGGTCGACGTCTTCGGCGTGCCGGTCGAACGCATCCGCATCCTGCAGGGCGACACCGACCGCGCGAACGGCTTCGGCAGCGCCGGCTCGCGCTCGCTGTTCACCGGAGGATCGGCGGTGCACGTCGCGAGCGTGCGCACGATCGATGAGGCCAAACAACTCGCCGGCGAGGCGCTCGAAGCCGCGCCGGCCGACATCGAGTACCTTAACGGGCGCTTCGGCGTCGTCGGCACCGACCTCGGGATCGACCTGTTCGAGCTGGCCGGCAAGCAGCCCGAGCGGCGCATCTACATCGACTCGACCAGCAGCGTCAGCGGGCCGACGTGGCCGAACGGCTGCCACGTCTGCGAGGTCGAAGTGGATCCGGACACCGGCCACGTCGAGGTCGTCGCCTACGCGTCGGTCAACGACATCGGCCGCGTCGTGAACTTCGCGATCGTCGGCGGCCAGATCGAGGGCGGCGCGGTGCAGGGCATCGGCCAGGCGCTGACCGAATCGATCGTCTACGACCCGGACAGCGGCCAGCTGCTGACCGCCAGCTTCCAGGACTACGCGATGCCGCGCGCCGACATCGCGACGGGCTTCTTCAAGACCGAGTTCGACACCAGCATCCCGTGCGTGACGAACCTGCTCGGCGTGAAGGGCGTCGGCGAGCTCGGTACGATCGGCGCGACGCCGGCCGTCGTCAACGCGGTGATCGATGCGCTCGATCATGCCGGCCTCGGCCGCAGGGCCGAGCAGCTGCAGATGCCGCTGACGGCGCCACGGGTCTGGCGCGCGCTGGCGGGCGAGTTCGATCCGGCGCCGCGGTTCTAGTCACCTTTCCACAACAACAACCACGAGACAAGCACCATGAAAAGACAGTTTCCGCAGACACCGGCGCGGCTCGCGTCGGTGGTCGTGATCGCGGTCGCGATCAACACCGCACATGCCGCCTCGCAGGCACCGGTCGCCGCCGAGCACGGCATGGTCGTCACGGCCCAACACCTCGCGACGCACGTCGGCGTCGACGTGCTCAAAGAAGGCGGCAACGCGGTCGACGCCGCGGTCGCGGTCGGCTATGCGATGGCCGTCGTCTATCCCGCGGCCGGCAACATCGGCGGCGGCGGCTTCATGACCATCCAGCTCGCCGACGGCCGCAAGACCTTTCTCGATTTCCGCGAGAAGGCGCCGCTGGCGGCGACCGCGAACATGTACCTCGACAAGGACGGCAACGTCGTCAAGGGCGCCAGCACCACCGGGCACCTGGCCGTGGGCGTGCCGGGCACGGTCTCGGGCATGGAGTACGCGTTGTCGAAGTACGGGACGATGAAGCGCGCCACCGTGATGGCGCCGGCGATCGCGTACGCCAAGAACGGCTTCGTGCTCGACCAGGGCGACATCGACATGTTCTGGACCGCGACCGCGGACTTCAAGAAGGACCCGGCCTCGGCCGCGATCTTCCTGAATCACGGCGAGCCGTTCCAGGTCGGCCAGAAGATCGTCCAGAAGGACCTGTCGAAGACGCTGCAGCTGATCGCCGAGAAAGGCGAGGCCGGCTTCTACAAGGGGCCGGTGGGCGCGGCCATCGTCGCCAGCAGCCAGGCCGGCCACGGCATCCTGACCCAGGCCGATCTCGACCAGTACGGCACGCGCGAACTCAAGCCGGTGGAGTGCAACTACCGCGGCTACGGCGTGGTCTCGGCTCCGCCGCCGAGTTCGGGCGGCGTGGTGATCTGCGAGATCCTGAACATCCTCGAGGGCTATCCGATGAAGGACCTGGGCTTCCGCTCGGCCCAGGCGGTGCAGTACCAGATCGAGGCGATGCGTCATTCGTACATGGATCGCAACAGCTATCTCGGTGATCCGGACTTCGTGAAGAACCCGATCGATCACCTGCTCGACAAGAACTATGCGGCGCAGATTCGCGCGGTGATCGACCCGACCCATGCCGGCGTCTCCAAGGACATCAAACCGGGCGTGCCGCCGCACGAGGGCAGCAACACCACCCACTACTCGATCGTCGACAAGTGGGGCAATGCGGTGTCGGTCACCTACACGCTCAATGATTGGTTCGGCGCCAAGGTCACCGCCGCCAAGACCGGCGTGATGCTGAACGACGAAATGGACGATTTCACGTCCAAGGTCGGCGTGCCCAACATGTACGGGCTGGTGCAGGGCGAGGCCAACTCGATCGCACCGGGCAAGCGCCCGCTGAGTTCGATGAGCCCGACCATCGTGACCAAGGACGGCAAGACCGTGATGGTGGTCGGCACGCCGGGCGGCAGCCGCATCATCACGGCGGTGCTGCACACCATCGTCAACGTGATCGACTACGGCATGAACGTGCAGGAGGCGGTGGATGCGCCGCGCTTCCACCAGCAGTGGCTGCCCGACCTGACCAACATCGACACCTTCGCCCTGAGCCCGGACACGCAGAAGATTCTCGAAGGCTACGGCCAGAAGTTCGGGCCGCCGCAACCGGCGAACCATGTGGCGGCGATCCTGGTGGGTGCGCCGTCGCTGGGCGGCAAGCCGGTGGGCAAGAACCTCTACTACGGCGCCAACGACCCGCGCCGCAACAGCGGGCTGGCGCTGGGCTATTGATCAAATGGCGGTCCGGCCGCGCTTGGCAGCGATTCAGGGCCGGCGCGCGGCGAAGCGCAGGACGCGGTGCTCGTCCTCGCTCAGGTTGCAGCTGAAGGCGCGCGGGCCGCTGTACGGCGCGTAGGGCTTGATTTTCAGCGTGACGATGAACTTGTGTGTGGCGGTCGGCTTGTCGGCGTACTGGATCACTTCGGCCGGCGCCTTCGTCACGCTGTCGATCTGCACGGTGCCGCTGTCGTCGAGCTGCAGCTCCTGGACGACCGCGGCGCTGCAGAGTTCGCCGCCGCTCAGGCCGGGCGCGGCGTCGGGGGCGGCGTCGCTGCGGCTGCGCAGCGGCGCCGCGTCGGCGGCGCAGGGCGTCTGGCTGTAGGTGTTGCCGCAGCGGTAGAGCTGCTGGGCGGCCGCGGGAGCGGCGATCCACAACGCGACGAGGGCCAGGGCAGCGGCGAGGCATGGGCGGGCGGATGTCATGGGGCGGGCGTGGGCATGAGGGCGTCGATCTCGGGTTGCGGGCGCGGCGGCTCGCAGCGGGCCTGGCGTTCGAGCCAGTACGCCGCGTTGCCGACGATGTAGATCGTGCCAGAAACAACGGCCGTCGCGGCGGTCACGACGCCCGCGGCGACGATCAATGCGACGCAACCCTGATTCGCGCAGCCGCCGATCGCCGCGACCTGCGTTTCCTCGAGCACGACATGGCGCGCCATCAGCTGGCAATCCCGATCGGCGATCTGGACCGTGCGCGGCAGGACCATGCAGGCCGGCAGCAGGGTGACGACGCCGATGGCGAGCGCGCAGCGACCGGCGCGCTCGACCTTCGATGGCGACATGGCGGCGACTCGCGCGCGGCTATCCGCGCTTTGCAACCAACGTCAAAATGTCATAGCTCGCGACCAGTTCATCCAGCTGGTTCGTGACCTCCACATCCCACGCGACGACGCCCTGGCCGACGCCGTTGGCGTCCTTCTTCTGCCGGTCGGTCTTGCGCTTGCAGGTCAGCCGCGCGCGGATCGTGTCGCCGATGCCGACCGGCTTGACGAAGCGCAGCGTGTCCAGCCCGTAGTTCGCCAGCACCGGCCCCGGGGCCGGCGAGACGAACAGGCCGGCGGCCGCCGACAGCACGAAGTAGCCGTGCGCGATGCGCTTGCCGAACGGGCTTTCTTTCGCGGCGATCTCGTCGAAGTGCATATAAAAATAGTCGCCCGAGATGCCGCCGAACGCGACGATGTCGGCCTCGCCGACGGTGCGCCGGTGGGTCAGCAGCGAGTCGCCGATCTGCAGGTCTTCGAACCAGCGGCGAAACGGGTGCACCTCCGATTCGTTCACCTTCGCGCCGCGGATGTGCTCGCCGGTGACGGCCGCGAGCATCGTCGGCGAGCCCTGCAGCGCGGCGCGCTGCAGGTAGTGCTTGACGGCGCGCACGCCGCCGAGCTCCTCGCCGCCGCCGGCGCGGCCCGGGCCGCCGTGTTTCAGGACCGGCAGCGGCGAGCCGTGGCCGGTGGATTCGGCCGCAGCCTCGCGGTCGAGGATCAACAAGCGGCCGTGCAGCGCGGCGGCGACCGGGATCACGCGGGCCGCGATCGCGGGCGAGCGCGTGACCAGCGTGCCGACCAGGCTGCCCTTGCCGCGCGCGGCCAGCGCCATCGCTTCGTCGAGGCCCTCGTAAGGCATCAGCGTGCTGACCGGGCCGAAGGCCTCGACGTCGTGGACGGCGTCGTTCGTCAGCGGGTCGCGGCTCAGCAGCAGCGTCGGCGCGAAGAAGGCGCCTTCGTTGACGCCGTCGCCGACCGGCGCGAAGCCGTCGCGTGCGCCGTAGACGAGCTCGGCGCCTTGCATCAGCGTCGCGACGCGGGCGGCGACGTCGCTCTGCTGGGCGTGCGAGGCGAGTGCGCCCATCCGCACGGTCTCAACGGCCGGATCGCCGACGACGGTCTTCACCAGGCGCGCGCGCAGCTTCTCGATCACGGCATCGAGTTGCCGGCGCGGCACGATCGCGCGCCGGATCGCGGTGCACTTCTGGCCCGCCTTGACCGTCATCTCGCGCGCGACCTCCTTGACGAACAGGTCGAACTCCTCGTCGTCGGGCGTCACGTCGTCCGCGAGGATCGCGCAGTTCAGCGAATCGGCTTCGGCGTTGAACGGGACCGAGTGGCGGATGACGTTCGGGTGCACGCGCAGTTTCGCGGCGGTGTCGGCCGAGCCGGTGAACGTGACGACGTCGCGGCCGTCGAGCCGGTCGAGCAGGTCGCCGGTGCTGCCGATCACGAGCTGCAAGGCGCCGGGCGGCAGGATGCCGGATTGGTGGATCAACCGCACCGCCGCTTCGGTCAGGTAGCTGGTCGCCGTCGCGGGCTTGCCGATGCAGGGCATGCCGGCCAGAAAGCTCGGCGCGAATTTTTCCAGCAGGCCCCAGATGGGGAAGTTGAACGCGTTGATGTGCACCGCCAGGCCGCCGCGCGGCACCAGGATGTGGGTGCCGGCGAAGCCGCCCTTCTTGCCCAGCGCCAGCACCGGGCCTTCGTGGACCAGGTTGCCCGAGGGCAGCTCGTTGGTGCCGACGCCCGAATACGCGAACAGCGTGCCGCTGCCGCCTTCGATGTCGATCCAGCTGTCGGCCCTGGTCGCGCCGGTGTGGGCCGAGATCGCGTAGAGCTGCTCCTTGTGCTCGTTCAGGTACTTCGCGAGCGCCTTCAATGCCTGCGCGCGCTGCTGGAAGTCGAGCGCGAGCAGGGCCGGCAGGCCGACGTTGCGCGCGTACGCGACGGCCTCGCCGAAGTCGATCGCCTCGGCGTGGGTCGCCGCGACCGGGCGGCCGTTGATCGCGCTGTGCAGTTGCTGGGCGGCCTGGCTGCCGAGCCAGCGGCCGCCGATGAAGCTTTGAAGGGTGGTGGTCATGAAAACGGGTCCTTATCTCTCGTCGAACGACAGCACGACGTGCGGCGTCAGCGGATGGGCCTGGCAGGTCAGCACGAAGCCGTTGGCGACCTCGTTCTTGTCGAGCGCGAAGTTGCGTTCCATCCGCACCTCGCCCTCGACCAGCTTGGCGCGGCAGGTGCCGCAGACGCCCGAGGTGCACGAGAACGGCACCTCCAGCCCGGCGGCCGACGCGGCGTCGAGAATGCTCGGCTGGTTCTTCGTGAACGAGATCTCGCGCTTCAGGCCGTCGCGGATGATCGTGATCCGAGCCTGCTCGGCATCCCCGGGCTTGGCCTCGTGGATCACGGCTCCGACCTGCTGCGCTTGCGGCGCCAATCCAAAACGCTCGATGTGGATGCGGTCTTCCGGGACGCCGGCGGCGAGCAGCGCGGCCTCGGCCTCGTCGTTCATCTGGAACGGGCCGCAGATGAACACGTGGTCGATGCCCGCGGCGGGCACGACGGTCTTCAGGAACTCGCCGATCTTGTCGCGGTTCATCACGCCCATGTTCAGCGGCGCGTCGGTGTGCTCGTCGGAGAACACGTGGTGCAGGGTCAGGCGCGTCAGGTAGCGGTTTTTCAGGTCCTCGATCTCTTCCTTGAACATCGTCGACTTCAGCGCGCGGTTGCCGTAGATCAGCGTGAAATCGCTCAGCGGCTCGCGCGCCAGCACCGTCTTCATCGTCGAGAGGATCGGCGTCACGCCGCTGCCGCCGGCGATGCCGACGTGGTGGCGGCGCGCGCCCGGGTCGAGCTCGACGAAGAAGCGGCCCTGCGGCGCCATCACGTTGATCACGTCGCCGGGTTTCAGGTGTGCGTTGATCCAGTTCGAGAACACGCCGCCGTTGACCTTGCGCACGCCGACGCGCAGCTCGCCGTCGTCGACGCCGGCGCAGATCGAATAGGAGCGGCGCAGGTCGGCGCCTTCGATGTCGCGGCGCAAGGTCAGGTACTGGCCCTGCGTGAAGCTGAAGACCTCGCGCAGGTCGCTGGGGACGTCGAACGCGACGACGACGGCCTCGGCCGTGTCGGGCAGGACCTCGCGCACGCGCAGCGGGTGGAAGATGACGCTCATTGGAACCCCTCGTCAAACGAGTACGTTTGCCGATCCCCCGAGGGGATGCGGGCCGGCTTGGGAGCGGCCCGGCGCTCGGCCCGCAGCGGCGAACACGGCAGTTGGTGTTGCATGGTCGTCAGATCGGCTTGAAGTGTTCGAACGGCTCCTGGCACGCGAGGCAGCGCCACGTCGCCTTGCAGGCGGTGGAGCCGAAGGCGGCGAGGCGTTCGGTCTGGTGGCTGCCGCAGCGCGGGCAGGCGAGCGACAGGGTCTTGCGCGGGAAGAAGCGGATCGGGACTTGCGCGTCCGAGGCCGGGCCGGGCGGGACGATGCCGTAGGCCAGCAGCTTGCGCTTGCCGTCGGCGCTGATCCAGTCGGTGGTCCAGGCCGGCGCGCGCTTCAGGCTGACGCGCGCGGGGCCGAGGCCGGCGGCGTGCAGGGCCTTCAGCACGTCCTGCTCGATCACCTCGGTCGCGGGGCAGCCGGAGTAGGTGGGGGTCAGCACGATCTCGAGCACGTCGTCGTGGTCGATCACGTCGCGCACGATGCCGAGCTCGGTGACCGAGATCGCGGGGACCTCGGGGTCGGGGACGGTGGAGAGGATGTGCCAGGCGGCGCGGACGCGCGAGCCCTCACCCCAGCCCTCTCCCAGAGGGAGAGGGGGCAACACCAGAGACTCCCTCTCCCTCTGGGAGAGGGCTGGGGTGAGGGCCACGTGGTCCGCCAACATCACCACACGCCTCCGGGAAAGCTGCGCTGCAGGTGCTGCATCTCCGCCAGCACGAAGCCCATGTGCTCGCTGTGCACGCCACGCGTGCCGGTGCTGCGGAACGCGGAGTCGGCCGGGATCGCGAGGCCCGCCTCATCGAACACGGCACCGATCTCGGCCATCCACGGCTCGCGCAGATCGCGGAAGCCCGGCCCGAGACCGGCGGCGCTTGCGGCCGTGTCGACCGCGTCGCTCTCGAACAGCTCGGGCGTGAAGCGCCACAGCGCGGCCAGCGCGGCCTCGGTGCGGCGGCGCGCTTCGGGCGTGCTGTCGGCCAGGCGCACGACCCAGTCGGCGGCGTGCTGCTGGTGGTAGCGCGCTTCCTTAACCGCCTTGCCGGCGATCGCCGCGAGCTCGGCGTCGCTCGACTCATCGAGCCGCTCCCACAGCAACCGGGCCCAGGTCGCGAGCATCAGGTTGCGCAGCACCGTGAACGCGAAGTCGCCGCGCGGCAGCTCGGCGATCGTCGCATTGAAATAGTCGCGCTCGTCGCGCAGGAACGCGAGTTGGTCTTCGTCATGGCCGGCGCCTTCGAGCGTGCCGGCGTGCGTCAGCAGCGCGCGCGATTGGCCGATCAGGTCGAGCGCCATGTTCGCGAGCGCGATGTCTTCCTCGAGCGCCGGCGCGTGGCCGCACCATTCGCCCAGGCGCTGCGCGAGGATCAACATCGTGTCGCCGATGCGCAGCAGGTACTGGACCTCGGGCGCGCGTTGGAGTTGGATGGACGCTTGCATCGTCGCTTCCTTCACATGTGGTCGAGCGACTTCGGCAGCTCGTAGAAGGTCGGGTGGCGGTAGACCTTGTCCTCGGCCGGATCGAAGTACATCGACTTGTCGGCCGGGTCGCTCGCGACGATCTGGTCCGAGCGCACGACCCAGACGCTGACGCCTTCCTGGCGCCGGGTGTAGACGTCGCGGCCCATCTGGATCGCCATCTTCGCGTCGGCCGCGTGCAGGCTGCCGCAGTGCTTGTGGTCCAGGCCGGCCTTGCTGCGGACGAACACCTCCCACAGCGGCCATTCCTGTTGTGCGGTCGGGGTCGTGCTCATGCTGCTTCCTTCATCGATTGCTTGTTCGCATGGACCATCGCTGCCTCGCGCACCCAGGCGCCTTCATCCCAGGCGTCGACGCGGGCCTGCAGACGCTCGCGATTGCAGGGCCCGTCGCCGGCGATGACGCGCCAGAATTCGCTCCAGTCGATCACCCCGAAGTCGTGCGCCTGGCGCGCCTCGTTCCATTTCAGATCCGGATCGGGCAATGTGACGCCGAGCAGCTTGGCCTGATCCACCGTCGCGTCGATGAAGCGCTGGCGCAGCTCGTCGTTGCTGACCCGCTTGATGCCCCAGCGCATCGACTGCGCGCTGTTGGGGCTCTGGTCGTCCGGCGGCCCGAACATCATGATCGACGGCCACCACCAGCGGTTCACCGCGTCCTGCACCATCGCCTTCTGCGCCTCGGTGCCTTTGGTCATCATCGTCAGCAGCGCCTCGAACCCCTGGCGCTGGTGAAAGCTTTCTTCGCGGCAGATGCGGATCATCGCGCGCGCATACGGCGCGTAGGAGCAGCGGCAGATCGGCACCTGGTTCATGATCGCGGCGCCGTCGACGAGCCAGCCGATCGTGCCCATGTCGGCCCAGCTCAGGGTCGGGTAGTTGAAGATCGAGCTGTACTTGGCCTTGCCGGTGTGCAGCGCGTGGAACAGCTGATCGCGCGAGGTGCCCAGCGTCTCGGCCGCGGCGTACAGGTACAGGCCATGGCCGCCTTCGTCCTGCACCTTCGCGAGCAGGATCGCCTTGCGTTTCAGCGTCGGCGCGCGCGAGATCCAGTTGCCTTCGGGCAGCATGCCGACGATCTCGGAGTGCGCGTGCTGGCTGATCTGGCGCACCAGCGTCTTGCGGTAGTGATCGGGCATCCAGTCCTTCGCCTCGATGAAGTCGCCGGCGTCGATGCGCTCGTCGAAGCGCTGCTGCAATTTCAGCTCGTCGGCACTGCGGACCGCGGCGGGCTTTCCATTCCCGCCGTCGTCCTTGCCCATCGTGTCCATCGCTTGCGTGTACATGCGGAACTCCTTGTTTACTTGGGACGCTTGTCGACGACGCGCCGGGCCTTGCCGGTCAGCGTGCGTTCGATCGAATCGGGGGCGAGCACGCTGACCCGGGTCGAGATGCCGACCAGCGTCTTCACGCGGTGCGTGACCCAGCCGGCGATCTCCTTGGCATCGCCCTGCGCGCCGGGTTGCAGCTCGCAATGGATCGCGACCTCGTCGAGCAGGCCCTCGCGGCTGATCTGCAGTTGATATTGGCCCGAGAGCTGGCCGTGCGCGAGCACGATCTCCTCGATCTGGGTCGGGAAGACGTTGACGCCGCGGATGATCAGCATGTCGTCGCTGCGGCCGACGATCTTTCCCATGCGGCGGAACGCGCGCGAGGTCGGCGGCAGCAGGCGCGTCAGGTCTCGGGTGCGGTAGCGGATGATCGGCAGCGCCTCCTTCGTCAGCGAGGTGAACACCAGTTCGCCTTCGCCGCTGCCCTTGTGTTCGTCATAGGGCAGCACCGCACCGGTCTCCGGGTCGACGATCTCGGGATAGAAGTGGTCCTCCCAGACGACCGGACCGTCCTTGCTCTCGATGCACTCGCTCGCCACACCCGGGCCCATCACCTCGCTCAGGCCGTAGATGTCGACCGCGTCGATCGCGGCGTTCGTCTCGATCTCGCGCCGCATCGCCTCGGTCCAGGGCTCGGCGCCGAAGATGCCGACCTTCAGCGAGGTCTCGCGCGGGTCGATCTTCTGGCGCCGCATCTCCTCGATGATCACCTGCATGTAGCTCGGCGTGACCATGATCAAGCTGGGCTTGAAGTCCTGGATCAGCTGGACCTGCTTTTCGGTCTGCCCGCCCGACATCGGGATCACGGTGCAGCCCAGCCGCTCGGCGCCGTAGTGCGCGCCGAGGCCGCCAGTGAACAGGCCGTAGCCGTAGGAGACCTGGATGATGTCGCCCTTGCGGCCACCGGCGGCGCGGATCGAGCGCGCGACCAGGTCGGCCCAATTGGAAATGTCGTTCGCGGTGTAGCCGACGACGGTCGGCTTGCCGGTCGTGCCGCTCGAGGCGTGCAAGCGCACGACCTGCTCGCGCGGCACCGCGAAGAGGCCGAACGGGTAGTTGTCGCGCAAGTCCTTCTTCACCGTGAACGGGAACTTCGCGAGGTCGGCGAGCGATTTCAGATCGTCCGGGTGCACGCCCTGGGCGTCGAAGGCCTTGCGGTAGTGCGGGACGTTGTCATAGGCGTGCGCGAGCGTCGTCTTCAGGCGCGTCAGTTGCAGCGCGAGGACCTCGTCGCGGCTCGCGGTCTCGATCGGGTCGAGCTCGCCGGGGGCGGGTGTTTTCACGGGCATCGTCGTCTCCTCCGCCGGCGTTATGAACGGGGACAGCCGGCTTGCCTTTCATCGTGTACGAGCGCCCGCGAAACACCGCGATGCGTTCGCCGCGCTGGTTCGTGACCTCGCAGTCGTAGACGCCGGTGCGGCCGGCCTTCGAGACCTCGGTGCAGCGGGCGGTCAGCACGTCGTGCAGCCGGCCCGGCGCGACGAAATCGATGCCGAAGCCGGACGCGACCGTCAGCTCGTCGTACGAGTTGCAGGCGAACGCGAAGGTCGAATCGGCGAGTGTCGCGATCAGGCCGCCGTGGCACAGGTCGTGGCCGTTCAGCATCTCGTCGCGCACCGCCATCGTGATCGTCGCGCTGCCGGGTTGGACGTCGACGATCTGCATGCCGAGCCATTTCGTCGCGCGGTCGTTGCGCAGCATGCCCTCGTGCACGAGGTCTGCGGTTTGCTGCGGCGTGCGCTCAGCCATGGAACAAGCCTCCGGTGAAATTCAGCCGCGACAGGCGCGGCGCGCGCCGGTAGCGGACCTCGCCGTAGTGCGCCTGCAGGTTCGCGAGCACCGTCGCGACGCGCGCGGTGCCCAGCGCATCGGCCCAGGCCAGCGGCCCCATCGGGTAGGCGGTGCCCAGGACCATCGCGATGTCGATGTCGACGGCCATCGTTCCGGTCCAGGTCATCACGTCGGCGGCCTCGTTCGCGAGGCAGCAGACGCTGCGCATCAGCGCCAGGCCGGCGACGTCGTCGAGCGCGATCAGCGCGATCTGCGCGGCCTGCAGCAGCGCGGCGAGCGCCGGCAGCGCGGGCGCGCCGCCCGCATTGGCCGTGGCGCCCAGCGTCGTCGCGGTCGAGAAATCGCGCGCCAGGTCGAGCAGCACCAGCGCGCCGGAGGCGCCGCGCTCGGCGGCCGTGCGGCCGTCGGTCAGCGCGATGCGGGTCGCGCCGATCGCGAGCGTCTCGTCCGCGAGGCCCGCGTGCGTCGTGACGCGCACGCCGGCCGCCTGCAGCCGCTGCACCAGCGGTGCGAGCAGCCCGAGGTTCGCGGCGGCCTCGAGCGTGCCGCTCGCGTCACCCGGCGTGACGGTCGCGACGACCGGCGCCGCGACGTCCTTGCCGTAGGTGTAAAAGCCGCGCCCGGTCTTGCGCCCGAAGCGCCCGCTGCGCACCAGCTCCTGCTGGATCACGTGCGGCGCGTAGCGGGTGTCGAACGCGGTCGCCTGGAACACCGATTCGGTCACCGACAGGTTCACGTCCAGCCCGATCAGGTCCATCAGCTCGAACGGCCCCATCGCGAAGCCGCCGGCCTCGCGCATCAGCCGGTCGATCGCCGGCGCCGGCGCGAGGCCTTCGGCCAGCAGCCGCAAGCCTTCCGCGTAGTACGGCCGCGCGACGCGGTTGACGATGAAGCCCGGCGCGTTCGGCGCATCGACCGAGGTCTTGCCCCAGGCCTTGGACAGCGCGTGCATCGCCGGGATCAGCGCCGGGTCGGTCTCGACGCCGGGGATGACCTCGACCAGCTTCATGCGCGTGGCCGGGTTGAAGAAGTGCCAGCCGATCAGGCGCTGCGGGTGCTGCAGCCCCTGCGCGACCGCGGTGATCGAAATCGACGAGGTGTTGGTCGCGATCACCGCGTCCGCCGAGATCAGCGCCTCGAGCTGGCGGAACAGGCCCTGCTTGACCTCCAGCTTCTCGACGATCGCCTCGATCACGAGCCCGCAGCCGGCGAGCGCCTCGATCGATTCGGCGACCGTGATGTGGCGCAGCACCTCGTCGCGGGAGGCGGCGTCGAGCTTGCCGCGCTTGACGGCGCCGTCCAGGTCCACCGCGATGCGCTTGAGCCCGTTCTCGGCCGCGCCGGGTTGCGCATCGAACAGCCGCACCCCGTGGCCGGACTGCGCGGCGAGCTGCGCAATGCCGGCCCCCATGCTGCCGGCGCCGATCACGGCAATCGAGGTGGCGGGGTTCAACGAATAAGGCATGAGCGCGTCCATTCACCAGAGAGCAATGCCGAACCGGTCTAAAACATATTCGACCGTCCGGTCGGTAAATAATACGAGGTGGGCCCGCCGCTTGCAAGCGGCGTGATTCGGGGTTAACCCGAAGGCGGACGGATTTGAGCGGCGCCGGATCGATGAAAATATGTTCGATCAGTTCGAATGCCGGATATCGAGGATTGATGATGACCCCAGACGCACAAAAGGCACGAGGCATGAGCCACATTGCCCTGCCGGGCCTGGTCGACCCGCACGATCTGTCGCTGGATCGCCATTTCTCGATGAATCTGGCGCGCGGCATGGGGGTGCTGCGCGTCTTCACACCCACTGAGCCCTTGTTGGGGAATCGAGAGCTCTCCGAGCGGACCGGCTTGCCGAAGGCCACTGTTTCGCGCCTGACCTACACGCTGACGTTGCTGGGATACCTGACCCACGACCAAGCGTTGCAGAAGTACCGACTGGGTTCGGGCGTCCTGTCGATGTGTCATCCTTTGCTGGCGAGCATGGCCGTGCGGCAGGCGGCGCGTCCGTTGATGGAGCAGCTCGCGCGCAAGACCGGATGCACCGTCAACATGGGCATTCGTGATCGCTCCAGCGTCGTGTACGTGGATACGGTCCGCGCCGATGCGGCAAATCGGTATTTGCCGGACATCGGAAGCAACCGACCTCTACTGGCCGGCTCCATCGGCCGCGCGCTGATCTTGGCGCGTCCACCGGCAGAACAAGCGGCGATTCTGAACCACCTCAAAGTCCACGATGCCGCGCTTTTCGAGACGTATCGCCCCGCCTGGGAGGCCGACGTGAAACGATTCGCCGCGCATGGATACTGTCATGCGCGGGGAGACTGGCACAGCGACGTGCACGGCGTTTCAGCCCCGGTCCGGCTGTCACCTCACGAGATCCCCATCGCGTTGAGCTGCACGCTTTCCGGTCCCCGAATTCCGGAAGGAAAACTGGAGACCGAGGTCGTTCCGGTGCTGCTGGAGACGGTACAACGCATCGAAACCACGCAAGGTGTTCGCTAGCGCTTGGGACGGGTTCTCAGGGAATGAGCACGGGGGAACCCATCGCGATGCGCCGTTCAAGGTCGCGGTGCGCCAGCCTCGCATCGGCCAGCGAATACTCACTCAGGATCCCGGCCGTGATGATTCCCGCTGAAAGCGCGGCAAACACCTTCTTGATCAGCGCTTCGAACGCGGCGTAGTCCTCCACGTAGTGGAAGACGATGGGCCGCGAGACGGTCAAGGATTTGGCGCTGAGTTGCGCCATCGTGATCGGCTCGGCAGGGCCCGACGATTGACCGAAACTGACCAGGTGTCCGCGCTTCGCCAGGCATTCGATCGAGCCGGAAAACGTCGCTTGGCCGACCGAGTCGTAGACCACGCGCACACCGCGTCCAGACGTCAGTTCGCGAACCCGTCGTACGAAGTCCTCGCTGGAATAGTCGATCACGTCGTGACAACCCGAGTCCAGTGCGATCGACTTCTTGTGATCGCCGCCAACGGTTCCGATGACGGTTGCACCGATGCGGCTCGCCCATTGGGAAAGCAGGCGTCCCATCCCCCCTGCTGCCGCATGAACAAGAATGGTGTCGCCGCGCTCGACCGGAGCGACCTCGAACAACAACAGCGCGGCCGTCGTTCCCTTCACCATCAGGGTGGCGGCTGCCTTGTCGGATATTTCCGGCGGAACGTGCACCGCCAACCGGGCGTCCAGATTGCGTATTTCGCTGTACGCGCCGTAGCGCGAGGACATGTAGGCGATTCGATCACCGGGTTCGAACCCGGCCACGCCCGAACCGATGGCCTCGACCACGCCGCAGGCTTCGACCCCGGGAATGCCGGGCATGGGAAGGATGTTCGGGTACTGTCCCGATCGAACGTACACGTCGTGGAAGTTGACGCCGATGGCGGTGTGCCGAACGAGGAGTTCGCCCGGCCCGGGCGCCTCCACGCTGACGCGCTTGAGTTCCAGCACCTCGGGGCCGCCGGCGTGGGCGATCACAATGGCCCGGCTCATGCTTGAGCCGCCATCGAACCCGGGGAAGCTGCTGGAATCGGCGTTGGTTGATATGCCGCGAATCGCCAACGATCGCCCTCGTGAACCCATACGACGAGCACATCGTTGCGCAAGGTCTTGGCAACACCGTCAACGGTCACTTCCGAGGTGAGTGCCGAGTTGATCAATGCGGTCGAACCGATGACGGTGATCGTCAGCGGGCCTCGAGAGAACGAAAGGTAGCGATAGAACCCGCTGGCGACACGCTCGAGATAGCCC
>DASYCA010000458.1:0-7065 GCA_036500445.1 Burkholderiaceae bacterium | reverse complement strand
CGTGTAGAGGCGGAACGCGCCGCTGACGCGCGAAATGTACGCCAGCGTGCGGCCGTCGGGACTGATCGACGGGCTGATGTTGTAGTTGCCGCCGAAGGTCACGCGCTCGGCGTTGCCGCCGTTCAGCGAGACGCGGTAGATCTGCGGGCCGCCGCCGCGGTCGCTGACGAAGTACAGGCTGCGGCCGTCGGGCGCGAAGGTCGCCTCGGTGTCGATCGAGTTGCTGCTGGTGAGCTTGCGCACGATGGCGCCGTTGCGGTCGACCAGGAAGATCTGCGAGCCGGTGTCGCGCGACAGCGTGACGGCCAGCTGCGAGCCGTCCGGCGACCAGGACGGCGCGCTGTTCGAGCCGCGGTAGTTCGCGACCTCGCGGCGCGCGCCGCTGGCGGTGTCCTGCACGTAGACGACGGCCTTCTGGCGCTCGAACGAGACGTAGGCGAGCGAGCGGCCGTCGGGCGACCAGTCGGGCGAGATGATCGGCTGCGCGCTCGTCAGCGCAACCTGGCCGCCCTCGCCGTCGGCATCCGCGACGCGCAGCGTGAAGCGCCCGCCGCCCTTCGTGACGAAGGCGATGCGGGTCGAGAACACGCCCTTGTTGCCGGTCAGCTTCTCGTAGATCGCGTCGGCGATGCGGTGCGCGGCCAGGCGCAGGTCGCCGGCCTCGACGGCCACGCTCTGGCCGGCGATCGGCGCGCCCTTGACGACGTCCCAGAGCTTGAAGCGCACGTCGAAGCGGCCGTCGGCGAGCCGCGTGATCGAGCCGCCGGCGAGTGCATCGGCCGGCTTCGCGCGCCAGTCAGCGAACGCCGGCGCGCTGTTCTCGTCCAGCGCCACGCCCGAGGCGTCGACGCTGCGGAACTGCCCGCTGCGCTCGAGGTCGGCCCGCACGATCGCCGAGACCGACAGCGACGGCGTCGCGCGGTCTTCGTCGCGGAACTTCGCGATCGCGATCGGCAGCTGCGTCGCGCCGACCCCGGAGATCTCGACCCGGAACTGCGCCTGCGCCGAGCCCGCGAACAGCGCGAGGGTCGAGGCCAGGGCAGCGGCGAACAGGGTGAACGAGCGTCGGCTCGGCAGGCATCGATGAGGCATGGAGTAGCGTGATTCCGATTTGTCGATTTGGTTCACTGGCGCTGCTTCGCGTCAGCGGCGGCGCGGGCCAGCAAGCCCATTTTCAGGTAACGGTAATACGTGGTCTCGGCCACGTAAACCGCCAGAACGAAGCCCAGCCGCCCGTCCAGGAAACCGCGGTGCAGCATATAGCAGCGCAGAAAGGCCCAGAAACCATGCGTAAGCGCGCTGCCCAGGCCGCCCCGCTTGCCGGCGGCGACCCGGTCGGCGGCCCGCCCGGTGCTGTAGCGGTTCTGCTTGTCGAGCGCGCTGTGCAGGTCCGGCATGCTGTAGTGCAGCAGCTCGCCGCCCAGGCGGCCGATGCGGCCCTCGACGATCAGCCGCTCGTGCACGCGGTCGTTCGAGAAGCGCCCGGCCGCGCGCCGGAACAGGCGCAGCACGCGGTCCGGGTACCAGTCGCCGTGGCGCATCCACTGGCCGCAGAAGTTGGACAGGCGCGAGAGGTCGAAGCCGGCGTGGGCCGGCTCGTCGGCCGCGATCGCCGCGCAGATGCCCGCCGCGAGCTCGGGCGTCACGCGCTCGTCGGCGTCGATGCTGAAGACCCAGCGCCCGCTGGCCAGCGCCAGCGCGCGGTTCTTCTGGGCCCCGAAGCCGGGCCAATCGGCGGTCACGCTGACCTTTGCACCCAGGCTGCGGGCGATCTCCGCCGTGCCGTCGGTGCTGCCCGAATCGACGACGATCCATTCATCGGCGAACGCGACCGACTCCAGGCAGGCCGCGATGTTGCCGGCCTCGTTGTGCGTGATCAGGATGACCGACAGTGACGGCGTGCTCATTCAGCGCGTGGGCTTGGCTCGAGCGATGGGCGCGGGGCGGTGGAAACAGCGCGATTGTAGGCACCCCGATAATGCCGGCCCATGACCCCCTCGCCGTTCCTGAGCAAGCTGCGCGTGCTCGGCCCGTATTTCTCGGGCTCTCACTGGGCTTTCGTGCTGGCCGCGCTGGGTGCGGCGATCTCCGGCGGCTGCGAGGCCGGCATCGCCTGGATCTTCAAGCTGCTGGTCGACAACGGGCTGCAACGCCAGAGCTTTCCGTTCTGGGCCATCCCGCTCGCGATCGTCGCGCTGTTCCTGGTGCGCGGGCTGGCCGGCTTCGTCGTCGACTACACGCTCGCGTGGTCGACCCACCGCGCGACGCTCAAAATGCGCACCCGCATGTTCGAGCGCGTGCTGGACGCGCACCCGAAACTCTTCAGCACCAGCAGCTCCAGCAGCCTGATCAACACCGTGATCTACGAGGTGCTGGCCGGCGTGCAGCAGCTCGTCGGCGCGATCCAGACGGTGCTGAAGGACAGTTTTACCGTGCTGGGCCTGCTCGGGATGCTGCTGTGGTTCAACTGGCAGCTGACGCTGTTCATCGCGCTGCTGCTGCCGACGGTCGGCATCGCGATGCGCCAGTTCAGCAAGCGCATGCACCGCATCACGCGCGAGACGCAGGTCGCGGTCGACAAGCTCGCGTATGTGGTCGAGGAGAACGCGATGGCCTGGCGCATCGTGCGGCTGCACGCGGCGCAGGTCGCGCAGCGCGCGCGCTTCGAGGCCGCGAGCGCGGCGCTGCGCCGGCTGCTGCTGAAGTCGACCGTCGCGTCGGCGACCGCGACGCCGGTGACGCAATTGATCACCGCCTGCGCGCTCGCCGCGATCGTCGGCATCGCGCTGTGGCAGAGCAGCCGCGGCGTCGGCATGACGCCGGGCACCTTCGTCGCGTTCATCACCGCGGCGATCGGCATCGCGACGCCGCTGCGGCGCCTGTCGGACGTGGTCGCGCCGATCTCGCGCGGCCTCGCGTCGGTCGAGCGCGGCATGACGCTGATCGAGCACGCGCCGCGCGAGGCCGGCGGCACGCACGTGCCCCCGCCGCCGGGCCGCGCGCGCGGCGAGCTCGCGCTGCGCGACGTGGCGGTGCGCTTCGGCGAGGCCCAGGCGCTGGCCGGCATCACGCTCGACTTCCGCGCCGGCGAGACGGTCGCGCTGGTCGGGCCCTCGGGCGCCGGCAAGAGCACGCTGGTGAACCTGCTGCCGCGCTTCCTGGACCCGAGCGCCGGCAGCATCACGCTGGACGGCGTCGAGCTCGGGCAATGGAGCCTCGCCGCGCTGCGCGCGCAGTTCGCGCTCGTCAGCCAGGACGTGGTGCTGTTCAACGACAGCGTCGCGGCCAACGTGTGCGTCGGCACCGAGCTGGACCGCGAACGCGTCGACGCGGCGCTGGCCGCCGCGAACCTGAGCGGCTTCGTCGCCGGGCTGCCGAACGGCATCGACACCCCGATCGGCCACAACGGCACCCAGCTCTCGGGCGGCCAGCGCCAGCGCATGGCGATCGCGCGGGCGATCTACAAGGACGCGCCGATCCTGATCCTGGACGAAGCGACCTCGGCGCTCGATTCCGAATCCGAGCGGCTGGTCCAGCAGGCGCTGCAGCGGCTGATGTCGGGCCGCACCAGCATCGTGATCGCGCACCGGCTTTCGACCATCGAGCTGGCCGACCGCATCATCGCGATCGAGGCCGGCCGCGTCGTCGAGCAAGGCAGCCACGCCGAGCTCCTCAATCACGGCGGGCTCTACGCGCGGCTGCACGCGCTGCAATTCAGGAGCTGAACCGCGTGTTCTCGATCATCATCCCCACCTGGAACAACCTGGCGTTCCTGCAACTCGCGGTCGAGACGATCCGGCGCCACTCGGCGTTTGACCACGAGATCCTCGTCCACGTCAACGACGGCTCCGACGGCACGCTCGCCTGGGTCCGCGCACAAGGGCTGAAGCACACCGCGAGCCCCGACAACATCGGCATCTGCTACGCCGTGAACCGCGTCGCCGCGCTCGCGACGCACCCCTACCTCGTCTACCTGAACGACGACATGGCGGTGCTGCCGGGCTGGGACACCCGGATGATCGAGGTCGCCGAGCGTCTCGAAGGCCGGCGCTTCATGATCTCGGCGACGATGATCGAGCCCGGCGCCGGCAAGAACCCCTGCGGGATCGCCGAGGACTTCGGCCGCGACCCGGCGACCTTCCGCGAGGCCGAATTGATCCAGGCGCTGCCGCGCCTGAAGCGCGGCCACTGGCTGGGCTCGACCTGGCCGCCGACGCTGCTGCCGCGCGAGCTCTGGACCGAGGTCGGCGGCTACAGCACCGAGCTCTCGCCCGGCATGAGCAGCGACAACGATTTGTCCATGAAGCTCTGGCAGGCCGGCTGCCGCACCTTCATCGGCCTGGGCGACGCGCTGGTGTACCACTTCGCCTGCGTCTCGACCGGGCGCATCGTGAAGAACGACGGCCGGCTGCAGTTCCTGCACAAGTGGGGCATCAGCCAGCGCGATTTCGACCGCATCTGCCTGCACCGCGGCGAGCCGGTCGAGCTCGAGGCGGCGCTGGCCGGCCGCACGCTGAGTGACGACGACCGCAAGCTGCTTGCGCGCGCGCAGTGGCGCGCGAAGTTGTCGCTGCGACTGAAGCCGCCGGTCGTGTTCAACAGCGCCGCGTGAGAGCCGCGTCAAATCGCACCGCATGCTCCCTCTCCCTCCGGGAGAGGGCTGGGGTGAGGGCCCGCAGGCAGAGATGTCGGCGGACTCTCACCCCTCACCCCACCCCTCTCCCCAGAGGGGCGAGGGAGCCAGCAGCACCGCGATGAAACTCGCGATCAGCAACCACGGCCTGCGCAACAGCGGCGGGATCGAGCGCTACGCGATGACGATCGTGCGCGGGCTGCACGCGCGCGGCGTCAGGCCGGCGCTGATCGCGAAAGTCTTCGACACCGCGCTGCCCGAATACGACTTCGTCGACCCGCTGCACGCGTCGGTCCGCTTCGTGCCGGGCAAGCTGCGCGACCTCGCGTTCGACTGGCGCATCGGCCGCTTGAAACGCCGCCTCGGCCTGTTCCCGCTGATCGCCTGCAACCAGACGCGCTGGTCCGACATCGGCATCTGCGGCAGCACGCACCCGGGCTTTCTCGAGGCGATGGACCAGCGGGCGCGGCGCAGCGACGGCTGGAAGATCGCGCTCGAACGCGCCCACCTCGAAGGCTCGAAGGTCGTCGTCGCGCACTCCGCGAAGATGCGCGGCGAGGTGCTGCGCTTCTATGGCGTCGACGCCGCCAAGATCGAGCTGCTGTACCCGCCGATCGACGGCGACCAGTTCTCGCCGGTCGACGACGGCGCCCGCGCCGCGCTGCGCCGCGAGCTCGGGATGCCGGACGACCGCGCGGTCTTCCTGCTCGCGTCGACCGGCCACAGGCGCAAGGGCCTGGACCTGCTCGCGCGCGTCTTCGCGGAGACCTCGCTGCCCGCGACGCTCGTGGTCGCCGGCCGCGCGCCCGACACGGCGCTGCCCAACGTGCGCTACCTCGGCTACCGCACCGACATCGAGAACGCGTACCGCGCGGCCGATTTCACCGTGATGGCCTCGCACTACGAGCCCTTCGGCCTCGTCGGCGTCGAGTCGGTGCTGTGCGGCACGCCGGTGCTGCTGGCCGAGGGCGTCGGCTGCGCCGAGGTGATCCGTGCGCCGGGCGCGATCCCGTTCGCGCTCGGCGATCCGGCCGCCCTGCCCGCCGCAGTCGCCACCGCCGTGCAGCGCTGGCAGGCCGGCAGCCACCGGCTCGCAAGCCCGCGCGACGCGCTGGGCTACGACCCGAGCGTCGACGTGCACGTCGGCGCGCTGTTGGCGATCGCCGCGCGCCTGTCGGGCCGTTGATCGACCGGCGCGACGAGCCGATCAAGGCCGCGCCGTGTCCCGGTTCGGCGCCACGCCGGTCGTCGCGGCGAACAGTTCCGGCGATGCCTCCACGGCCTTGCCGATCAGGAACTCAGAGCCCCAGGCGGTCAGATGACCATAGTCCCAGGCAATCGGCTTGAGTTCCCGATCCGATGTCGAGAGCAGGCACCCGCCGGCGTTGCAGAGCAGATCGATCGGCGAAAAGAAGGAAACGCCGGCCGTTGCCGCGATCGTGCGCACCAAACCATCGCTCGCGCGCGAGCGCTCGTCGAACCCCTTGTACGTGCGGTCCCGCTTGCCGGGCTCGAACATCCGAACGCCGATACCCGCCTGCTTGTCGAAGAAGGTGGGAAGGTGCCCGACCAGAACGATCCGGGCCGGGCTGAGCTGCCGGATCGAATTCAAGGTGCCGGCCAGCGCGGGGTAGATGCCGTTCGTCGCGGCGGCAGGCGCCTGGTAGCGCGACCAATAGCCCGCCAGGACGACGATGGCCGGCTTCAGTTCGGTGATCTTGCGCAGCGCAACTTTCCCGAGCTCGTCGCAACCCTTCGGTTTGTCCGGGATGTCGCCCTCGACGATCGGGGGGCACGCGCTGCCCGTGAACTGAGCGACATCGAAGCCATGCTGCAACGCGTACGCATGCAGGCCCGGGTACAGCGACGCCGCGTGCGAATCGCCCCAGATCAATATCAATGGCCGGCCGGAGTCGGCGGCGCCACCATCGCAGACCTTGGAGAAGGTCTTCTGCCCACTGGCCATGCGGGCCATGTCCGGCGGATCGAGCAAGCAATCATGCAGGCGATACCAACCGTCCGCGGCCGCGGCCATGCCGGGCAGCCCCCGGTTCGCCTTGCGGAATTCGAGTCCATCGCGCAGGTAGATGTTCTGGCCCAAGAGCCCGAGGACGATGAGTCCTGCCAGCGGCGTGACGAACTGCCATCGTCTGGGCGAGCCGAATCGGACCGGAAGTTCGATGAACCGATAGGTCAGCCACGCCAGGATGCCGCTCGCCACCAGCAGGCCCAGTCGCTGCCATGGTGACGGCAGCTCGGCATTCATGAAACGGGCGAAGGTCAAGACCGGCCAATGCCACAAGTACAGGGGATAGCTGATCCTGCCGATCCACACGGCCGGCCGGTTGGAGAGCAGCACGCGATTCAATGTCGCGGACGGCCCCGCGGCGATCACGAGCAACGCGCCCAGAGTGGGCAGCAGTGCTCGATAC
>DASYCA010000457.1:0-13302 GCA_036500445.1 Burkholderiaceae bacterium | reverse complement strand
ATCGCTGTCGGGCGTGTAGCCGCCGCCGAGCGCGCGGATCAGCAGGATCTGCACGTCCACGGCGCGCGCCTTCAGGTCGGCCGCGAGGCGGCGTTGCGTCAGCACGGTGGTCTCGGCGTTCAGGACCGTCAGGTAGGTGCCCAGGCCCGCCTTGTAGCGTTGCGTCGCGAGGTCGAAGGCCGATTCGGCGGCCGCCTGCGTCTTCGCCTGCTCGGCCTGCTGGCGCGCGATCGAGCGCAGCGAGCTGAGTTGATCCGCGGTGTCGTGCACGGCGTCGAGCACGGCGCCGTTGTAGCTCTCGATCGCGGCGTCGAGGTCGGCGTTCTTGCCGCGCAGGTTCGCGCGCAGCCGGCCGCCGTCGAAGATCGGCAAGGTGATCGCCGGGTCGACGACGTACTGCGCGCTGTTGGACTTGAACAGGTTGTTCAGGCCGATCGCGTTCAGCCCCGCCGCGGCGGTCAGGTTGATGTTCGGGTAGAAGCTCGCCTTCGCGTTCTTGACGTCGCTGGTCGCGGCCTCGACGCGCCAGCGCGCGGCGCTGATGTCGGCGCGGCGGCCGAGCAGGTCGGCCGGCAGCGACGCCGGCACCGTGACGGCCTGGACCGTGCCGAGCGGCACGACCAGCTGGTCATAGGCGTCCGGCGCCTGCGCGGTCAGCGCGGCCAGCGCGTGGCGGGCCAGCGCGATCTGCTCGTCGAGCTGCTCGATCTGCTGGCGCGACTCGGGCAGCGCGCCCTCGCCCTGGCGCAGTTCGACCGTCGTGTCCAGGCCGCCCTCGACGCGCTGCTTGATCAGCGAGAGGATCTCGTCGCGCTGCTTCAGCGAACGCTCGGCGACGCCGCGCTGCTCGAACAGCCGGCCGATCTGGATGTAGGTGCGCGCGACGTTGCTCGCGAGCAGGATCCGCGAGGCCTGCAGGTCGGCCTGCGCGGCGCGCTGCGCGCCGACCGCGGCCTGGATCGCGGCCCGGTTGCGGCCGAAGAAATCGAATTCGTAGGACGCGCCGAGCTGCACGTTGCCGATCGTGTACCACGCGCCGCCCAGCGGCGGCGGGAAGATGCCGGTGCCGCTCAGGCGCTCGCGGTTCACGTCGGCTTCGGCGTTGACTTGAACGCCGTCGGCCGCCTGCACCCCGGCGACCGCGGCCTGGGCCCGCGCGAAGCGCGCCTGCGCGACCTTCAGGCTCGGGTTGCCGGCGAGCGCGCGTTCGACGATGTCGTTCAGCGTGGCGTCGCCGAACGCGTGCCACCAGTCGGTGTTCAGGGCCGGCGCGGCCGCATTGCCGGTCGCCAGGCCGACGCTGGCCGGCGCGACCACCGTCGCGCTGGACGGCACGACGCCGGCGCTGCTGGCGCAGCCGCTGAGCGTCAGCACCACGCTGGAAGCGAGCGCGATCGCGACCGCCGTCAGGGTCGGAATTGCCAGCGCGACCTTGCTCGCGCCGCTCTTGAACGCCTCCCGGGCGTCGTTGCACGCCTCCTGGGCGTCGGCGCTGTTCATCGATAGTTGTTGTGGCTTCATTTGCTTAGGCAGGTAATTTGGCGAATTCAACGCGGGCAGCTTGTTCATGGTGTTTCATCCCGGATCCCGCATCGTCTCGCCGGCGTCGAGCATGCGTTGCAGGTAGCCTCGCAGCGCCACCCATTCGGTCTTCGAAAAGCCGGCGAGGTGCGCGTTCATGACCTCGGAAAGCACCGCCGGCACCGCGTCGATCGCGGCCACGCCCTCGGGCGTGAGCTCGACCTTCACGACGCGCCGGTCTTCGGTCGACCGCACGCGCTTGCACAGGCCTTTTTTCTCGAGCCTGTCGAGGAGGCGGGTCATCGCGCCGGCATCGATCTGCAACCAGCGCGCGAGCTCGGCGACGGTCGATCCGCCGGTGTTCTGCAGGCGCATCAGCGGGCCCCATTGGGCGCTGGTGAGGCCGTGCACGTCCAGCCGCTTGTCGACCTGCGCGACAACCGACATCATCACGCGCTTCATCATGTAGCCCACGCTTTCTTCGGCGCAATACGTATCGGCGCGATAGAAGTCAGCGGGTGGGGCGAGGCGGGGAGTCAGACGGTTCACGGCGGGGTTCTTTTGTAGCCTGAAACGGAATATACATGCCTAGGCAGTATTTGTCAAGGCTACCCTCGACCCTAATGCCGGAAGGGCTGGGTGGCGGGGAGCGCTCGCCTACACTCGCCGGATGTCCAGCCCCGCCCTGCCCCTGCCCGCCACCGCGGCGGCTCCGGTTCCCGCGCGCGACGTGCGTTCGCTCGCCGGCCTCCTTCCGTTCCTGCGGCCTTACCGGGGCCGCATCGCCCTGGCGATCCTGTTCCTGGTCGGCGCGGCGGTCAGCACGCTGATCTTCCCGGTCGCGATGAAGTCGCTGATCGACCAGGGCTTCGTCGCCGCCGACCCGGGCTCGCGCGTGATGGCGATGCGCGAGCACTTCTTCGCGCTGTTCGGCGTCGGCGCGGCGCTCGGGGTGTTCTCGGCGCTGCGTTTCTACGCCGTGACCTGGCTCGGCGAGCGCGTCACCGCGGACCTGCGCAACGCGGTCTACGCGCACGTCGTGACGCAAAGCCCCGAGTTCTTCGAAAGCAACCAGACCGGCGAGGTGCTGTCGCGCCTGACGACCGACACGACGCTGGTCCAGACGGTGGTCGGCTCCAGCCTCTCGATGGGGCTGCGCAACGCGGTGCTCGGGATCGGCGCGATGGGCATGCTGATCGTCACGAACCCGTACGTGATGACGCAGGTGCTGGGGATCCTGATCCTGGTCGTGCTGCCCAGCCTGTACTTCGGCCGGCGCGTGCGCAAGCTCAGCCGCGCCAGCCAGGACCGCGTTGCCGACACCAGCGCGATCGCCTCCGAGGTGCTGAACGCGATTCCGGTGGTGCAGAGCTACACCCAGGAGCAGCGCGAGGCGGCGCGCTTCGACCGCGCGACGGAAGCCGCGTTCGGCACCGCGGTGAAGCGCACGCGGATGCGCGCCGCGCTGGTCGCGTTCGTGATCACCGCCACCTTCGGCGCGCTGCTCTGGGGCCTGTACCAGGGCACGCAGGCGGTCGCGCACGGCGCCATCACGGCCGGCCACCTCGGGCAGACGGTCGTCTACGTGATCATCCTGGTCGGCAGCGTCGCGGTCCTGTCCGAGGTCTACGGCGACCTGCTGCGCGCGGCGGGCGCGACCGAGCGGCTGATGGAGCTGCTGAGCCTGCGCTCGCCGATCGCCTCGCCGGCCCGGCCGACCACGCTGGCCGCCACCCGCGGCGGCTCGTCGATCGCGCTGCGCGACGTGACGTTCCGCTACCCGTCGCGGCCGCAGCACCCGACGCTGATCCATTTCAACCTGGCGGTCGCGCCGGGCGAGACGGTCGCGCTGGTGGGCCCGAGCGGCGCCGGCAAGAGCACCGTGTTCCAGCTGCTGCTGCGCTTCTACGACGCCGGCAGCGGCTCGGTGCAGCTCGACGGCGTGCCGGTCAGGGAGGTCGACCTGCACGCGCTGCGCGAGCGCATCGGCATCGTCCCGCAGGACAGCGTGATCTTCTCGAACGACGCGATGGAGAACATCCGCTACGGGCGCCCGGACGCGAGCGACGACGAGGTGATCGCGGCCGCGAAGGCGGCCTTCGCGCACGATTTCCTGATGGCGCTGCCGCAGGGCTACCAGACCTTCCTGGGCGAGCGCGGCGTGCGCCTGTCCGGCGGCCAGCGCCAACGCATCAGCATCGCCCGCGCGATATTGAAAAACCCGCCGCTGCTGTTGCTCGACGAGGCGACCAGCGCGCTCGACGCCGAAAGCGAGCGGATGGTCCAGGCCGCGCTCGAATCGGCGATGAAGGACCGCACGACGCTGGTCATCGCGCACCGCCTGGCGACCGTGCAGCGCGCCGACCGCATCATCGTGATGGAGGCCGGCGAGATCGTCGAGACCGGCACGCACGCGCAGCTCGCGGCCGCCGGCGGCCTGTATGCGCGTCTCGCGGCGCTGCAGTTCGACCAGGCCTAGCGACGATGCTGCCCGCGGCCGCCGCATGAACACCGGTCGCGTGCTGGCCGCAAGACCGCAGCTCTGGGCCTTCCTGTGCGGCTGCGTCGCGGTGAGCGCCGGCGTCGCGCTGCACCTTCCCATGTTCTGGATGGGACGGAACAACGGCTTTCGCCTGGCCGACATGCCGATGGACGCCGCGATGGGGTGGGGCATGGCCTTGATCGTCGGCGGCATCGCGGTCGCCGGCTATGGGCTGTTGCCGCGGGCCGCGGCGCCGGGTCCGCGGCCTTCGGTGCGGGTGCTGACGCCGCAGGACCAGCCTTTGAGCTGGGCGCATGGGCGCCTGATGGGCGTGCTGACGGTCGCCCTCGTCATCGACGTGATGAAGCCCGCGAGCCTGGGCTTCGTGCTGCCCGGGATGGCGTCCGAATACGGCATCTCCAAGCTCACCGTCGCGTGGTTGCCGTTCGCCGCCTTGTGCGGGACCGTCGTCGGGTCGGTGCTGTGGGGCTGGCTCGCGGACCTCTACGGCCGGCGCGCCGCGATCCTGCTGTCGGCGGTGATGTTCGTCGGCACCGCCATCTGCGGCGCGATGCCGTCGCTGTGGTGGAACGTCGGCATGTGCTTCCTGATGGGCGCGGCGGCCGGCGGCATGCTGCCGGTCACCTACGCGCTGCTGGCCGAGACGATTCCTTCGAAACAGCGCGGCTGGGCGCTGGTGCTGGTCGGCGGCCTCGGCGCGGTCGGCGGCTACCTCGCGGCGAGCGCGGCCGCGGGCTGGCTGGAGCCGCTGTTCAGCTGGCGCATCCTGTGGTTCCTGAACCTGCCGACCGGGCTGCAGTTGATCTTCCTGAATGCGTTCATTCCCGAATCGCCCAAATTCCTGCTGGACCACGGCCGGGCGGAGGAGGCCCGCACGCTGCTGCGCCGATTCGGCAGCGTCGTCGAGACCGCGCCGGCGCTCGACGCCGCATCGCTTTCGAACGCGCCGACACCAAGATCCCCGCGGCAGGGCGTGGCGGCGCGAACCTGGGCCTTGAGCGTCGCGGCCATCGCGTGGGGCTTGATCAACTTCGGCCTGCTGCTGTGGATGCCGGTGCACCTGGTGGAGTCCGGCTACAGCATGGCGGTCTCGAGCGCGCTGCTGTCGGCGTCGGCGCTGATCGCGATCCCGACCGTGTTCGTCGCCGCGCTGTTGTACGGCCGCTGGAGCAGCAAGGCCGCGCTGCTGGTGGCGATTGCCGTCACCGCGCTCGGCCTGGCCTGGCTGGTCGCGCTCGAACTCCACGCGCCACCCCGGCCGAGCCCGGTGTGGCCGGTCGCGCTGTTGATCATCGGCTCCAACGGCATCATCGCGATGCTGCTGCCCTACGCGGCCGAGAGCTACCCGGCCCACATCCGGGCCCGCGCCACCGGTTGGGTCGCGGCCTGCACCAAGGGCGGCGGCCTGATCGCGCAGCTGCTGAGCCTGATGGGCTGGGTGCCTGTTTTCTTCGTCGCGGCGATCCTGGTCTTCGCGCCGCTGCTGCTGGCCTTCGTGCTGATCTGGCGCCATTGCGTCGAGACGAGGGGCCGCGACTTGCACCAGCTCGAGATCGCCGACGCGCTCGTGCCCGCCCCACGCCCGACCTGCACCCCGTGACCCCATGAATACCGCTCCCGCGCACGACAACCCCTCGACGGCCGAACTCTGGGCGCGCTTGCGCCAGGACCGGCGCTACCTCGCGATGCTCGGCCTGGGCTTCTCCTCGGGCATCCCTTATCAACTCGTCTACTACACCCAGTCGGACTGGTGGACGCAGGCCGGCGTGCCGATCGGGATCATCGGCCTGCTGGGCGAGCTGGCGATCGCCTATCAATTGAAATTCCTGTGGGCCCCGTTCCTCGACAGCTATGCCCCGCCGCTGCTCGGGCGCTGGCTGGGCAAGCGGCGCGGCTGGATCGTGCTGGCGCAGCTCGGCTGCATGGGGTCGCTGGCCGGCGTCGCGTATGGCGATCCGGGTCATTTTTTGGCCTGGACGATCGCCTTCTCGCTGGCGCTCGGCATCTTCGGTGCGACCCAGGACGCCGCGATCGACGGCTGGCGCATCAATGCCGCCCCCGAGGGCAAGCAGGCGCTGATGAACAGCTTTTCCGAGATCGGCTACCGCTTCGGCTCGCTCGCGTCGGGGGCCGTCGCGCTCTCGCTCGGCCAGCACCTGGGCTGGCGCGCCGCGTACCTGTGCATGGCCGCGCTGCTGCTGTTGAGCGCCGGCTTCGCGTGGCTCGCGCCGGAGACCGAACTCGATCGCCTGCCGCCTGGCCCGCGCCCGACGCTGCTCGAGACGGTGTGGATCCCGCTGAAGGACCTGGTGACGCGGCTCGGCCGCTTCGCGATTCCGGTGCTGGTGCTGATCGCCGGCTTTCGGCTGCCCGGCTACCTGACCTCGGCGATGGCGATGCCGCTGTTCAAGCACCTGCAGTACAGCGAGGACCACATCGCGCTGGTGACCAAGACCTTCGGCTTCTTCATCGGGATCGCCGCGACGATGTTCTCGGCCTGGCTGGTGCGCCGCATCGGCATCCTGCGATCGCTGTTCATCGGCACGGCGTCGGCATCGGCCTCGCACCTCGCCTTGGCCTGGCTCGCCGCGCACGGCAACGAGTTCTGGGCCTTCTGCCTGGCCGTGAGCATCGAGGGTTTCGCCTACGTCTTCGCGCAGATGGTGCTGATCACCTTCATGTCGCTGATCGTCTCGAAGGAGCACGCCACCGCGCAGTTCGCGTTGCTGACCTCGCTGTGTGCGTTGCTGGGCCACCAGTTCGCCGCCGGCTCGGGGCTGGTCGTGGCCCATTTCGGATTTCCATTTTTCTTCGTCGGCAGCGCGCTCGTCGGGTTGCCGGTGGCGTGGCTGGCCTGGTGGATCTGGCGGCGCGGCTTTTCGGTTGACCACATCGTTCAGCAGCAGCCGGCATCGGCTGCGCCCGCCTGACTCATCCCGCGTCGGTTGGACCTGGGTCCTTCAGCTCGGCGAACTTGGTCGCCATCGTCGGATTGCCGCGCGTCAGCTTCTTGATCGTGACGTCCTGCGCCTTGTCGTTCGCCAGACGCAGGTTGCGGTCGGTGCCGAGCAGCGCCTCCTTGGTCTTCTGCAGGTGGTCGATCGACTTGTCGATCTCCTCGATCGCGGTCTGGAAGCGCCGGGACGCGAGGTCGTAGTTCTTCGCGAACGCGGTCTTGAACGACTCCAGCTCGTTCTCGAAATTCGTGATGTCGACGTTCTGCGCCCGCACCAGCGCGAGCTCCGACTTGTACTTCAGCGAGTTCATCGCCGCATTGCGCAGCAGCGTGATGATCGGCAGAAAGAACTGCGGGCGCACGACGTACATCTTCGGGTGGCGGTGGAACACGTCGACGATGCCGGTGTTGTAGAGCTCGCTGTCGGGCTCGAGCAGCGAGACCAGCACCGCGTATTCGCAGCCCTTCTCGATGCGGTCCTTGTCGAGCTCCTTCAGGAAGTCCTCGTTCCGGTTCTTGCTCGCGGTGCGATCGCTCTCGTTCTTCATCTCGAACATGATCGAGACGATCTCGGTGCCCGCCTCGTCCAGGTCGCGAAAGATGTAGTCGCCCTTGCTGCCGGTGCGCGCGTCGTTGTCCTTCTCGAAATAGGCCCTCGGAAACGCGGTCGCCCGGATCCGGTTGAACTCGGTTTCGCAGTGCTGCTCCAGCGTTTCGCCGACCATCTTGGTCGACAGGCGCGCCTTCATGTCGCGCAGCCGCTCGATCGCGTCGTCGCGATCCTTGATCTGGGTCTCGTACTTGTCCTTCAGCGACTTCTCGGCGAGCTGCTTCTCGAGGGCCGCCCGCTCGAGGCCGCTTTTCAATTCGTCGCGTTCCTTCGCGACCGGGCCGACGGCTTCGGAGATCGCGAGCTTCTGCGCCAGCGCGATCGCCTCCAACCGGGCCTTCAGGCCCTGGATCTCCGCGTCCTTCGTCGCGGCGGCCTTCTGCAGTTCGTTCGCGAGCATCGCCTCGGCCAGCTTCGAGGCGGCCTGCCGGTCCAGCTTCGCCTGCGCGAGTTCATTGGCGAGCGCATCGCGCGTTTTCTCCACGCCGCTCAAGGCCTCGGCGACGGCGAGCCTGCGCGCGACCTCGCCGGCGTCGAGCCTGGCAGTGAGCCCCTGGATCTCGGCGTCCTTCGCCGCGGCCGCCTTCTGCAGTTCGCCGGCGACCCGCGCCGTGGCGAGCTCGACGGCATTGCGCTTGTCCTGCTCGGCCAGCGCCAGCCGCTCGTGCAACTGCTGCTCGAACTCGCCGTCTCGGACCTGCTTCAGGATGTCGGCGTAGCCGGCCTCGTCGATCTTGAACGCCTTGCCGCAGTGCGGGCAGATGATCTCGTGCATGTCTTCGCTTTTCGTGCTGGCGAGGGCTGCGCCTACGCCGTCAGGGTCTGCAGGATGTCTGCATACCAGGCCGAGTTGAGCCCCAGCGATTCGTCCAGGACCTTGTCGCGCGTGCGCATGTCCATCCGGAACGAATGGACCCCGAGCAGCTTCCACGGCAGCGCGAGGCCGGGCGTGTTGTCGCGCATCACCACCGGCGCCCCGCTGGTGCCGCGGTGGGTGCGCGCATCGGTCAGGAAGAAACCCTGGCCCTGGAAGCGGATGCCGAAGGACGAGGCGATGACCGCGTGCCGCACCACCGGCAGATGGTGCAAGGTGTCGTGGAAGCCGAGCGGGAAGCCGACGATCAACAACGCGGTGCCGACCTCGATCTCGGCCAGCGAGCTTTGCAGGTGCGAGGGCCCGAAACCGCGGAACGCGGCGGAGGCCGGCAGCAGCGTCCGGTCGATCTCGATCGCGGCGACGTCGATCTCACCGCCCGAGTCGCTGCCCTGGCGCCAGGTGCTCTTGCCGTCCTCGTAGAGCCAGAGGGACAGCGGCGAGGACCGCGTCAGGTTCACCGCGTCGGTATGAAGCTCGATCTCGATCCGGTTCGGGTGGTGCTGGTTCGGGGCATCGAAGAACACGTGGCGGCTCGTCACGAAGAACAGCCGGGTGTCGCGCTCGAAGAAGAAGCCACTGGCCCCGGTCAGCAAACGATCGCCGTCGAAGGTCGTGACGCGGGCGGTCGTGAGCAGGAGGGGTTCGGTCATCGAGGGCTTCGGGGTTGCCCGATGGTAGCGCGTGCCCGTCAGGGCGGTGGCCGCAGGATCTCGGTGGCGCCGACCAGCTCGGCCAGGTGCGACAGCGACTCGGACACATCCGTCTCGATCAGCGCGCGCGCCTTCGCGACGTCCCGCTCCCGGTACGCCTGGCACATCTCGCGGCGCCAGCCGGGGCGAACCTGCTGGACGTACGCAATGAAGGTGGGGTGGAGCAGCCGCATGTACGGGCCGGTCTGCAGCCACAGCATCTCGATGTGCCGCAGCAGCACCGGCATGCGCGAGGTGGCGTACAGCGCGAACTGGAACTCGGCGACCTTCTCGTTGTCGCGGATCACGTGGCCCGCCTTGCGTGCGGCTTCGACCCCGGCGGTCAGGCGCTCCAGCCGCGCGATCTCGGCCGCGCTCGCGAGCTCGGCGCCCTTCGTGACGGCCAGCATCTCGAGCGCGAGCCGCATGTCCCGCAGCTCGAGCACGCGCTGGCGGGAGAGCACCGGCACGCGCACCGAGCGGCTGTGCTCCTGCGTCAATACGCCCTCCACGACGAGCCGATAGAGCGCCTCGCGGACAGGAGTGAGGCTGACCCCGAACTGCTCGGCGAGCTGGCGCAGGATCAGCTTCTCGCCGGGGGAGAAGTGGCCTCGGGTCAGCGCCGTACGAATGCCTTCGTACACCCCGGCACGCATCGCGGTGTCTCTGGAGCCAGCTTGCACTCCCATCCCTTCGCAGTCTGGTCGAGCCGGGATTATGTCCGGGCGGGCGTTCGAGCGACTCGAAGTTCATCGAGAGTTGGTGTAAATGTGATTACAAATTCAAATGAACGTGATAATCTATGGTCGATCGAAGCAAGGTCGGAGGCAAGTCGATGTCGCAGTCGTTCCCGGAAGTGGGCCAGAGCCGCGCGGCGCTCGAAGCGGAGCTGACGCGGATGAAGGCGGGCGATTTCGACTGGACGTCGGGCCGCGTCGCGGCCTACACCTACTATCGCGACGCCGAGCTGCTGGACCTCTCGAAGGCCGCCTACCTGGCCTTCTTCCAGGAGAACCTGCTCGGGACGCGCGTCTTCCCGAGTCTCGTGCAGATCGAGCGGGACGTCATCCAGATGGGGCGCGAGCTCTTCCACGCGCCGCACGGCGATGGCCTGTTCACCTCCGGCGGCACCGAAAGCATCTTCCTGGCCTGCCTGGCGGCGCGCGAGCGCGCCTTCGCGCAGGGCTTCGAGCGGTCGCTGCGCCCGCAGATCGTCTGCTGCGAGACCCTGCACGGTGCCTTCAACAAGGCGGCGCTGTTCCTGGGCATGGAGGTGCTGCGCACGCCGATGCGAGCGGACTTCCGGGCCGATCCCGCGCTGATCGAGAGCGCGCTCTCCGAGCGCACGGTGATGGTCGCCGCGAGCGCGCCGAGCTATGCGCACGGCGTCTTCGATCCGATCGAGCCGATCGCGGCACTGGCGTCGGCCCGCGGTCTGTGGTTCCATGTCGATGCCTGCGTCGGCGGGTTCCTCGCGCCGTTCCTGGCCGACGCGGGCTACCCTGCGCCGCGCTTCGACTTCCTGGTGCCCGGGGTCACGAGTCTCTCGGCGGACATCCACAAGTACGGCATGGCGGCCAAGGGCGCCTCGCTGCTCGTGTTCGGCGGTGCAACAGACCGCGAGCACACGAGCTTCGTCTTCTCGGAGTGGCCCAAGGGCACCTACACGACCGCCACCTTTGGCGGCTCGCGCCCGGCCGGGCCGCTGGCCTCGGCCTGGGCGGTGATGAAATACCTCGGGCGCGCCGGCTACGCGGCCAACCTGCGCACGATCATGGACACGCGCGCGCGGCTGGCGGCCGGCATCCAGGCGATCGACGGCCTCGAGGTGCTGCCCGGCGACCTGTGCATGCTGGCCTACCGCGGCCTCGGCAAGCGGCTGGACACCGACGCGCTGGCCGAGCAGATGGGCCAGCGCGGCTGGTATGTCGGACGCAACGCGAGGCCCAAGTCCATCCACTTGGCGCTCAACACCGTGCACGCCAGGATCGTCGAGCCCTACCTCGCGGACCTGCGCAGCGCGGTCGACGCCGTCCGCGCCTCGGGGCTCGTCGGCAAGGAAGATACGCAGACCTATTGAGTTCGATCAGGTGGAGAGACCCCCTTGAGCGCCATCGCCTTAGACAGACTCTCGAAGACCTTCGGCCGCAGCGTCGCGCTTCGTGATCTCACGCTCGACGTTGCGCAGGGCGAATTCCTGACGATCCTCGGGCCCAGCGGCTCGGGCAAATCGACCGCGCTGTCGCTGATCTCGGGGCTCGCGCAGCCGAGCAGCGGGACCATCCATCTCGCGGGCCGCGATGTCACGCAGCTGGCGCCGGCCCGGCGCAACATCGGGCTCGTGTTCCAGAGCTACGCGCTCTTTCCGCACCTGAACCTTCGAGACAACGTCGCGTTCCCGCTGCGCGTGCGCAAGACCCCCGCGGCGGACGTGACCCGCCGCGTCGATGAAATCATCGGGCTGCTGCGCCTCGGGGGCCTGGAGGACCGCAAGCCCTCGCAGCTGTCCGGCGGCCAGCAGCAGCGCGTGGCACTGGCGCGCGCGCTGGTCTTCGGCCCCGACATCCTGCTGCTGGACGAGCCGATGGGCGCGCTCGACAAGAAGCTGCGCGAGGACGTCCAGGTGGAGCTCCGGCGCCTGCACAAGCGACTCGGCACGACCACGATCCTCGTCACGCACGACCAGGAAGAGGCGCTGTCGCTGTCCGACCGGATCCTGGTGCTTGCCGACGGGCACGCCGAGCAGGTCGGAACGCCGCGCGAGGTCTACACACGGCCCGCGAACGCGTTCGTCGCCGGATTTCTCGGCACGGCCAATCAACTGCGCGGCCGGCTTCGGCCGCGCGACGCCGGCGGACTCGAGCTTGTCGTCGACGGCGGCCATTCGCTTCCACTTTCGCTCCCGCTGGCGCCGCACGCCGGAGCCGCCGGCGCCGAGGTCGTCGTGATCGCCCGGCCCGAGACCGCGCGCATCCTGCCCGACGACCCCAGCTCGCCCGGCATCCCCGGAAAGATCCGCGATGCGATCTATTTGGGCACCCATGCTCGTTATCACGTCGAGACCTCGTTCGAGGAGCCGCTGATCGTTTCATCGACGGACCCCCGCGCCCGCCACGCGCCCGGAGACCCGGTGCGCATCGGCTGGTCGCCGGACGATCTCTGGGTGCTCCCCACGCCCGCCAGTCAACCCTGAGCTGTCAACCCTCGTCAACGCACTACCCGGAAAGGTGAACCATGGATCGTCGTCAGTTCATTCGCAACAGCGCCGCGCTCGCGCTCCCGGTCTCGATGTCCGAACTCGCGTGGTCCGCCGAGAGCGTGCCGGGCGCCGCCACCGAGATTCGCATGCTCGCGGCCGGCGGTCAGTCCGGTGATGCGCTGCAGGCCGGCTACATCAATCCCTTCACGAGCAAGACGGGCATCAAGGTCGTGCGCGAGGACATCACCGGCACGCCCTTCGGCAAGCTTCGCGCGATGGTCGAATCTGGCCGCATCGATTCGGTGCTGCTGGAGATCGGCGGTTCCGGCGTGACGCAGGCGCAGTCGCTGGGCCTGATCGAGCCGCTGCGCTGGGACCTGATCAACGCACCCGGCATCTTCCCCGAATCCAAGCAGAGCCACGGCATCGGCTACCAATACTTTTCCGTGACGCCCGCCTGGCGCGCCGACGCCAAGCCGATCGCGACCTGGGCAGATTTCTGGGACGTGAAGAGATTTCCGGGCAAGCGCTCGCTGCCCGACATCCCCTACTACACGCTGCTGATTGCGCTGCTGGCCGATGGCGTGAAGCCGGAAAACCTCTACCCGGTCGATGTCGAGCGCGCCTACGCGAGCCTGGCCAGGATCAAGGACGACGTCGCCGTCTGGTGGGGCACCGGCGCGCAGGCGCCTCAGTTGATGGCCGACAACGAGATCCAGTACGCCGCGGTCTACTCGGGCCGCGTGGCGGGCAATCCCAAACTGGCCTTCACCTACAACCAGGGGCTGCTGAACATCAGCTACTTCGTCGTTCCGAAGGGCGCGAGCGAGGACCAGAAGCTGGCGGCCTACCGCTTCCTGCACGAACTCACCTTGCCCGAGAACCAGGCCGAAGCGGCCAAGATCGTCGCCTACAGCGGCAACAGCCCCGAGATGGACAAACGGGTG
>DASYCA010000456.1:0-16697 GCA_036500445.1 Burkholderiaceae bacterium | reverse complement strand
GTCGGCACGAGCACCTTGCCGCCCATGTGGCCGCATTTCTTGACCGAGGCGAGCTGGTCTTCGAAGTGGACACCGGCGGCGCCCGCGTCGATCATCGACTTCATCAGCTCGAACGCGTTCAGCACGCCGCCGAAGCCGGCTTCGGCGTCGGCCACGATCGGTGCGAAGTAGTCGATGTCGTTCTTGCCCTCGGACCACTGGATCTGGTCGGCCCGGGTGAAGGTGTTGTTGATGCGCTTCACGACCAGCGGCACCGAGTTCGCCGGGTACAGCGACTGGTCCGGGTACATCTCGCCGGCCACGTTGGCGTCGCCCGCGACCTGCCAGCCCGACAGGTAGATCGCCTTCAGGCCGGCCTTGACCTGCTGCATCGCCTGGTTGCCGGTCAGCGCGCCGAGCGTGGCGACGAAGGGCTCGGTGTTGACGAGGCTCCACAGCTTCTCGGCGCCGCGCCGGGCCAGCGTGTGCTCCGGCTGGATCGAGCCGCGCAGGCGCACGACGTCGGCGGCGCTGTAGCTGCGCGTGATGCCCTTCCAGCGCGGGTTGGTGGCCCAGTCCTTCTCGAGGGCGGCAATTTGTTGTTCGCGGGTCGGGGTGGTCATCGTGAGCTCCTTGAGTTGAGAAGAAAAAGCGGGGGTTGCTTGACTCAAGAATAACGAGGTGCACTCATTTTTGGTCGACTTATGTCTTATAGAAGACTAAATTTTTGACTCAATGAAATCAATGAGTTAAACGCAATATTTTGCGATGTGATGCTCATTTTCTGCGATACGAAATGAATTGCGGCGGCGCAGCATCAAGTCATTTCACGATATGCAACGACGATTTCCGATCGTGAAACGCGCCCGTATTATCGATCGCCCCATGAGCCATTTCGCCTTTCTCTCGCAGAACAGCTTCATCAAGGCGCCTGCCGCGTCCACGGCGACGCCGTTCGCGGTCGCCGGGATCGCCTGGGACGGCGCGGTGACGAACCGCCCCGGCGCCCGCATGGGCCCGCGCGCGATCCGCGAGGCCAGCCACATGCTGTGCGACGCGATCCACCCCCACTTCGACGTCACGCCCGACGGCCTGCTCGGCGACGCCGGCGACCTGGCGCTGCCCAACACCAGCCTGGAGGCGATGCGCGCCGCGATGCAGGCGCCGGTCGCCGCGCTGATCCGCGCCCACCACATGTGCTGGCTGGGCGGCGACCATTCGATCACGCTGGCGCTGCTGCGCGCCTACCGCGCGTGGCTCGGCCGGCCGCTCGCGCTGATCCATTTCGACGCGCACTGCGATACCTGGAGCGACCACTTCGGCGAGCCCAGCGGCCACGGCACCTGGGTCTATGAAGCGATCCAGGAGGGATTGGTGATCGACGCCTGCGTCACCCAGCTCGGCATTCGCTCGGCCGGCACCCGCGAGGCACGCGAATACGTGCGCGACCAGGGCGGCCAGATCTTCACCGCCCGCGACCTGCGCGGCCTGGAGAGCCCCGTGCAGCTCGCCGGCGTGCTCGGCGCGATCCGGGCGCGCCTGGCCGAGCATGGCCATCCCCCCGTCTACCTGAGCCTGGACATCGACTGCCTGGACCCGGCCTTCGCGCCCGGCACCGGCACGCCCGAGCCGGGCGGGATGACGAGCAACCAGGTCCTGAGCCTGCTCGAAGAGCTCGCCGACCTGCCCTTCGTCGGAATGGACTGCGTCGAAGTGGCCCCGCCCTACGACCACGCCGAGCTGACGAGCCAGGCCGGGGCGGCTTTCGTCTGGACCTATCTGTGCGGCCAGATCGCGCGCGCGTCGAGGCCACAGAAGCGCGAACTCACAGGGGCAACGCCGTCGTCTTCTTGACGGTGCGCAGCACCAGCAGCGAATTGGACCGCGCGACGCCCGGCAGGCGCATCAGCACCTCGGAGTGAAACCGCTCCAGGTCCTCGGCGTCGCGGTAGGCGAAGCGGATCAGGTAATCGTTGGAGCCCGCCACATAGAAGCAGTCCAGCACCTCGGGCTGGTCGCGCGCGGCCTGCTCGAAGTCCTCGAGCTGGCCATTGCTCATGTTCTCCAGGTTGATGATCGTGAAGCACACGCCGTGCTTGCCGACCGCGCGCGGGTTGACGATCGCGACGTACTGGGCGATCACGCCGCCCTCTTCGAGCGCCTTGACGCGCCGCAGGCAGGCCGACGGCGACAGTTGCACGCGCTGCGCGAGCTCCAGGTTCGAGAGCCGGCCCTCGCGCTGCAGCTCGCCCAGAATGGCGCGGTCGATCGCATCCAGTTTCACATCGGGGCTCGCGATTCGCATTTTGTTCGTCGAAATGGAGGTTGTGTCGAATGATATTGCTTCGAGCCGGGTGAACCCCAGGCCAAAGCGGCGCCACATTGCGCGCCGGTTTCCCTAGACTCTGGAGGAATCACCTCGCACACTATCCTCGCGAGTGAATTGGTCACCCTCCGGAGCCCCGACATGCACAAAGACGACCCCGCCACGATCGCCGCCGCCGCGGCCAAATCCACGCCCACCACCCCCGCCGCGCTGCCGGCCATGGACGCGCACTGGATGCCGTTCACCGCGAACCGCCAGTTCAAGCAGGCACCGCGCCTGCTCGCGAAGGCCAAGGGCATGCACTACTGGACGCCCGAGGGCCGCCAGATCCTGGACGGCGCCGCCGGGCTGTGGTGCGTGAACGCCGGCCACGCGCGGCCGAAGATCGTCTCGGCGATCGCCGAGCAGGCGGCCGAGATGGATTTCGCGCCGCCCTTCAACATGGGCCACCCGAAGGCCTTCGAACTCGCCGAGCGGCTGGTCAAGCTGACGCCGGCCGGGCTGAACAAGGTCTTCTACACGAACTCCGGTTCGGAAGCGGTCGAGACCGCACTGAAGATGGCGATCGGCTACCACCGCGCCCGCGGCGACGGCGCGCGCACCCGGCTGATCGGCCGCGAGCGCGGCTACCACGGCGTGAATTTCGGCGGCATCACGGTCGGCGGCATCGTCGGCAACCGCAAGAGCTTCGGCCCGCTGCTGCCCGGCGCCGACCACATCCGCCACACCCATGACCTGGGCAAGAACGCGTTCTCGCGCGGCGTGCCCGAGCATGGCGCCGAGCTGGCCGACGACCTCGAGCGCCTCGTCGCGCTGCACGACGCCTCGACGATCGCCGCGGTGATCGTCGAGCCGGTCGCCGGCTCGACCGGCGTGCTGCTGCCGCCCAAGGGCTACCTGCAGCGCCTGCGCTCGATCTGCGACAAGCACGGCATCCTGCTGATCTTCGACGAGGTCATCACCGGTTTCGGTCGCCTGGGCTCGCCGTTCGCGGCGACGCACTTCGGCGTCACGCCCGACCTGATGACGGTCGCCAAGGGCATCACCAACGGCTGCGTGCCGATGGGCGCGGTGTTCGTCAAGCAAGGCATCCACGACGCCTTCATGACCGGCCCGGAGCACCTGATCGAGTTCCCGCACGGCTACACGTATTCGGCCCACCCGCTCGCCTGCGCGGCCGCGCTCGGCACGCTGGACACCTACGCCGAGGACGGCCTGCTGACGCGCGCCGCGACGATGGCGCCGGCGTTCGAGAACGCGCTGCATTCGCTGAAAGAGGTGCCGCACGTGATCGACGTGCGCAACATCGGCCTGGTCGGCGGCATCGAGCTCGACCCGATCCCCGGCAGCCCGGGCAAGCGCGCGTTCGACGTCTTCCTCGAATGCTGGGAGCGCGGCGTGCTGATCCGCACCACCGGCGACACGATCGCGCTGTCGCCGCCGCTGATCGTCGAGAACTCGCACATCGACCAGCTCGTCAGCACGATCGCCGACGTGCTGAAGAAGAACGCCTGAGCGAAAGCCCCGTCTCCGCGTTGCTCCCTCTCCCAGAGGGAGAGGGAGAACCATGACCCTCCTCAGCGCCGACCCGCCACTGACAAAGAATTCGTACTACGCGGCCACCGCGCCGCGTGGCGCGGGATATCCGGCCCTCGAATCCACCGAGGATTGCGATGTCGCGGTCGTCGGGGGCGGGTTGGCGGGGCTGTCGGCCGCGATCGAACTGGCGCAGCGGGGCTACAGCGTCATCGTGCTCGAGGCCCGGCAGGTCGGCTGGGGCGCCTCGGGCCGCAATGGCGGCCAGGTGATCGCGGGCCTGGCCTGCGACCAGGCGGTGATCGAGCAGCAACTCGGCAGCACCGCGTCGCGCGCGGTCTGGGACATGACGATGGAGGCGCTGCGCCTGATCGGCGAACGCCGCGAGCGCTTCGAGATCGACTGCGACTGGCGCCCCGGTTTCTTGAGCCTGGCGGTCAACGCCCGCAAGGCGGCCGAGCTGAAGACCTGGCAGGCGCAGATGCAGCGCGCCTACGGCTACGACACGCGCTGGATCGCGCCGGCCGACATGCCGGGCTGGATCGCGAGCCCGCGCTTTCACAGCGGCGTGTTCGACCCGCTCGGCGGCCACCTGCATCCGCTGAAGTACAGCCTCGGTCTCGCGCACGCCGCCGCGGGGCTCGGCGTGAAGATCTTCGAAGGCTCCGCGGTGCTCGCGCTCGAGCCCGGCCCGACCGCCACCTTGCGCACCGCGCGCGGCGCCGTGCGCGCCTCGCACGTGCTCCTGGCCGGCAATGTCTACCTGCACGGCGTCGCGCCGGCGCTGGAGGCGCGCATCATGCCGGTCGGCACCTACATCGTCGCGAGCGAGCCGCTCGACCCCGAACTCGCCCGCGCGCTGGTCCCGTCCGGCGCGGCGGTCTGCGACACCAACTTCGTGCTCGACTACTTCCGCCCGACACCGGACCACCGCATGCTCTATGGCGGGCGCGTCAGCTACAGCACCGCGACGCCGATCAACCTCGCGGCCGGCATGCAGCGGCGCATGGCGGCGAGCTTCCCGCAGCTCGTAGCCACCAAGGTCGACTACGCCTGGGGCGGCTTTGTCGACATCTCGATGAACCGGGCGCCCGATTTCGGCCGCTTGACCGGCGCTCAAGCCAACGTCTACTACCTGCAAGGCTTCTCCGGCCACGGCCTGGCGCTGACCGGCCTGGCCGGCCGGCTCGTCGCCGAGGCGATCGCCGGCGACGCCGAACGCTTCGACACCTTCGCGCGCATCCGGCACCGGCCCTTCCCCGGCGGCCGCCTGCTCCGCACGCCCGCGCTCGTGCTCGGGATGGCCTATTACCGCCTGCGAGATATGCTGTGAGCATGACTTCCAAACCGATCGTCCTGGTGCCGGCATGCAACCGCATGCTGGGCCAGCACCCGTTCCACGTCGCCGGCAAGAAATACGTCGACGCCGTGCGCCTGGCCGGCGCGCAGCCGCTGATCGTGCCGAGCGCCGAGCTGGATGAGCTCGACGCGCTGCTGGCCATCGCGCACGGCGTGCTGCTGACCGGCTCCGCCTCCAACGTGCACCCGAGCCATTTCGACGAAGCGGTGCACGACCCGTCGCTGCCGCTCGATCTCGATCGCGACGCCTGGACGCTGCCGCTGATCCCGCGCGTGCTCGCGCGCGGCATGCCGCTGTTCGCGATCTGCCGCGGCTTCCAGGAGGCCAACGTCGCGCTCGGCGGCTCGCTGTACCAGGCGGTGCAGGAGGTGCCGGGGCGGCACGACCACCGCGGCGGCTCCGACGCCTCGGCCGAGTTGCAATACGCCCTCGCGCACGAGGTCCTGATCCAGCCGGGCGGCGTGCTCGCGCAGGTGCTCGGTGCCGATCCGGTCCGCGTCAACTCGGTCCACGGCCAGGGCGTGAACCGGCTCGCCGCCGGGCTGCGCGTCGAAGCGCTCGCGCCCGACGGCCTCGTCGAGGCCTTCTCGGCCGCGGACGCGCGCGGCTTCAACCTGTGCGTGCAATGGCATCCCGAATGGCATGCCGAGAGCAATCCCGTGTCGCTGCGGCTGTTCAAGGCCTTCGGGGCCGCCTGCGCCGCCTACCGGGATCGGCAGCGGCGCCCCGAGCAGGCGCGCCACCAGGAGCCCGAGCCCCCTGATCCGCATCGTTAGATCCACAGGTGCGCTTCTTGCGGTGCAAACCGCGACAGGCCGATCTCTCGATTTCCGGCGCGCCCCGTCACCCCGGCGCGCGCCCCCACTGAATCAGGTGCCCCATGCAAGACAAGAGCAATTTCACCTTCACCGACCTCGAAGCGTGGTTCGACCAACGCCGCGTGACCGAGATCGAGTGCCTCGTGCCCGACCTCACCGGCGTCGCCCGCGGCAAGATCCTGCCGCGCGAGAAATTCACCGAGGACCGCGGCATGCGGCTGCCCGAGGCGATCGTCGGCATCGGCGTGACCGGCAACTTCCCGGAAGACGGCCCGTACTACGACGTGATCCACCCGACCGATCGCGACATGCACCTGCGGCCCGACCCGTCGACCGTGCGCATCGTGCCCTGGGCCACCGACCCGACCGCGCAGGTGATCCACGACTGCTTCGACCGCGACGGCAACATGATCCCGTACGCGCCGCGCTCGGTGCTGCGCCGCATCTGCGATTTGTATGCGGCCGAGGGCTGGAACCCGGTCGTGGCGCCCGAGCTCGAGTTCTACCTGATCGAGCGCAACGCCGACCCGAACACCCCGCTGCGCCCGCCCGCGGGCCGCAGCGGCCGCGCGGAGACCTCGCGCCAGGCCTACTCGATCGACGCGGTGAACGAGTTCGACCCGCTGTTCGAGGACATCTACGACTACTGCGAGAAGATGGAGCTGAACGTGGACACGCTGATCCACGAGGTCGGCGCCGGCCAGATGGAGATCAACTTCTTCCACGACCACCCGCTGGGCCTGGCCGACGAGGTCTTCTTCTTCAAGCGCACGATCCGCGAGGCCGCGCTGCGCCACGAGATGTACGCGACCTTCATGGCCAAGCCGATGGCCAACGAGCCCGGCAGCGCGATGCACGTGCACCAGAGCATCCTCAGCAGCCTGACCGGCAAGAACATCTTCAGCAACGAGGACGGCTCGCCGAGCAAGGAGTTCTACTGGTACATCGGCGGGCTGCAGAAGTACACGCCGGCGGCGATGGCGCTGTTCGCGCCCTACGTCAACTCGTACCGGCGGCTGGCGCGCTCGACCGCCGCGCCGATCAACATCCAGTGGGGCAGCGACAACCGCACCGTCGGGATCCGCTCGCCGGTCGCGACGCCCGCGGCGCGGCGGATCGAGAACCGCGTGATCGGGGCCGATGCGAACCCCTACGTCGCGCTCGCCGCGACGCTCGCCTGCGGCTACCTCGGGATGAAGAACAAGATCGACCCGGCGCCCGAGTGCAAGGGCGATGCCTACCTGTCGGAGTACCAGCTGCCGCGCTCCTTGAGCGAGGCGCTCGGCTGGCTGGCGGACGAAAAAGACCTGCACGACGTGCTCGGCAAGTCGTTCATCACCGTCTACTCCGAGGTGAAGGAGATCGAGCACGACGAGTTCATGAAGGTGATCTCGCCGTGGGAGCGCGAGCACCTGCTGCTGCACGTTTGAGGAGGCGACGACCATGATCCGGATCACCGCGCGCACGACCCAGGAATGGCAGGCGGCCGACGCCGCCCACTACCTGCACCCGTTCACCGACTTCAAGGCGCTCGCGAGCAAGGGCTCGCGCGTCATCGTCTCGGCCGACAACATCTACCTGCGCGACAGCGACGGCCACAAGATCCTCGATGCGATGTCGGGGCTGTGGTGCGTCAACGTCGGCTATGGCCGCCAGGAGCTGATCACCGCGGCGACCAAGCAGATGACCGAGCTGCCGTTCTACAACAGCTTCTTTCAAACCGCGACGCCGCCGGCGATCGAGCTGGCCGAGCTGCTCGCCGAGGTCACGCCGCCGCAGTTCAAGCACGTGTTCTATTCGGGTTCCGGCTCGGAGGGCAACGACACCGTCGTGCGCATGGTGCGCCGCTACTGGGACGTGCTCGGCCAACCGAACCGCAGCGTCATCATCAGCCGCAACAACGCGTACCACGGCTCGACGATGGCGGGCGCCTCGCTCGGCGGGATGAGCGGGATGCACGCGCAGGGCGGCCTGCCGATCCCCGGGATCACGCACATCGAGCAGCCGTTCTGGTTCACGCACGGCCAGGGCATGAGCCGCGACGCGTTCGGGCTGAAGGCCGCCGGCTGGCTGGAGGCGAAGATCCTCGAGGTCGGCGCCGACAAGGTCGCCGCGTTCATCGGCGAGCCGGTCCAGGGCGCCGGCGGCGTGATCGTGCCGCCCGAGACCTACTGGCCCGAGATCCAGCGCATCTGCGACCAGTACGGAATCCTGCTCGTCTCCGACGAAGTGATCTGCGGCTTCGGCCGCACCGGCCACTGGTTCGGCTGCGAGCGCTTTGGTTTCCGGCCCGACTTGATCACGTTCGCGAAGGGCGTCACCTCGGGCTACGTGCCGCTGGGCGGCGTGATGGTCGGCGAGCGCATCGCGAAGGTGATGATCGAACAGGGCGGCGAGTTCGAGCACGGCTACACCTATTCGGGCCACCCGGTCGCCTGCGCCGTCGCCATCGCCAACATCCGGCTGCTGCAGCGCGAGCGCGTCGTCGAGACGGTGCGCGACGACACCGGGCCCTACCTCGCGCAGGAATTCGCGGCGCTGGCCGGGCACCCGCTGGTCGGCGAGGTCCAGACCTGCGGCCTGATGGGCGCGATCCAGTTCGTGAGGGACCAGGCCACGAGCGCGCGTTTCGACCCGGCGCATGAAATCGGCATGGTCTGCCGCGGCCACTGCTTCGCCAACGGCCTGATCATGCGCGCCGTCGGCGACCGCATGATCATCGCGCCGCCGCTGGTGATCACGCGCGCGCAGATCGACGAGATGATGGCGCTGATCCGCCGCTGCCTGGACCTGACGCTGGCCGACGCGACCCGAAATCGCTGGGTTTGAGGCGATCCGGGACACATTGGCACGGGGTTTGCCTCTAGCTGACCTCGTTCAGTTAGCTGGCTAGACTGTGCCCCAATCCCGCTGCCCGATCTCCCTCTCCTTCCCTTCGACAAGGACTCGACCATGAAACGGATGTTCAACGCCCTGCTCCCGCTCGCCTCGATCGCGACCGCCGCCATGCTGCTGTTCGCCGGGCCGGCCCGGGCGCAGGACGAAGAGAAGGTGTTGAACATCTACAACTGGTCCGACTACATCGCCGACGACACGATCGCGAACTTCGAGAAGGAGACCGGCATCAAGGTCCGTTACGACGTCTTCGACAGCAACGAGATCCTGCACGCCAAGCTGGTCGCCGGCAAGACCGGCTACGACGTCGTCGTGCCTTCTTCGTACTGGGGCAAGATCCAGGCCGACGGCGGCCTGCTGCGCAAGCTCGACAAGGCGCAGCTGCCGAACCTGAAGAACATGGACCCGGAGGTCCAAGCCCACCTGGCCGCGCTCGACCCGGGCAACCAGTACCTCGTGAACTGGCTCTGGGGCTACACCACCGTCGGCATCAACGTCGACAAGGTCAAGGCCGCGCTCGGCGCCATGCCGATGCCGGCGAACGCCTGGGACCTGGTCTTCAAGCCCGAATACGTCTCGAAGCTCAAATCCTGCGGCGTCTCCTTCCTCGACTCGCCGACCGACGTGATCCCGGCCGCGCTGCACTACCTCGGCAAGCCGGCGTTCAGCCGCAACCAGGGCGACTACACCGGCGTCGGCCCGCTGCTCAAATCGGTGCGCCCCAGCGTGACCTTGTTCAGCTCGTCCGGCTACATCAACGACATGGCGAGCGGCTCGGTCTGCGTCGCGCTCGGCTGGTCCGGCGACATCAATATCGCCAAGCAGCGCGCGATCGACGGCAAGACCGGCCAGAAGATCGAGGCGCTGATCCCGAGCACCGGCGGCGTGCTGTTCTTCGACACGATGGCGATCCCGACCGACGCGCCGCACCCCAACAACGCGCTGAAGTGGATCAACTACATCATGCGCCCCGAGGTCGATGCGAGCCTGACCAACAAGGTCTTCTACGCGAACCCGAACAAGGAATCGAAGAAGTTCGTGAAGCCGGAGGTCGCGAACAACCCGACCGTCTTCCTGAGCCCCGAGGCGATGAAGACGATGGCCGACCCGGATTCGCTGACCAACGACATCCGCCGCACGATGACGCGGCTGTACACCTCGTTCAAGACCGGGCTGTGATGGCGGCGACGGCGAACGAGGCGGCGCCGGCGGCCTCCGCGGCGACGTACCTGCAGATCCAGGACGTCGTCAAGGACTTCAGCGGCTACAAGGCCGTCAACCACGTCAGCATCGACATCGCGAAGGGCGAGATCTTCGCGCTGCTCGGCTCCTCGGGCTGCGGCAAGACGACCCTGCTGCGCATGCTCGGCGGCTTCGAGACGCCGACCTCGGGCCGCATCGTGCTGAACGGCCAGGACCTGGCCGGCCTGCCGCCCTACGAGCGGCCGATCAACATGATGTTCCAGTCCTACGCGCTGTTCCCGCACCTGACGGTCTGGGACAACATCGCGTTCGGGCTGAAGCGCGACGGCATGCCGGCCGACCGCCTCGCCGAGCGCGTCGAGGCGATGCTCAAGCTCGTGCAGCTGAATAAATTCGCCAAGCGCAAGCCGCATCAGCTCTCGGGCGGCCAGCAGCAGCGCGTCGCGCTCGCGCGCAGCCTGGCCAAGCGCCCGCAGCTGCTGCTGCTCGACGAGCCGCTCGGCGCGCTCGACAAGAAGCTGCGCGAGGAGACGCAGATCGAGCTCGTCAACATCATCGAAGAGGTCGGCGTGACCTGCGTGATGGTCACGCACGACCAGGAAGAGGCGATGACGATGGCCTCGCGCATCGCGGTGATGAGCGAGGGCCGGATCCTGCAGATCGGCGCGCCGAGCGACATCTACGAGACCCCGGCGACGCGCTTCGTCGCCGACTTCATCGGCAACGTCAACATGATGGAGGGCACGCTGACGCACGACGCGGTCGACCACGTCATCATCGAGTGCACCGACTGCAGCCACTACGTCGGCCACGGCATCACCGGCAGCGAAGGCATGAGCCTGAGCGTCGCGGTGCGGCCCGAGAAGATCGCGCTGCAGCGCGACCCGCCGAGCGAGCCGAACGCGCCGCACAACCGCGTCCAGGGCACGATCAAGGATCTGTCGTACTTCGGCAGCTTCACCGTCTACCACCTGCTGCTGGCCAGCGGCGCGGTGCTGAAGATCAGCCAGAGCAACGCCACGCGCCACCGCGACGACCAGTTGACCTGGGGCGACACCGCCTGGGCCTCGTGGTCGCCGAGCGCGCAGGTCGTGCTGACGCAATGACGAGGGCGCCGCGATGAAGCGCTTGCTCCAAGGGTTCCGGCGCGGCCGCAGCACGGTCATCGGCATTCCCTACCTGTGGCTGATCGTGTTCTTCCTGCTGCCCTTCCTGGTGGTGCTGAAGATCAGCTTCTCCGAGATGGGCACCGTCAGCGTCAACGACATCCTGACCTTCAAGGACGGCGCGATGCAGCTGACCTTGCGCGGCACGACCTACGCGTTCATCACGCAGGACGATCTCTACGTCAAGACTTATCTTTCCAGCATCAAGTACGCGGCGATCACGACCGTCTGGTGCCTGCTGATCGGCTACCCGTTCGCCTACTTCATGGCGCGCGCGAAGGCCACGCTCCAGCCGACCTTGCTGATGCTCGTGATGCTGCCGTTCTGGACCTCCTTCCTGCTGCGCGTCTACGCCTGGAAGGGCCTGCTCGGCGAGCACGGCTGGATCGCCGATTTGCTCATCGCGCTGCACCTGGACACCGGGCTCGCTGCGCTCGGTCTGATCCCGTCGCCGGGCAAATTCATGAACACGCCGCTGTCGCTGACGGTCGGCATGGTCTACACGTACTTGCCGTTCATGATCCTGCCGCTCTATTCGAACCTCTCGAAGATGGACCTGCGCCTGCTCGAGGCGGCGGCCGACCTGGGCGCGACGCCGCTGGTCGGGTTCTGGAAGATCACGGTGCCGATGTCCAAGGCCGGCATCATCGCCGGCTCGATGCTGGTGTTCATCCCCTGCATCGGCGAGTACGTGATCCCGGAAATCCTCGGCGGCCCGGAGACGCTGATGATCGGGCGGGTGCTGTCCGACGAGTTCTTCAGCAACAACGACTGGCCGATGGCCTCGACCGTCGCGGTCGTGATGGTGCTGTTGATCATCGTGCCGCTGGCGATCTTCAACCGCTACCAGGCCGAAGCCCAGGAGGAGCAGCGGTGAGCACCGCCCGCAATCCGTTGATGACGGGCGCCTTCGGCAAGGGCTGGCTCGCCGCCGGCTACCTGTTCCTGTACCTGCCGATCGTCTCGCTCGTCATCTTCTCGTTCAACGATTCGCCGATCGCCAACGTCTGGGCCGGCTTCACGCTGAACTGGTACGTGAAGCTGGCGAGCGACAACGAGATGCTGTCTGGCCTTTGGCTGAGCCTGCGGATCGCGTTCTTCAGCGCCAGCGGCGCCGTCGTGCTCGGCACGCTGGCCGCGTTCGCGCTGGTGAAATACCGGCGTTTCACCGGGCGCACGCTGTTCTCCGGCATGGTCAACGCGCCGCTGGTGATGCCCGACGTCGTGATCGGCATCTCGCTGCTGCTGATGCTGGTGTCGATCCAGCGCGCCTTCGGCCACCCCGAGCGCGGCATGCTGACGATCTGGCTCGGCCATGTGCTGACCGGCATGGCCTACGCGACCGTCGTCGTGCAGGCCCGGCTGCAGGACCTGAACCCGCAGCTCGAGGAGGCGGCGATGGACCTGGGCGCGCGCCCGAGCCAGGTGTTCCGGCTCGTGACCTTCCCGATGATCACGCAGGCGCTGATGTCGGCCTGGCTGCTGACCTTCACGATCTCGCTCGACGACGTGGTGCTCGCCGCGTTCCTGTCGGGCCCGGGCTCGACGACGATGCCTCTGGTGATCTTCTCGCGTGCCCGGCTCGGGCTGAACCCGAGCGTCAACGCGGTCGCGACCGTGATCATCGCGCTGGTCGCGATCGGCACCGTGATCGCCAGCATCCTGATTGCCCGCGCCGAACGCGAGCGCGCAAAGGCCGTTGCCCAGGCCCAGCGCGCCGACGGCTGAACGAACCACAACCTTGAGGAGGAGGATGATGATGACGAAACTCTGGAACACCGCCGCGCCGGCCACCCTGACCGCGCTCACGCTCGCGCTGGCCGCCGCCTTTCCGGGCAGCGCGCTGGCGCAGTCCAACGAGGAGCTGCTGAAGGAGCTCAAGGCCCTGAAGGACCGCGTCGGCGAACTCGAGAAGAAGCTCGCCGCGAAACCCGCGGACGCGTCCGTCACGACACCGGCCTCCGCGCCCGAGAGGCAATGGGGCATGACGCCCGAGCAGTCGGCCGACTTCAACCGCATCGCGGTCAAGACCGAGGCGCTCGAGGACAACCAGGAAGCGATGGGGTTCAAGGGCCTGAAGATCAGCGGCTTCGCCGACCCGACCTACATCTACAACCAGCGCCAGAACCGCGCCGGGTTCCAGTTCCTGAACCGCGTCTCCGACGACGGCTACAACTACGACAACGGCTACTTCGGCACCGCCTCGATCGACTTTCTGAAGGAGATGGAAGGCGGCACCAAGTGGCGCCTGACGCTGATGCCCAACCGCGGCGCCGGCTCGATCGCCGACGCGGGCGGCAACTCGATCGTCCACGAGGCCTCGCTTTCGATCCCGATGGGCGACCTGCAGACGCGCTTCATCGCCGGCCAGATCCCCGACTGGTCGGGCTACGAGTACACCCAGCCGACGACGACCAAGCTGGTCACGCGCGGCCTGCTGCTCGATTTCACCGAGCCGACCGCCTACACCGGTGCCGGCGTCGACATCACGCGCGGCAAGTGGGAGGTCAAGGCGATGCTGGCCAACTACAACACGACCAAGCAGCCGGCCGGCCGCAAGTCGCCGGTGTTCACCTACCGCGTCGATTACTCGAAGGGCGAGTACAGCGGCTTCGGCTTTGCCGGCGTGCACGGCAAGGCCGCGAACTTCTCGAGCGCGGTGCTCGATGCCAACGGCGACGCGGTCGCCCAGCCCGATTCGCGCCTCGACCTGTTCGAGCTCGACGGCTACTTCATCCGCGGCGACCTGACCCTGCAAGGGCAAGTCAGCGTCGGCCGCCAGAAGGACGCCTCCATCGTCCCGGCCGCCGACGGCACGCTGCGCGCCGCGCAGTGGTGGGGCCTGTCGGGCCTCGCGGCGTACAAATTCATCCCGCGCTGGGAGGCGGTCGCGCGCTTCGACTACCTCAACGACTCGAAGAACGGCGGTGGCCTGCTGCAGTACTCGTCCGCGGACCCGCGCAACGGCATCGGCCCGGACGGCAACCTCGGCTGCGCCGCCGCGCTGGTCGACGGCTGCGACAAGGGCGCGAACCGCTACGCGTTCGCGGTCGGCATCAACTACCAGCTGACGCCCAACGCGATGCTGAAGACCGAGTACCGCTACGACTACGCGACCCAGCCGGTGTTCATCGACGTCAGGAGCGGCGAATACCGCAAGAGCAATTCCCTGCTCGGCGCATCGGTCGTGGTCTGGTTCTAAGCTGCGCCCCATGAGCAGCCCCATCGACTGGCACGCGCGCGCCGCGGCGCAGACCTTCGACGGCCGCGCGCTGATCGGCGGCCGGCGCGTCGCGGCGCTGAGCGGCGAGACCTTCGATTGCATCTCGCCGATCGACGGCCGCACGCTGGCGCCGATCGCGCGCGGCCGCGCCGCCGACGTCGACGCCGCGGTCGCGTCGGCGCGTGCCGCGTTCGAGGACCGCCGCTGGTCCGGCATGGCGCCGGCCGCGCGCAAGAAGGTGCTGGTCCGCTTCGCCGACGCGATCGTCAATGCGCGCGAGGAACTCGCGCTGCTCGAGACGCTGGACATGGGCAAGCCGATCCAGTACAGCCTCGCGGTCGACGTCGCCGCCGCGGCGCGCTGCATCGCCTGGTACGGCGAAGCGATCGACAAGGTCTACGACGAGATCGCACCGACCGGCTCGAACGCGCTCGCGCTGATCACGCGCGAGCCGATGGGCGTGATCGGCGCCGTCGTGCCCTGGAACTACCCGATGATCATGGCCGCCTGGAAGCTCGGGCCGGCGCTGGCGACCGGCAACAGCGTGGTGCTCAAGCCGAGCGAGAAGTCGCCGCTGACGGCGCTCAGGTTGGCCGAACTCGCGCTTGGCGCCGGCCTGCCCGAGGGCGTGTTCAACGTCGTGCCCGGCTTCGGCGCCGAGGCCGGCGAGGCGCTGGCGCTGCACAGGGACGTCGACGCGATCGGCTTCACCGGCAGCACCCGAGTCGGCCGCAAAATGCTCGAGTACGCGGGCCGCAGCAACCTGAAACGGGTCTACAACGAACTCGGGGGCAAGTCGGCTTTCATCGTGTTCGATGATTTCGCCGATGTCGCACGGGCCGCTAAGACGGCCGCCAGCAGCCTGTTCTTCAACGCCGGAGAAAGCTGCAACGCGCCGTCGCGCGTGTTCGTGCACGAGCGCGTCGCCGACGAGTTCACCGCGACGCTGCAGGCCGAGGCGCCGAAGTACGCGCCCGGCGACCCGCTCGGCGGCAGATGCGAGATCGGTGCGCTCGTCGACGACACGCAAATGAAGACCGTGCTCGGCTACATCGAGGCCGGCCGCAGCGAAGGGGCGCGCGTGCTGAGCGGCGGGCGCCAGGTCATGAGCGAGACCGGTGGTTTCTATGTCGAGCCGACGCTGTTCGACGGCGTGACGAACGGCATGCGGATCGCGCGCGAGGAGATCTTCGGGCCGGTGCTGTCGGTGATCCGCTTCACCGGCGAGGCCGAGGCGATCCGCCAGGCGAACGACAGCGCCTACGGCCTGCAGGCCAGCGTCTGGAGCGACAACCTCAACCGCGCCCACCGCGTCGCCCGTGCGCTGCGCGCCGGCACCGTCCACGTGAACCAGTACGACGAGGACGACATCACCGTGCCCTTCGGCGGCTTCAAGCAAAGCGGCAACGGCCGCGACAAATCGCTGCATGCATTCGACAAGTACACCGAGCTGAAGACGACCTGGATTCGCATCGATGGCTGAGCCCGTGCAGGCGCTGCGCGACCGGCTGGCCGCGCAGGGCGTCCACACGCTGCTGGTGCAGTTCACCGACGTGCACGGCGTCGCGAAGGGCAAATGGGTGCCGCTGGAGCACCTCGCCGACGTGCTGAAGACGGGCGCCGGCTTTGCCGGTCCGTCGATCTGGGGCACCGGCCTGGGCCGCAGCGGCGCGCGCTCGGAGTACTACGCGCGGGGCGATGCCGAGACCGCGCAGCCGCTGCCCTGGATGCCGGGCTACGCGCGCATCGTCGGCGACGGCTTCGTCGATGGAGAACCCTTCGACGCCTGCCCGCGCCAGGTCTTGAAACGCGCCGTCGCGCGGCTCGCCGAGCGCGGCTGGACGCTGCAGACCGGCATCGAGCCGGAGTTCTTCCTGCTGCAGCGCGACGCGAGCGGCCGCTGGGGGCCGGCCGATGCGCGGGACCACCTCGACAAGCCCAGCTACGATTTGAAAAGCCTGCCGCGCCAGGCGCCGTTCCTGCGCGCGCTGCACGAGGCACTGAGCGGCTGCGGCCTGGACGTCCAGCAGATCGACCACGAGGACGCGCACGGCCAGTTCGAGCTGAATTTCAGGCACGCGGAGGCGCTGCGCAGCGCCGACCACCTGATGCTGTTCAAGCAGGCCGCGCACGCGATCGCCGAGGCCCATGGCGCGGTCTTCTCGATGATGCCGAAGCCGTTCGCGAACCA
>DASYCA010000455.1:0-16104 GCA_036500445.1 Burkholderiaceae bacterium | reverse complement strand
TGGCCGATCAGGTCCATCAGCTCGCAGGCGCCCATCCGGAACCCCGCGCCGCGCAGACAGTCATCGAGCACGGCCGGCTCGGCGGCGCGCTCGTGCAGCAGCGCGAGGGTCTCGGCGTAGAACGGCCGCGCGATGCGGTTGACGATGAAGCCCGGCGTCGAGCGCGCGTTGACCGCCGTCTTGCCCCAGCGGGTGGCCAACCCGGTGATCGACGCGGCGACCTGCGGGTCGGTGCGCAGGCCGCAGACGACCTCGACCAGCTTCATCAACGGGACCGGGTTGAAGAAGTGCATGCCGACGACGCGTTCGGGCCGCTGCAGGCCGTTGGCCAGCGCGGTGATCGAGATCGACGAGGTGTTCGAGGCGAGCACGCAGCCGGGGCCGACGATCGCTTCCAGTTCTCGCAACAGCGCGCGTTTGGCGGCCAGGTCCTCGACGATCGCCTCGATCGCGATGCGCGCATCCGCCGCCTGGGACAGCGCGGTGATCGGCGCGATACGCGCCAGCGTGGCCCGCGCCGCGTCGCGCTCCAGCCTGCCTTTGGCGACCAGCGCGTCCAGGCTCGCGGCCAGCTTGACGTGCGCCTGTTCGGCGGCGCCCTCGCGCATGTCGAACAGAAGCACCGGGTGGCCGGCCTGTGCCGCGACCTGAGCGATGCCCGCGCCCATGATGCCGGCGCCGATCACCAGCACCGTGTCGAAATCCGCGCCGCTCATGAGGCGCGAATCCACGCGGCGGGGCGCTTCTCGAAAAAGGCCTGAATGCCTTCGCGCGCCACGCCCTGTGGCGAGACACCACACGTCAAGGTCTTCATCCGGAATTCCTCAGTAGGTTTCGAGGTGCAGGCGGCCTTCGCGCTTCAGCGCCGGCCCCAGGGCGTCCCAGGCGAGACCGCCCTCTTCGGCGATGTCGCGCAGCGCGAGCACCACGCCCTCCTCCATGCTCTTCAGGCCGCAGACATAGATGAAGGTGTTCGGGTCCTTCAGCAGCCCGACCAGGTCGGCCGCGCGGCCGCGCAGGTGGTCCTGCACATAGCGCTTGGGCTGACCCGGAGCGCGCGACAACGCGAGGTTGATGTCGATGAAGTCCTTCGGCAGGCTTTGCAGCGGGCCGAAGTACGGCAGCTCCTGCTGTGTGCGTGCGCCGAAGAACAGCATCAGCTTGCCCCCTTCGAACTTCGCGGTCTTGCGCAGGCGCCGGCGCCATTCGGTCATCGCGCGCATCGGCGCGCTGCCGGTGCCGGTGCAGATCATCACGATGTTCGAACGCGGGTGGTTGGGCATCAGGAACGAATGGCCGAACGGGCCGATCACCTGCACCGTGTCGCCGACGTTCAGGTCGCAGAGGTAGTTCGACGCGACACCGCGCACCGGCTTGCCCTGGTGGTCGACCGTCACGCGCTTGACGGTCAGCGACAGGTTGTTGTAGCCGGCACGCTCGCCGTTGCGGGGGCTGGCGATCGAATACTGGCGCGCCACGTGCGGCTTGCCCTTGGCATCCAGCCCGGCCGGCACGATCGCGATCGATTGCCCTTCGAGCACCGGGAACGGCATCGCGCCGAAGTCGAGCACGATGTGGTGCGTCTCGCTGTCGAAGCCGGCCTCGGTGCAATTGAAATTGCCGGACACGGCAGCCGTCGTCGGCGACTTCGGGCCGTGCAGGTTGGTGTACGGGTGCGCGGCCGACCAGGGCGGCGTGGTCGCGCCGTACGCGGACGAATTGAACAGGCTCGCCTCGGCAGGCACTTGCAGCGCCGGATCGTCGGACTGCAGCATGACCGGCTCGGTGCCGGGCGCGACGCCTTCGGTCTCGAGCTGTTCGGGCGTCAGCTCGCCCGGCAGTTCGTCCCAGGTCAGCTGCTCCTCGATCGAATAGGCCTTGACGAAGGGCATCGTGCGCCAGTTGTCGATCGAGCCGGTCGGGCACGGCGAGATGCAGGCCATGCAGCCGTTGCAGACATCGGCGCGAACGACGTAGTTGCGGTCGTCGTGCGTGATCGCGCCGACCGGGCACGTCGCCTCGCAGGTGTTGCAGCGGATGCAGATCTCGGGGTCGATCAGGTGCTGCTTGATGACCGCCCGCTCGGGTGCGATCCCGGTCGCCATGTCCATCGTGTCTCCTTGCCGCGGCGCTGCAGAATCGTTCTATTCTCAGCCGAAGCGGACGTATTCGAAGTCCACCGGTTGGCGGTTGATGCCCATCACCGGCGGAGCGATCCAGTTCGCGAACTTGCCGGGCTCGACGACGCGGCCCATCAGCGACGCGACGAACGCGAAGTCATCGGACGTCGGCAGCCATTCGTTCTTCTTCGCGGCCCATTCGGTCTCGCTGACCACGCGGCCCTCGGGCGACATCTTGATCCCGGCGAGCGCGCCGATCTGGCGGTTGAAGGCCTTGTGAGGCACGACCAGCCGGGTCGGGATGCCGGCCTTCTCGAGCACCTTGTTCCAGCGGCCGACGCCGGCCACCGAATCCTTGATGAAGTCGTCGCGCAGCACCTCGTTCAGCGCGTTGAGCATCGGCACGTCCTTCTCGACCAGCTGACCGTTCTGGACCTCCAGCACCTTGTAGGTCTGGCCCTTCAGGATGTGGTCGTCGGTGCGCTTGCCCTCTTCGTAGCGGCCCTTGATGCCGGTGCTGTAGAAGGTCGCGGCGTTGCTGGACTGGTCGGCGCCGAACAGATCGATCGTCACGCTGTAGTGGAAATTCAGGTAGCGCTGGATCGTGCCCAGGTCGATCGCACCGGTTGCGCGAATCTTCTGCGCGTCATCGGTCTTCAGCTCGTTCATCACCTGCGCGGTGCGGGACAGCACGCGCGAGACGCCGCTCTCGCCGACGAACATGTGGTGCGCCTCTTCGGTCAGCATGAACTTGGTGGTGCGCGCGAGCGGGTCGAACGCGCTCTCGGCCAGTGCGGCGAGCTGGAACTTGCCGTCGCGGTCGGTGAAGTAGGTGAACATGAAGAACGCGAGCCAGTCGGGTGTCTTCTCGTTGAACGCACCGAGGATGCGCGGGTTGTTCTGGTCCCCCGAGGTGCGTTGCAGCAGCGCGTTGGCCTCTTCGCGGCCATCGCGGCCGAAGTGCTTTTGCAGCAGGTAGACCATCGCCCACAGATGGCGGCCTTCCTCGACGTTGATCTGGAACAGGTTGCGCAGGTCGTACATCGACGGCGCGGTCAGGCCCAGGTGGCGCTGCTGCTCGACCGAAGCCGGCTCGGTGTCGCCCTGCGTGACGATGATGCGGCGCAGGTTCGCGCGGTGTTCGCCGGGCACGTCCTGCCAGACCTTGCCGCCCTTCTCGTCGCCGAAATGGATCGTGCGGTCGTCGTTGCCCGGGTTCAGGAAGATGCCCCAGCGGTAGTCGCGCATCTTGACGTGGCCGAACTGGGCCCAGCCGTTCGGGTCGACGCTGATCGCGGTGCGCAGGTAGACATCGTAGTGGGTCGAGCCTTCGGGGCCGACGTCGTCCCACCAGTTGATGAAGTTCGGTTGCCACTGCTCGAGCGCGCGCTGCAAGGTGCGGTCTTCGGCGAGGTTGACGTTGTTCGGGATCTTTTCGCTGTAGTCGATCGTGGACATGATGGGTTCCTTTGAAACTGCGAGCGGTGTCGGGTGATTCGGATCAGACGCGGTTCAGGTCGAAGGCGGCCTTCTCGCCCTTGCCATAGACCTTCAGCGCGCCCTTCTCGCCGACCGCGTTCGGGCGCTGGAAGATCCAGTTCTGCCACGCGGTCAGGCGGCCGAAGATGCGGGTGTTCATGTTTTCCTTGCTGGAGAAGCGCAAGTTGGCCTCCAGGCCGGTCAGCGAATCGGGCGACATCGCGGCACGCTCCTCGATCGCGATGCGGATCTCGTCATTCCAGTCGATGTCGTCGGGCGCGGCGGTGACCAGGCCGAGCGCGAGCGCGCGGTCGGCGTCCAGGCCGTGGCCGCTCGCCTGGCGCGCCGCGGCGAGCGGCGCGGCCTCTTCGTAGAAGCGGCGTTGCAGGCGCGACTGGTCGTTGACCATCGGCAGCGCGCCGAAGTTGAATTCGTTCAGCGTGAGGAGCGGCGCGCGCGGCGCGTCGTCGGGCAGCGCCAGCATGTAGGCGCGGTCGGCGGCGAACGCGAGTTCGGCCAGCGAGCCGGCGAAGCACGAGCCGGGCTCGATCAACGCGAACAGGCTGCGCGAGGAGACGTCCAGCCGCGCGAAGGTGCGGCGCAGCAGGCCGATCGTCTCGCGCACCAGCCAGTGGCCCTGGTGCTTCAGCATCGTCGCATCCGATGCGAGCAGCGCGGCGGCGTCGCCTTCGGTCTTCAACAGCCAGGTGCCGATGTCGAGCTCGTTGGTGCGCATCGAGAGGATCGCATCGTCGAGCTCGCGCGCCATCGCGAGCGGGTACCAGGCGGCGCCGGCCGCCTCGATGCCGCGCACGTCGGCCGGCTGCGTGCCGCCCGGCGCCTTCACCGTGAAGGTCGCGCTGCGCTTGGCACGATCGATCTCGACCGTGACGTGCGCGTAGCGCAGGCTGTTCTCGCCGTCCTCGCGCGCGATGCGGCCGAGCACCACGCCCTTGGCGTCGGCCGGCCGGTCGCTCGCTTCGGCGAGCCTGGCGGCGCGCTCCTGCACCGCGGCGCCGAACTGCGCCGGCTTGATCGCGGCGTCGACGAGCCGCCAGTCGACCGCCTTTTGCCCGCGCACGCCCTCCACGCTGGTGCAGAAGATGTCGGCCAGGTCATGGCGCACGTGGCGCTTGTCGGTCACGCGGGTCAGGCCGCCGGTGCCGGGCAGCACGCCGAGCAGCGGCACCTCGGGCAGCGAGACGGCGGACGAACGGTCATCGACCAGCACGATGTCGTCGCAGGCCAGCGCGAGCTCGTAGCCGCCGCCGGCGCAGGCGCCGTTGACCGCGGCGACGAACTTCAGCCCCGAGTGCTTCGACGAATCCTCGATGCCGTTGCGGGTCTCGTTCGTGAACTTGCAGAAATTGACCTTCCACGCGTGGCTGGAGACGCCGAGCATGAAGATGTTGGCGCCGGAACAGAAGATGCGGTCCTTCGCGCTGGTGACGATCACCGAGCGCACCTCGGGGTGCTCGAAGCGCACGCGGTTCAGCGCGTCGTGAAGCTCGATGTCCACGCCGAGGTCGTAGCTGTTCAGCTTCAGCTTGTAGCCGGGGCGGATGCCGGCGTCTTCGGCGATGTCCAGCGAGAGCTTCGCGACCTGGCCCTCGGTACTGAGCTTCCAGTGGCGATAGTCGGCCGGGGCGGTGCGGTAGTCGACGCGGGGGGCGGGGGTGGTCATCGGGATGTCTCCGGAAAAAGGCGCGTGGGCGGGCGGCGGCACCAGAAACATACTGCACTTATCGCCGCGATAAGAGCAGGATAGTGCATGCACTATGTTGCGTCAAGGGTCCGCTCGAAGAATTTCTTGTCCGCCCTGGGCGGTATTGCCGGCCACCAGCCGTTGCAAGGCCTCGAAGCTCTGGGCCAGGCTCTGGCCGGCGGTGTCGAGGACCAGGTCGGCCTTCGAATAGAACGCGGCCCGCCCGGCCAGGATGCGTTTGAGGTCGTCCATCGCCTCGACGCTGGCCGCCATCGGCCGGACGTCTCCTTGCGCCGCGACGCGGCCCATGTGCTCTTCCGGGCTCGCCTGCAGCCAGATCGTCGTGCAGTGCGCGAGCAGTTCGTTGAAGGTGGCCGGATCGGAGACGATGCCGCCCGGCGTCGCGACCACGACATCGGGGTAGATCTGCACCATCTCCTCCAGCGCGCGGCGCTCGTAGCGACGGTAGGCGTTGGTGCCGTAGAGGTCGTAGATCTCGCGGATGCTGCAGCCGGCGAGCTTTTCGACCTCGCGGCTCAGCTCGATGAACGGCAGGTCCAGCGCGTCCGCCAGCATCTGGCCGAGCGAGGATTTACCGGCGCCGCGCAGCCCGATCAGCGCCAGCCGCCGGTGGCGCGCCGGGTCGCCGCCGCGGGTGCCGAGCAACTCGGCGAGCGCGAGGCGGGCGCGCCGCAGGTCGGCCTCGTCGCGGTTGGCCAGCAGCTCGCGGATCAGCAGCCACTCGGGCGAACGCGTCGTGACGTCGCCGACCAGCTCGGCGAGCGAGCAGTGCAGCGCCGTCGCGACCTGCTGCAGCACCAGGATCGACGCGTTGCCGACGCCGTATTCGAGGTTCGCCAGATGGCGCTCGGAGACATCGGCGGAGACGGCGAGCGCCTTGCGCGTCAGGCCACGCCGCGCGCGCAGGGTGCGCACGCGCTCGCCGAGCGCGACCAGCAACGGGCTCTTGTCTTCGACGGCCGCGTTCGCCGACCCCTCGGCCAGCGCGCCGGCCAGCGCCGGTTCGCGGTCGTTCATCGAAAATCCCTGCCGCCGCACAGATCATGCATTATATTGCTTGACACCCAATGGCTCCATCGCTATCTTTCATGTTCTGCAAGATAACGCATGTGGCCCGCGCCGGCAAATCCGCCGATCGAGGCCCCCTCAGGAGACCCGAATGACGCAGGAACAATTTCGCCAGCTCATCGCCGGCTTCACGGCCCGGTTGGCGGGCCGCGCCCTCGATGCCGAGCTCGATGCGTGGCTGAACCGCGAACACGGCGCCGGCAGCGCGAGCTATGAAGCCCTGAAGCAGGCGTGCACCGACGGCGTCGCCGAAGGCTGGATGTGCCAGCGCGAAGGCGGCGGCATCCGCTACGGCCGGGTGCTGAAGGCCGCCGACGAGTTGCAGCGATTCTCGGTCGACGTCGTCGAGATGACCGACATCGCCGGCCCGCACCACGCGCACCCGAACGGCGAGATCGACCTGATCATGCCGCTCGACGACGGCGCCGCGCGCTTCGACGGCCGGCCCGCCGGCTGGTGCGTGTATCCGGCCGGCAGCGCGCACAGCCCGACCGTCTCGGGCGGCCGCGCGCTGGTGCTGTACCTGTTGCCCGAAGGGAAGATCGACTTCACGCCGAGCTGACCGGCCACTCTCTTTTCTTTCACGAATGCCCGAGGAACGACGCGATGACGACCGAACTGCTCCCCAACCACGTCGCCGGCCGCTGGCAAGCCGGCAGCGGCGCCGGCACGCCCTTGTTCGATCCGGTGCTCGGCGCCGAGCTCGTGCGCGTCGACGCGACCGGCCTGGACCTCGCCGAGGCGTTCGCGTTCGCGCGCCGCTCCGGCGGTGAGGCGCTGCGCGCGCTCACCTACCGCCAGCGTGCCGGCCTGCTCGCGGCCATCGTCAAGGTGCTGCAGACGAACCGCGACGCGTACTACGACATCGCGACCGCGAACTCGGGCACCGTGAAGAACGACTCCGCGGTCGACATCGACGGCGCGATCTTCACGCTCGGCCAGTACGCCAAATGGGGCGACGCGCTCGGCGACGTTCGCGCGCTGCGCGACGGCGAGCCGGTCAAGCTCGGCAAGGACGGCAGCTTTCAGTCCCAGCACGTGCAGCGGCCCACGCGCGGCGTCGCGCTGTTCATCAACGCGTTCAACTTCCCGTCCTGGGGGCTGTGGGAGAAGGCCGCGCCGGCCCTGCTGTCGGGCGTGCCGGTGATCGTGAAGCCGGGCACCTCGACCGCGTGGCTGACGCAGCGCATGGTGCGCGACGTGGTCGACGCCGGCGTGCTGCCGGCCGGCGCGCTGTCGGTGATCTGCGGCAGCTCGAACGGGCTGATGAACCAGCTGCAAGGCGCCGACGTGATGTCGTTCACCGGCTCGGCCGAGACCGCCGCGGTGATCCGCTCGCACGCCGCGGTGACGCAGCGCTCGGTGCGCGTTAACATCGAAGCCGACAGCCTGAATTCGGCGCTGCTGATGCCCTACGCCGCGCCGGGCAGCGAGGCCTTCAACCTGTTCGTGCGCGAGGTCGTGCGCGAGATGACGGTCAAGTCGGGCCAGAAATGCACCGCGATCCGGCGCGCGTTCGTGCCCGAGGCGGTGTATGACGCGGCCGCCGAGGCGATCGCCTCGAAGCTCGCCGGCATCAGCGTCGGCAACCCGCGCAACGAGAAGGTCCGGATGGGCTCGCTCGTCAGCCGCGCGCAGCTCGGCTCGGTGCGCGAAGGGATCGCGGCATTGAAGGCGCAGGCGACGACCTTGCATGACGGCAGCGCGCAGCCGCTGGTCGACGCCGACGCCGCCATCGCCTGCTGCATCGGCCCGGTGCTGTTCGGCGCGCGCGACGCCGACGCGGCGCAGCGCGTGCACGACCTCGAGGTCTTCGGCCCGGTCGCGACGCTGCTGCCGTACCGTGACGCCGCCCACGCCGTCGCGCTCGTCCAGCGCGGCCAGGGCTCGCTCGTTTGCTCGCTGTTCGGTGCCGACGACGCCGCGCTGGCCGAGGCCGCGCTGCAACTCGCCGACGGCCACGGCCGCGTCCACATCGTCACGCCCGAGGTCGCGCAGGCGCAGACCGGGCACGGCAACGTGATGCCGATGTCGCTGCACGGCGGGCCAGGGCGCGCCGGCGGCGGCGAAGAGCTGGGTGGGTTGCGGGCGCTGGACTTCTACCACCGGCGCACCGCGATCCAGGCCAGCCCCGGGGTGCTCGGCAAGCTCTGAGGAACAGAGCCGGCGTGCACGACAATGCCGCCGCATGGCCAGACGCAAGCTCACGACCCACTCCGCAGTGCCGCCGGCCGAGCCGGTCGAAACCCGTGAGCGCCTGAAGCGCGCGGCGCGCCGGCTGTTCGCGCAGCGCGGCATCGACGGCGTCACCGTGCGCGACATCGTCGCCGAAGGCGGCCAGCGCAACGCCGCGTCGATCTTCTACTATTTCGGCACCAAGGACGCGCTCGTCAAAGAGCTGATCGTCGATGGCGCCAAGCGCATCGACGACCGCCGCAATGCGGCCTTTGACGAGCTCGAGCGGCGCAGCACGGCGCCCAGCCTGCGCAAGGTCGTCGAGACCCTGGTCCGCACCTCGTTCGCTGAGACCGGCGAGGCCGAGGGCGAGCGCAACTTCCTGCGCTTCATCGCGACGCTGCAGATCAGCCACCGCGACCTGTTCCTGAGCGCGCTGGACGGCCACTGGAACACCGGCTTCCAGCGCGCGCTCGCGCACATCCGCCGGCGGTTGCCCAAGATCGCGCCGCCGCTGCTGAGCCAGCGCCTGGTCTTCCTGTCGGTCTACCTCGGCAACGTGCTCGCGGCACGCGAGGCAGCGCTGGACGACCCGGCCCGCACCGCCTCCTCGCTGCGCGGGGATCTCGCGCTCGAAAACCTGATCGACACCCTCGTCGCGATGCTCGTCACGACGCCGAGCAAGCCGACCTTGAAGACCCTCCCGGCGGTTCAGACGCCGCCCACCAGAGCGCGTCGACCAAGCCCCTGATCGCGACCTAAGTCCATTGACTTAGGCACGGCGCGCATGCGAACATCGCGGCGCTGGCGCAGAAAAACTGTCGAACGTTCGATGCAAAGGGTTTGTCCCGATGCATTAATGGTTGAACCAATCAGACACTGCGGGAGTGAACGTCCTCACCGCCCCCACCCCTCCAAGCGCCGCGCCGGCGCCGCACGCGTCGCCGGCGCGGCCACTGCTCGAGGTGCGCGAGATCACGGTCCGCTTCGGCGGGATCACCGCGCTCGACAAGGTCTCGTTCAAGGTCTCGGCGCACCGCATCACCGGCTTGATCGGGCCGAACGGCGCCGGCAAGACGACCTTGTTCAACTGCCTGTCGCGCCTGTACGGCGTCGGCGAGGGCGACATCCTGTTCGGCGGCCGCTCGATCAAGTCGTCGGCGCGACACTCGATGGCGGCGCTCGGCATCGGCCGCACCTTCCAGAACCTGGCGCTGTTCAAGACCATGAGCGTGCGCCAGAACATCATGCTCGGCGGCCATTGCCGCGGCGCGAGCGGCTTTTTGTCGAACGCGCTTCGGCTGCCTCGCGTGCGCCGCGAGGAACGGCGCCTGAACGCGCATTGCGACGAACTGATCGAGTTCCTCGGCCTCGGGCGCGACGCGCACCGCCCGGTCGGCGACCTGCCGTTCGGCACCCAGAAGCGCGTCGAGCTCGGCCGCGCGCTCGCCGCCCAGCCGCGCCTGTTGCTGCTGGACGAGCCGGCCTGCGGGCTGAACCACGAGGAGATCGAGGCGCTGCTCCTGTTGCTGCAGCAGATGCGCGCCCGCCTGGACCTCACGATCCTGCTGGTCGAGCACCACATGGATCTGGTGATGCGCGTCTCCGACCAGGTCGTGGCACTGGATTTCGGGCGCACGATCGCCGACGGCACGCCGGCCGAAGTGCAGCGCAACCCCGACGTGATCCGCGCCTACCTCGGGACGGACGCCTGATGGCCGCGCTGCTGGAGGTCAAGGGGCTGCACGCGCGCTATGGCGCGACGGAGGTGCTGCACGGCATCGATTTCTGCGTCGAGCAAGGCGGCATCACGACGCTGCTCGGCGCGAACGGCGCCGGCAAGACGAGCACGCTGCGCGCCGTTTGCGGGATGATCAAGACCGGCGGCGAGGTGCGCCTGGCCGGCGAGCCGGTGCAGGGCCGCGCGACCGAGGACATCGTGCGCCGCGGCATCGCGCACGTGCCCGACGGCCGCGGTACCTTCGTGCGCCTGACGGTCGAGGAGAACCTGCACGTCGGCGCGTACACGCGCGGCGACAAGCGCGCCGTCGCCGAGGACATGGAGCGCGTCTACGGCTACTTCCCGCGCCTGAAGGAGCGCGCGCGCCAGCAGGCCGGCACGCTCTCGGGCGGCGAGCAGCAGATGCTCGCGGTCTCGCGCGCGCTGATGCTGCGCCCGAAACTGCTGCTGCTGGACGAGCCCTCGTTCGGCCTCGCGCCGCTGGTCGTGCAGGAACTCTTCCGCATCTTCCGCGAGATCAACGAGCGCGAGAAGGTCAGCATCCTGCTGGTCGAGCAGAACGCTTCGCTCGCGCTGAAGCTGGCCACCCAGGCCTACGTGCTGGAGACCGGCAAGATCGTGCTCGCCGGGCCTTCGCGGACGATCGCCGACGACCCGACCGTGCGCAAGGCGTACCTCGGCTACTGAGCCCCAAGGAGACAAGACCATGGAAGGTTTCATCCACCAGGTGGTCGGTGGGCTCGCCGCCGGCGGCATCTACGCCGGCATCGCACTCGCGCTGGTGATGATCTACCAGGCCACCCACCTGATCAATTTCGCGCAGGGCGAGATGGCGATGTTCTCGACCTACATCGCATCGGGCTTGATCAACGCCGGGTTGCCGTACTGGCTCGCGTTCGTGCTGACGGTGGCGATCTCGTTCGTCGGCGGCGTCGCGATCCAGCGCATCGTCATCAAGCCGGTCGAGCGGGCGCCGCACCTGACGGTCGTCGTCGTCTTCATCGGCATGCTGGTGATCTTCAACAGCCTGGCCGGCTGGATCTTCGGCCACATGCTGAAGACCTTTCCGAGCCCGTTCCCCGAGGCGAACCGCTGGAGCAACCCGTACGTCTCGCCGCACGACCTCGGCTCGGTCGGCGTCAGCCTGGTCGTGCTGGCGCTGGTCTTCTGCTTCTTCCGCTACACGTCGCTCGGCCTGGCGATGCGTGCCGCGGCGCAGAACGACGTCTCGAGCCGGCTCGCCGGGATTCGCGTCGGCTGGATGCTCGCGCTCGGCTGGGGCCTGGCTTCGGCGATCGGCGCGATCGCCGGGATGATGGTCGCGCCGGTCGTCTTCCTCGACCCGAACATGATGTCCGGCATCCTGCTGTACGCGTTCGCCGGCGCGCTGCTCGGCGGCATCGACAGCCCCGGCGGCGCGGTGCTCGGCGGCTTCATCGTCGGCGTCGCCGAGAACCTGCTCGGCGCCTACGTGATCGGCACCGAGCTGAAGCTGACGGTCGCGCTGGTGCTGATCGTCGCGGTGCTGGTCGTGCGCCCGGCCGGCCTGTTCGGCCGCCGCTACGTCGTGAAGGTCTAGGATGCAAGCCCGCAACCCGCCGCCGCTGTCCCGAGGCCAGTTCGCCGGCCTCGGCGTCGTCCTCGCGCTGGCCTGCGCGCTGCCCTTCTTCAGCGCCGACTACCGCGTGTTCCAGTACACGATGGTGCTGGTCTATGCGATTGCGCTGTTCGGCCTGAACCTGCTGACCGGCTACAACGGGCAGATCTCGCTCGGCCACGGCGCGTTCTACGCGATCGGCGCCTACGTCACCGCGATCCTGATGGACCGGTACGACGTCCCCTATTGGGCGACGATCCCGTGCGCCGGCGTGGTCTGCCTCGCACTCGGCTTCCTGTTCGGCCTGCCGGCGTTGAAGCTGGAGGGCCTGTACCTTGCGCTCGCGACCTTCGCGCTCGGGCTGGCGGTGCCGCAGCTGCTGAAGTACAGGAAGATCGAGGGCTGGACCGGCGGCTCGCAGGGCATCACGCTGCTCAAACCCGACGCGCCGGACTGGACCGGCCTGAGCCCCGATCGCTGGCTCTACTTCGTCACGCTCGCGGTGCTGATCGTGATGCTGGTGATCGGCTGGAACCTGCTGCGCGGGCGCATCGGCCGTGCGATGGTCGCGATCCGCGACCAGCCGATCGCCGCCGAAGCGCTCGGCGTGAACTCGGCGATGGTCAAGTCGCTGACCTTCGGCGTCTCCGCGATGTACACCGGCATCGCCGGCGCGCTCGGCGCCATCGCGGTGCAGTTCGTCGGGCCCGACAGCTTCACGCTGTTCCTGTCGCTGACCTTCCTGATCGGCGTCGTGATCGGCGGGCTCGCGTCGATCTCGGGCGCGCTCTACGGTGCGCTCTTCATCCAGTTCGTACCGAACGTGACCGAGTCGATCTCCAAATCGGCGCCGTGGGCGATCTACGGCGTGTTCCTGATCCTGTTCGCCTACCTGCTGCCGTCCGGCGTGGCCGGCGCGCTGCGCTCGATCCGGCTGCGCGTTCGTCCGCCGCGCGCCTGATCGCCGCTCCGTTCACCCTTTCGAGACCCAGGACCACCCATCATGCACAAGCACCCCACTCGCAGAAACGCGCTCGTCGCCCTCGGCGCCGCCGCCGCCTCGCTCGCACTGGACCCGAGCGCCGTGCGTGCGCAGGGCAAGAAGGCCTACGGCCCCGGCACCTCCGACACCGAGATCGTGATCGGCCAGACCATGCCGTACAGCGGCCCGCTGGCCGCGCTGTCGGTGATCGGCAAGGTCCACGAGGGCTATTTCCAGATGATCAACGAGCGCGGCGGCATCAACGGCCGCAAAGTCCGCCTGATCAGCCTGGACGACGGCTACAGCCCGCCGCGCACGCTGGAGCAGACGCGCCGCATGGTCGAGCAGGACAACGCCGCGCTGATCTTCGCGGTGATGGGCACGCCGACCAACACCGTGATCCAGAAGTACCTGAACGCGAAGAAGGTGCCGCAGCTGTTCATCTCGGGCGCCGGCTCGCGCTTCTTCGACCCGAAGAATTCGCCCTGGACGATCAGCGCCGCGACCAGCCTGTTCTACGAAGCTCGGCTGCATGCCAAATACCTGCTGCAGGAAAAGCCGGACGCGAAGATCGCCGTGCTCTACCAGAACGACGACTACGGCAAGGACTACCTCGCCGGCCTGAACGCCGGTCTCGGCGACAAGGCCGCGAAGATGATCGTCGGCACCGCGTCGTACGAAGTCACCGACCCGACCGTCGACTCGCAGATCATCACGCTGAAGACCTCCGGCGCCGACACGCTGCTCTACTACTGCGCGACCAAGGCCAGCTCGCAGGCGATCCGCAAGACGGCGGAGATCGGCTGGAAGCCGCTGCGCATCCTGGCCAACGGCTCGCGCTCGATCTCGCAGACGCTGGTGCCCGCCGGCATCGAGAACTCGATCGGGGTCGTCTCGGTGAATCGATGGCGCGACCTGGACGACCCGGAGGTCGCCAAGGCCCCGGAAATGCAAGCGTACTTCGCCTTCATGAAGAAGTACGCGCCGAGCGCGCACCCGACCGAAGGGCCCGAGACCTACGCCTACCTCGCCGCGCTGCTGCTGACCGAGACGCTGAAGAACTGCGGCGACGACCTGACGCGCGAGAACATCATGAAGCAAGCGACGAACCTGAAGAGCGTTCCGATCGCGCTGCTGCCGCCGGGCGTGACCGTCAGCACCTCGCCGACCGACTACGAGATCACGAAGAAGATGCAGTTCGGCCGCTTCGACGGCAAGCACTGGGCGCCGTTCGGGCAACCGGTCGGACTCTGAAACGCAGCACGGAGGCACACGCCATGACATGGAGCTTTGAAACCGATCCGGAATTCCAGCAGAAGCTCGACTGGGTCGCCGCGTTCGTCAAGCGCGAGGTCGAGCCGCTCGACCAGCTGCTCGCGAGCGCCTACGACGTCTCCAACCCGCGCAACGTCGCGCTGGTGCGGCCGCTGCAGGCCAAGGTCAGGGCGCAAGGCCTGTGGGCCTGCCACCTCGGGCCCGAGCTCGGCGGCAAGGGCTACGGCCAGTTGAAGCTCGCGCTGCTGAACGAACAGTTCGGCCGCTCCAAGTTCGGGCCGACGGTGTTCGGCGCGCAGGCGCCCGACACCGGCAACTCCGAGATCCTCGCGCACTACGGCACGCCGGCGCAGAAGAAGAAGTACCTCGAGCCGCTGCTCGCGAACGAGATCGTCTCGTGCTTCTCGATGACCGAACCGCAGGGCGGCGCCGACCCTCTGGTGCTGACCGCCTCGGCGGTGCCGGACGGCGACGGCTGGGTCATCGACGGCGAGAAGTGGTTCGCGTCGAACGCGAAGTTCGCGGCCTTCTACATCGTGATGGTCGTGACGGACCCCGACGCCCCGCCCTATCGCCGCATGTCGATGTTCATCGTGCCGACCGGCACGCCCGGGATCGAGATCGTGCGCGACTACGGCTTCCTCGGCGAAAAGGAGATGGCCCACGCCCACGTGCGCTGGACTAACGTGCGGGTGCCCAAGGACGCGATGCTCGGCGAACGCGGCGACGCCTTCGTCGTGGCGCAGACGCGCCTCTCCGGCGGGCGCATGCACCACGCGATGCGCACCCTCTCGCAGGCCACGCGCGCGTTCGAGATGATGTGCGAGCGGGCGGTCTCGCGCTTCACCCAGGGCGAGCAGCTCTCGCGCAAGCAGATGGTGCAGGAGAAGATCGCCGACAGCTGGATCGAGCTGCGCCAGTTCCGGCTGCTGATCCTGGAGACCGCGTGGATGTTCGATCGCCACCACGACTGGAAGCTGGTGCGCAAGAACATCGCCGCGGTCAAGGCGATCATGCCGAAGATCCTGCACGAGATCGCCGCGCGCGCGCTGCACATCCACGGCTCGCTGGGCATCACGACCGACATGCCGTTCGCAGCGTGGCTGATCAACTCGCACCACGTCGGGCTGGCCGACGGGCCGACCGAGGTCCACAAGGTCACGCTCGCGCGCGAGATCCTGAAGGAGGTCCCGCCATCGACGACGATGTTTCCCAGCTACATGCGCCAGACCCTCGAGGACGAGGCGCATGCCCTCTACGACGACCTGCTCGATGGAGTCCACCCATGACCGCCCCCCGCACCCCCCAAATGCCGATCGGCTCCGGCTTCGGCTTCTCGAGCACCGCGAGCGAGGCGATCGCCGGCCGCGACCTGCGCGGCAAGCTCGCGATCGTCACCGGCGGCCATTCGGGCCTCGGCCTCGAGACGGCGCGCGTGCTGGCCGCGGCCGGCGCGAACGTGGTCGTGCCGGCGCGCAATCAAGCAGCCGCCGACACCGCGCTCGCCGGCATCGCGAACGTCCGCACCGCGACGCTGGACCTGATGGACGACGCGTCGATCGACGCGGTCGCGAGCGGTTTTCTGGCCGCGGACCCCGCGCTGCACATTCTCGTCGACAGCGCCGGCATCATGGCCTGCCCGCTGATGCGCGACGCGCATGGCCGCGAGGCACAGTTCTCGACCAACCACCTCGGCCACTTCCGCCTCGCCGCCCGGCTCTGGCCGGCGCTGCAGCGGGCCCGCGGCGCCCGCGTCGTCTCGGTCTCGTCGCGCGGGCACCGCATCAATGGGGTGGACTTCGACGACGTGCAGTTCGAGCGCCGCGAGTACCACAAGTGGAAGTCCTACGGCCAGTCCAAGACCGCGAACGCGCTGTTCGCGGTCCAGCTCGACGCGCTCGGACAAAAGCACGGCGTGCGCGCGTTCTCGCTGCACCCGGG
>DASYCA010000454.1:0-29699 GCA_036500445.1 Burkholderiaceae bacterium | reverse complement strand
GAACATCGGGGCCAGCCTGTTGCGGATCTTCTACGCCAACGCGGCAGCGCTGCTGATCGGCGTGCCGCTCGGTCTCGGCATGGGCCTGCATGCGCCCTTCGAACGGCTCTGCGACGGCCTCTTGAGCCTGTTCCGGCCGATCCCGCCGCTGGCCTGGGTGCCGCTGTCGATTCTCTGGCTCGGCATCGGCACGCTGTCGGTGGTCTTCATCACTTTCCTGGCCGCCTTCTTCGCCATCGTGGTCAACACGATCGCCGGCGCCAAGTCGATCGACAAGAAGCTCGTGCGTGCCGCCGAATCGCTCGGCGCCGACCGCATGCGCCTGGTGCGCAAGGTCGTGCTGCCCAGCGTGGCGCCGGCCGTGTTCACCGGCTTTCGCGTCGCGATCGGCGTGTCGTGGATGAGCATCGTCGCCGCCGAGCTGATCGCGGCGCCGAACGGGCTCGGCTACATGATCATGTACTACAGGGAGGTGATGCGCACCGACGCGATCCTGGTCGGGATGCTCACCATCGGCGTCATCGGTCTCGTCATGGACTTCGGCATCCGCTGGATCGAACGACGCCTGATGCCGTGGAAGACCGCCTTTCATCTGGAATGAGCAGCGTGGCGAAAATCAAGATCGTCCAACTGGTGAAGCGCTTTCAGTCCGCCCGCGGCCAACCGGTCGATGCGCTCGGGCCGATCGACTTCGAGATCGAGGCCGGCGAGTTCGTCGCGGTCGTCGGCCCCAGCGGCTGCGGCAAATCCACGTTGCTCAACGTGATGGCGGGTTTCGACAAGGCGACCAGCGGCCGCATCGAGATCGACGGCCGGACCATCGGCGGTCCGGGCCCCGAACGTGGCGTCGTGTTCCAGGACTACGCGCTGTTTCCGTGGCTCACCGTCGAGGCCAACATCGGCTTCGGCCCCGAGAGCCTGAAGCACTCTGCGCGCGAAGTGAGCGACAAGGTCGGGCATTGGATCGAGGTGGTCCGGCTCCAAGGGTCCGAACAGAAGTACCCGCACGAGCTCTCGGGCGGCATGCGGCAGCGCTGCGCGCTCGCGCGCTGCCTGGCCAACGACCCCGACGTGCTGCTGATGGACGAGCCGCTGGCCGCGCTCGATGCGCTGACGCGCGTCCAGTTGCAGGAAGACCTGCTGGACGTCTGGAACGAGGCCTCGCGCGAGTCGCCCAAGTCGGCGCTCTACATCACGCACGCGATCGACGAGGCGCTCTACCTGGCCGACCGCGTGGTCGTCATGTCGGAGCGCCCGGGCCGCGTGCTGAAGATCATCCAGGTGCCTTTCGCGCGGCCGCGCGATCCCGAGATGCGGACCTCGGCCGAATTCCACCGGCTCTCGGACGAGATCTGGCGACTGCTTCGACGGCCGGGCCACTAGCCGGGCCGCGGCGACATCCGTGCATGTGGGGACGCCATTTCCAGGCCCGGCGTCTTCTCAATTTCCGGCCTGTTCGGAGGACATCACCTTGAATCCAGTTCTGAAATCGGGCCTCTCGCTGATGGCCTGCCTGTGCCTGGGCTTCGGCCTGCCGGTCGCGGCCACCGCGCAGAGCGCGGCGCCGGCCAAGCCCGTCGCGCTCAAGCAGATCACTGTGCACATCGGCTACAACCCGCTCGCCGGCAGCCTGCCCATCGTGTCGACGATGATCAACGAACACCTGTTCGAGCAGGAAGCGGCCAAGCTCGGCTACCAGGTCACGCCGGACTGGGTGCAGTTCATCGGCGGCGCGCCGCCGGCCAATGCCGCGATGGTCGCGGGCCGCCTCGATATCGACATCGATTTCGGCGTTGCGGCGATCGTCCCGCGCATCAAGAACAAGATCCCGATCGTGGTCTTCGGCGTCAATGCGAGCCACCTGTCGAATGCGGTCGTGGTGCGCACCGGCAGCAACATCGACGAGGTCTCGAAGCTCGCGGGCAAGACGATCGGCGTTCCCATCGCGACCAGCGCCCACTACTCGCTCGCGACCATCGTGCAGGAAGAAACGGGCAAGTCGCTGCAGCAGCTCGGCATCAAGCTGGTCAACATGTCGCCGTCCGACGCGATCAAGATGCCCGAAGGCCTGGACGCCGCGGCGGTCTGGGTGCCGATCCGCTACATGGACCAGACGCTGGGCACCGCGAGCCTGCTGATGGATTCGAGCGGCTACACCGGGCCGGCCCACAAGCTCAAGGGGGCGCGTGCGCCGAGCGTCAAGAACGCCTGGGGGTATCCCGAGGGATTCATCCTCGACCGGCTGTACCTGTGCGCACGCCAGGCCTTCGCGGCCGAGAACCCGAACCTGCTGGTGGCGTTTCTGCGGGCCCGCATGAAGGCGCAGGAGATCGCCGTCGCGAATGCCGACAAGGCCCTGGCCGCCGCCAACGGCGTCTGGAAGCTGGACCCGGCGATCGCCGCCAAGGCGCGTGACACCTATCCCGAGAACACCGACATCCGCTCCACGCCGATGATCCTCGAGTACGACGCGCTGGCGATCATCAAGGCCTCGGAGTTCTACGCGTCCATCAACGCGATCGATGCGCCGGTCACCTGGGCCGAGGCGAAGGCGGTGCTGATGCCGGCCGCGGCGATCGAGAAGAGCGCCTGGGAGGCCGCCGGCATGAAGCCGTCGGTGGCCGCGATGGAAGCGAATTTCAAGGGCTCGAACCCGACCTGGAAGGACCTGAACATCGCGGGCGGCGCGCCGGTCTGGCTGTGGGACCAGACCCCCGACTGGGGCCGGCGCAAGTACAAGCCGGGCCCCTTCCTCGTCAAGTAGACCGAGCGCGAGAACCACCGATGACACCGATCCGTTTTCAGCAAGCCGGCACCGACGCGGCGCAAGTGTTCGCCGAGATGGAAGAAGCACGCCGGGGCGATGTCGACTGGCGCCGCGGCAGGCTCGGCGCCTACGTGCATTTCGGCGGCGACGACGTGCTGGAGGTCGCCAAAGGCGCCTACCTGCGCTTCTTCTCCGAGAACGCGCTCGGGCAGAAGGCCTTTCCCAGCCTGCGCAAGTTCGAGACCGAGGTGATCGCGTGGGCCGCCGATCTGCTGCATGCGCCGGCCGATGCCATGGGCACGCTGACCTCCGGCGGCACCGAGAGCATCTTCCTGGCGGTGAAGACCGCGCGCGATCTCGCGCGCGTGGAGCGGCCCCAGGTGACCCGGCCCGAGATCGTCGCTCCGGTCAGTGCGCATCCGGCCTTCGACAAGGCCGCGCACTACCTCGGCATGAAGGTGCGCCGCGTGCCGATCACCGCGGACTTCCGCGCCGACGTCGATGCGATGAAGGCGGCCATCGGGCCCGACACCGTGATGATCGTCGGCTCGGCGCCCGCGTTCCCGCACGGCGTGTTCGACCCGATCGCGGACATCGCCGCACTGGCACGCGAGCGCGGCCTCTGGATGCACGTCGATGCCTGCGTCGGCGGCTTCCTGGCGCCGTTCGCGATGCGCCTGGGCTACCCGGTCCCGACCTTCGACTTCGCGCTCGACGGCGTCTGCTCGATGTCGGCCGACCTGCACAAGTACGGCTTCACGGCCAAGGGCGCATCGGTGGTCCTCTTCGCCTCCGAAGCCTGGCGTCCGCAACTGGTGTTCGAGTTCGACAACTGGCCCCGGGGCAAATACGCCGCGCCCACCTTCGGCGGCTCCCGGCCCGGCGGCGCGATCGCCGCCGCGTGGGCCGTCATGCGCTACCTGGGCGTCGATGGCTACGTCCGGATCGCCAAGCAGATCATGGCCGCGCGCGACCGCATGATCGAAGGCCTCGGCGCCATCGACGGCCTCTACCTCGTGGGCAAGCCCGAGCTCGCCGTGCTCTCCTACGGCTCGCACGAACTCGACATGTTCGCGGTCGCCGAACGGCTCGGCGACAAGGGCTGGTTCGTCTCGCCGATGAGCGAGCCGCCCGGCATCCATCTCGGCATGCTCACGCTGGCCCATGTGCCGATCGTCGACGAATACCTGGCCGACCTGGCCGTCGCCGTCGACATCGTGCGCGCCGGCAAGCTGACGGCCGGCTCGCGCGAGGTGTCGTACGGCGGCTGAGCCGGCCGCGTGCCGAGACTTCTTTCAGCCCTAGCCGAGCAGCAGCTCGCGCAGCCCCTGCGCGCAGCGCTGCAGCTCGGGCAGCACGTGCGCCTTCATGTCGTCGGGCGAACGGCGCGATGCGTGCGTGCCGACATTGATCGCGGCAACCACGTTGCCGCGCCGGTCGCGCACCGGCACCGCGATCGAGCGCAGCCCGACCTCGAGCTCCTGGTCGAGCAGCGCGAAGCCGGCCGCCCGCACCTGCGCCAGCACCTTGCGCAGCTTGGCCACGCTCGTGATCGTGCGCTCGGTGCGTTCGACCAGCCTGACGCGCGCCAGATAGGTTTCGAGCGCGTCATCGGGCAGGTGCGCGAGCAGGACCTGGCCCATCGAGGTGCAGTACGCCGGCAGCCGCGTGCCGACCAGCAGGCTGATGGAGATGATGCGGGTCTCGGCCGAGCGGCAGATGTAGACGATGTCGTCGCCGTCCAGGATCGCCGCCGAGCAGGATTCGTGCAGCACGCGGCTGACCTCGTCGAGGTAGGGCTGCGCGGAAACCGCCAACGGGGTCGACGACAGGTAGGCATGGCCGAGCGTGAGCACCTGCGGCCGCAGGAAGTAGCGCTTGTTGTCCTCGCCGACGTAGCCGAGCTCGCGCAAGGTGTACAGGCAGCGCCGTGCGGCCGCGCGCGACAGGCCCGTCGCCTGGCTGACCTGCGAGATCGTCAGGTTGCGGCGGAACTCCGAGAACGCGCGGATCACCTGCAGCCCGCGCGCCAACGAGCTCATGAAGTTCGGATCGCCGGCGTGGTCGCCGGCGGCGGGCGGCGGTGTCGCAGGCAAGGGCCTGGCGAGGCCGGTCTCCGGAGTCGATTTCATGTCCGATTATCGCCCAACTATACGATCAGCGCACTTGTGACGGGGTGCTTCGGTGAGTAGGATTCAACTCACAACCTGAAGGAGACCGCACGATGACGATGGGACGCCCCCCCGCGGCCGACGCCGAATACCTGATGCGCGACACCACCTCGCATCCGAGCGCGCTGACCCCGGCCTACAAGACCAGCGTGCTGCGCTCGCCGAGGCTCGCGCTGATCTCGCTGCAGCAGTCGCTGTCCGAGATCACCGCGCCGGTGTTCCGGCCCGAGGAACTCGGCCGGCTCGACAACGACCTGATCATGAACGCCGCGAAGGACGGCATGCCGATCGGCGAGCGCGTCGTCGTCCACGGCTACGTGCAGGACCAGCTCGGCCGCCCGGTCAAGAACGCGCTGGTCGAGGTCTGGCAGTGCAACGCGAGCGGCCGCTACCGCCACAAGAAAGACCAGTACATCGGCGCGCTCGACCCGAACTTCGGCGGCTGCGGCCGCATGCTGACCGACGAGAACGGCTATTACGCGTACCGCACGATCCGCCCCGGCCCGTACCCGTGGCGCAACCGCGTCAACGACTGGCGCCCGGCGCACATCCACTACGCGATCAGCGGCAACGGCTGGGTCCAGCGCCTGGTCACGCAGATGTACTTCGAGGGCGACCCGCTGATCTGGGACTGCCCGATCCTCGGGATCGTGCCGAGCGAGGAACAGATCCGCGGGCTGATCGCGCTGCAGGACCGCAGCGCCTTCGTGCCGCTGGACAGCCGCGCCTACCGCTTCGACATCGTGCTGCGCGGCCAGCGCGCGACGCTGTTCGAGAACGCCGTGAACGCCGTGCAAGAGGGGGCGAAGTGATGAGCCAGAACCAGCAGCAGATGAAACCGCTGATGCGCGAGACCGCGTCGCAGACGGCCGGCCCCTACGTCCACATCGGCCTGGCGCCGCAGCAGGCCGGCTTCGAGATCTTCGAGAACAATTTCGGCAGCGTGCTGACGAACGCGCAAACCAAGGGCGAGCGCATCCGCATCGAGGGCCGGGTCTTCGACGGCATCGGCACCGTGCTGAAGGACGTGCTGATCGAGATCTGGCAGGCCAACGCCGAGGGCCGCTACGCGCACCCGGGCGACCAGCAGCCCGGCAAGGCGCTGGATCCGAATTTCCGCGGCTGGGGCCGCGCCTGCACCGACTTCGACACCGGCGTGTTCGGCTTCGACACCGTGAAGCCGGGCCTCGTCGGCGGCCGCAACGGCCGCTTCATGGCGCCGCACGTCAACGTCTGGGTCGTCGCGCGCGGCATCAACCTCGGCCTGAACACGCGCCTGTACTTCAGCGACGAGGCCGAGGCGAACAAGAAGGACGCGGTGCTCAACGTGATCGAGTGGGAGGCGCGCCGCGCCACGCTCGTCGCGCAGCGCGAGCAGGGCAAGGACGGCAAGGTGATCTACCGCTTCGACATCCGCCTGCAAGGCGAGGGCGAGACGGTGTTCTTCGACGTCTGAACCCGACCCAAGGAGAACCATCGTGATCAACAAGATCCTGCCCAGCGTGCAGGCCGCGCTCGCCGACGTGCCCGACGGCGCGACCGTGATGATCGGCGGCTTCGGCACCGCCGGGCTGCCCAACGAATTGATCGACGCGCTGATCGAGCAGGGCGCGAAAGACCTGACCATCGTCAACAACAACGCCGGCAATGGCGACACGGGTCTGGCGGCGCTGCTCGCGAAGAAGCGGGTGCGCAAGATCATTTGTTCATTTCCGCGCCAGGCCGACAGCCACCACTTCGACGCGCTGTACCGCAGCGGCCAGATCGAGCTCGAGCTGGTGCCGCAGGGCAACCTGGCCGAGCGCATCCGCGCCGCCGGCGCCGGCATCGGCGGCTTCTTCACGCCGACCGGCTACGGCACCGAGCTCGCGAAGGGCAAGGAGACGCGCCTGATCGACGGGCGCCACTACGTGCTCGAGAGCCCGATCCACGCCGACTACGCGCTGATCAAGGCCGAGGTGGGCGACCGCTGGGGCAACCTGAGCTACCGCATGACGGCGCGCAACTTCGGCCCGGTGATGGCGATGGCTGCGAAGGTCACCGTCGCGACGGTGCACAGAATAGTCGAGCTCGGCGAGTTCGACCCCGAGGCGATCATCACGCCGGGCCTGTTCGTGCAGCGCGTCGTCAAGATCGACCGCGTCGCGACGAGCGCCGGCGGCTTCAAACAAGCGGCCTGAGGAGCAACGCAACATGAGCAAATGGACCCGCGACCAGATGGCGCAGCGCGTCGCGCAGGACATCGCCGACGGCGCCGTCGTGAACCTCGGCATCGGGCTGCCGACGCTGGTGGCCAACCACCTCCCGTCCGACAAGGAGGTCATCCTGCACAGCGAGAACGGCGTGATCGGGATGGGCCCGGCGCCGAAGAAGGGCGAGGAAGACTTCGACCTGATCAACGCCGGCAAGCAGCCGGTGACCTTGCTGCCGGGCGGCGCCTTCTTCCACCATGCCGACAGCTTCGCGATGATGCGCGGCGGCCACCTGGATGTGTGCGTGCTCGGCGCGTTCCAGGTCTCGGCCCGCGGCGACCTCGCGAACTGGCACACCGGCGCGCCCGACGCGATCCCCGCGGTCGGCGGCGCGATGGACCTGGCGATCGGCGCGAAGAAGACCTACGTGATGATGGAGCACACGACCAAGGCCGGCGAGAGCAAGATCGTGCCGGCCTGCACCTATCCGATCACCGGGATCGGCTGCGTCAGCCGCATCTACACCGAACTCGCGGTGATCGACGTGACGCCGCAAGGCCTGAAACTGATTGAAAAAGTCGACGGCATCAGCTTCGACGAGCTGCAGGCGAAGACCGCCGTGCCGCTTCTGAGCTGAACAACGCGTTTGAAACGAACTGGATGACATGACATGAGCACCCTCGACGCCTACATCTGCGATGCGATCCGCACCCCCTTCGGCCGCTACGGCGGCGCGCTCTCGTCGGTGCGCACCGACGACCTCGGCGCGATCCCGCTGCGTGCGCTGATGCAGCGCAACCCCGACGTCGACTGGCAGGCCGTCGCCGACGTGATCTACGGCTGCGCCAACCAGGCCGGCGAGGACAACCGCAACGTCGCGCGCATGTCCAGCCTGCTGGCCGGCCTGCCGATCGAGCTGCCGGGGGCGACGCTGAACCGCCTGTGCGGCTCCGGGATGGACGCGGTCGGCACCGCGGCGCGCGCGATCAAGAGCGGCGAGGCGCAGCTGATGATCGCCGGCGGCGTCGAGAGCATGAGCCGCGCGCCGTTCGTGATGCCCAAGGCCGAGAGCGCGTTCAGCCGCGCGAATGCCGTCTACGACACGACGATCGGCTGGCGCTTCGTCAACAAGCTGATGAAGGCCCAGTACGGCGTCGACTCGATGGCCGAGACGGCCGAGAACGTCGCGACCGATTTCAAGATCGACCGCGAGTCGCAGGACCGGATGGCGCTCGCCTCGCAGCTGAAGGCCGTCGCGGCGCAAAAGCGCGGCTTCTTCGACGCCGAGATCACGCCGGTCAGCGTCGCGCAGAAGAAGGGCGATCCGGTCATCGTCTCGAAGGACGAGCACCCGCGCGAGACCTCGATCGAGGCGCTCGCGAAATTGAAAGGCGTCGTGAAGCCCGACGGCAGCGTGACGGCCGGCAACGCCTCCGGTATCAACGACGGCGCCTGCGCGCTGCTGCTGGCCGGCGACAAGGCCGCCTCGCGTTTCGGCCTGCGGCCGAAGGCCCGCGTGGTCGGCATGGCCACCGCCGGCGTCGCCCCGCGCATCATGGGCTTCGGCCCGTCGCCGGCGACGCGCAAGGTGCTGGCGCTGACCGGCCTGACCTTGGACCAGATGGACGTGATCGAACTCAACGAAGCCTTCGCGGCCCAAGGCCTCGCGGTGCTGCGCGACCTCGGCGTCCAGGACGACGACGCCCGCGTGAACCCGAACGGCGGCGCGATCGCCCTCGGCCACCCGCTCGGCGCCAGCGGGGCGCGGCTGGTGACGACGGCGATCAATCAACTGCACGCCACCGGCGGCCGCTACGCGCTGTGCACGATGTGCATCGGCGTCGGGCAGGGCATCGCGATGATCGTCGAACGGGTGTGAGCGTGACCTGAGCTTGTCCGCCCGGCCCCGGCCGGGTTACTGGATCGCCGACACCGCGGCGCGCAGCCCGAGCAGGTAGCTGTCGACGCCGAAGCCGGCAATTTGGCCGCGCGCGATCGGCGCCAGCACCGAGTGGTGGCGGAACTCCTCGCGCGCGTGGATGTTCGACATGTGGACCTCGACGATCGGCACCGCAAGAATCGACAGCGCGTCGCGGATGGCGTAGCTGTAGTGCGTCCACGCGCCGGCGTTGATGACGACCGCGGCGCTGCCGTCGGTGTGGGCCTGCTGGATGCGCTCGCACATCGCGCCCTCGAAGTTGCTCTGGAAGCACTCGACCTGCACGCCGAGCTCGCGGCCGAGCGCGATCACCTGGCTGTCGATCTCGGCCAATGTCGCGTTGCCGTACTGCGCCGGGTCGCGCTTGCCGAACATGTTGAGGTTGACGCCATTCAGCACTAGGACGGTCTTCATCGAATCACCTGCGGATCGTTGCTGCACTCAGGCAGGCATTCTGCCGCGCTTTGCCGCTCAGCCGAACCACTTCTGCACGTCGATCGACGAGCGCTCGCCGACGTCGTCGGCGTGATCGTCGAGCCAGGCCGATGCGCGCTCGACGCCTTGCTCGCGCAGCAGCTCGAGGAACGGCGCGTGCGCGAGCGCGCGCGTCTCGATGCGCTCCAGGCTCGAGAGCTTGCAGACGTCGACCATGTGAAAGCGCATGTCGCGCAGCTTGGCCTCGAGCCGGCCGTTCGGCGCGATTGCCGGGTCGGCGAACTCGGCCGCGCGCGCGAAGGTCTGCATCTCGCGCATGAAGGTCGCGCTGAACGACAGCTCGGTGATGCGCGCGTCGATCTCCTTCGCGGTGCGCGGCGCGTCCTCGCGCCGCAGCGGGCTCAGCAGCACGAGCAGGATGTCGTCGGCCTCGCACTCGTAGAACAGCGGGAAGATCGCAGGGTTCGCGGAGTAGCCGCCGTCCCAGTAGGGCTCGCCGTCGATGTCGACCGGGTGGTGGATCTTCGGCAGGCAGGCCGAGGCCATCAGCATCTCGACCGTCAGCTCGTGTTCGCGGAAGATGCGCAGCTTGCCGGTGTTCGCCTGCGTCGCCGCGATGAAGAGCTTGAACGGGCTGCCCGCGCGCAAGGCCTTGAAGTCGACCCGCCGGGCGAGCAGGTCGCGCAACGGGTTCAGCTCGAAAGGGTTCAACTGGGTCGGCGAGAAATGCCCGGCCCAGCTCGCGAGCAGCTTGCTCGCGGCCGACAGGTGGATCGCCTCGCTGCCGCCCTGCACGACCAGCCCGCGCGGCATCAGCCGGCCGACCTCGGTCCAGAAGCTCGCGAGGGCGCGGCGCGCGCCAGGCCGGCCGCCCTTGAGCCAGCCGTCGGCCATCACGACCGCGTTCATCGCGCCGGCGCTGCTGCCGCTCAGGCCTTCGAATTCGAGGCCGGGGTCTTCGAGCAGGCGGTCCAGCACGCCCCAGGTGAACGCCCCGTGCGCGCCGCCGCCTTGCAGCGCGAGGTTCAGGCGCCTGGCGCCGGCACGGGTGGCGGCAGGGAGCGGCGCAGGCTTTTCGCGGCCGCGCGCCGCCTTGGTCTGAAAGGGGTTCATCCGATCGTCCTCTCTCGGTTGTGCACCGCACCAATTGTAGGCGGCATCCAAGGGTAAACCCTCGTCCTTTGGAGGGACTCCATCAACCGAACCGGTGTGCGAAATTCACGGCGCGGCGCGCGTGGCCTCCTCCCAGGTCCGCTTCGGGATGTGGCCCTTCAGGCGCTCGATCAGCAGGTCCAGCACCTCCTGGTCGACGGCGTGGCCGAGGAAGGGGATCACATCGGCGGTGACGTCGCCGCCGAGGTGGATCAGCCGTTCGGCCGCCGTCACGGTGTGGGCGTAGGGGATCACCGGGTCGCTCTTGCCGTGGATGAAGTGCAGCGTCGTCTGCGCCGGTGCGTGCTCGGGCGGCGCCGCGAAGCGGCCGGCGATCGAGACGACCCGGCCGGCGAGGTGGCGGCCGTTGCGCGCCGATTCCTCCTGCGTCGAGGCCAGCGCCATGATCGCGCCCTGCGAGAAGCCGATCAGCGCGGTCTGCGCTTCGGTGGCGCCGGTCCGCTGCTGCCAGGCGCGCACGCGCTCGGCGAAGCGCGGCAGCGTCGCGGCGATGCGCGCCGGGCGGTTCTCCTCGGTGATGCCTTGCACCGAGAACCATTGGTAGCCCGCGCCCATGTCGCAGCGGTCCGGGCCCGCGACGCAGACGATCGCCGCCTGCGGAAATTCGGCCGCGAGGCGCAGACCCAGCGGTTCCATGTTCTGCGGCGCGCTGCCGACGCCGTGGAACAGCAGGATCAATTGCTGCGGCGGCCCGGCGGGGCGTTGAATGACGAGGTCGGCGGCGAGGGCGTCGGGGGTGTCTGGCATGGGCGGTCTCCCGGGGACGGCGAGAGCAGAAGCGATCACGGGCCTCCAGTGTGCCTGCGGCGCCGGGAGGACTGCGCAGCGCAGGTGGCGGCGATGCAGCGGGTTGCAGACCTTGCGTCGTGCAGACCCAGACGACTGTTTCAGACCACAAAGCGGAAGCTCGGCGGGGCCGTTGGTCATCGCGGATCAATGACATCGAACTCGAACTGCACCGGCGCGGAATCTTCGATGTAGGCGCTGATCAGGTAGTGGCCGGGAGGATCGCCATTGGCCACGTCCCAAGACTTTGAGATGGTGCCGTTGTAGATAGTCAGGGTCACATCCAGCGAAATCGTCTTGAGATCCGCTGAGGTGCCGTAAGGCTGCCCACCGGCGCCCCACGTCTTCGGGGCTTCCGGCAATGTCATGCGTTCGAGAACGCGGACTTTGCCCGTCATCTGGTTGAGCTTCAGGATCCAACCGTAGCTTTGGTTGACCACCCGAGGGACTGTGTTCGAAACCTTGAAGTCCAGTACGTCATTGTTCGGGGCGAGCTTGAAGAGCCCGAAGACCGCATCCAGCGGACATGCTCCATGGGCTGTCGGAGCGATCGCGCAAGCCTTGAACACGGCCGCGTTGGATGCAGAAATGGCTCCGTGCGACGCGGCGGGAATCGGGGAGTGATCGGACCTGCGCGACGAAGCGTTCGTCGTTTGTGCGTCAACGTGGATGCACGCGACCGCTGCGAAAAGAACAAGAAGGTGGCGAAGACATTTCATGATGGATGAGGCTCGGCAAGAGACAGATCAAGCCCAAAACGGGCCATCCAACGTCCTCGCCGCTGGCGGGCTGCCGTTCTGTGACGGTTTTCACTGCGGGTCGGCCTTCCTGGCACGGCGCGAAAAGAATTCGCGAGGCGCCACGACGGCTACGACGTGCGCGAGCAAGGCCGCGACGTTCGCGCCGCGCCGAACGCGGCCAAGTCTATCCGCAGATCGACGGTTCACGAGGCAAACCTTGTCGCACGCGCAATGCTTCGATGTCTGCTTGCGATGAACGCAGTCCGTCAACGGATCGCGTTCGAAGGGCCGAAGAATGCACCGTGGAACGTGCCGCGGCTCTGGGTGAGGTCGTCGCGGAATGGAAGCACGAGTTCCGCTTCGCCGTTCCACGCGCGCAGCAGTTCCATGCCCGTCCAGCGCGTGAACGGCGAGCGGTCGAGCGATTGCATTCGCGTCATCTCGAGCATGCCCTCGGGCGTGGCCGGCCGGCTGGCCGATGCAATGCTCATGACTGGGCCTCGGCAACGGCTTCAAGAGCGGGTGGCACCGGTCGCGCGATCAGCAGCGTCGAGCCCGGGACGCGCCCTTGCTGAAGCTCGCGATATGCGAGAGCCATGCCGTCGGCACCGTCGCCATGGCGCAGCGTGAAACTTGGCCGCAACGCAGCCGTGAACGCGGCCAGGGCCCGCTGCAGTCGATGATCGAACTCCATCGGCCCCCATTCGGCGGCGTAGCGTTCGATCTGTTGCGGGCCGGAAAACAGCTGGTCGCCCACGTCGTTGGGCGTCGCGCCTTGTCCCACCGATCCGCCGTGCGTGGCGCCGACGTGGATGCGTCCAGCGCAGCGGTGGCCGAGGTCGGCGCTCACGGCTTCAACCAATGCCCGATCGCCCGAGAAATCGACGATCAGGCAGCGCTCGACGTCGCGCAATCCGTGCCGGTTGCCGTACGGAAGGACGGTGTCGTAGAGACGGGTCTGCGTCAACCAGGGCGCGTTGCGGTTCGACGTGAGGCCGACGAGACGGCGCGTGCCGTTGACCAGGAACGCCGTGCCCAGGGCCGTCTTGCTCGAGGCGCTGACGATCGCCAGTTCGCTCGCGCCGAAGTAGTCGTGTTCGTCCAAATATCGGGACAGCACGAAGGAGGTGACGAACAGCGGGTGAAACAGGGCGCGCAATTCCGCCGCCTCTCCCTGCGCGGGCGGGCTCAGCGCGTACTGGTTGTAGACCGGGTTGAGGCGCTGCCGATGAGGACTTGTCTCGCGCAGGCCGAGCCTGGAAGAGCGGCCACGCAAGATGGCGTGCGAGGCCATCGGCCACAGGCCGAATAGCCGAACGTCGGTGCCGACGCCGTCGACTGCCGAATGCAGCACGCGGCCGTGTCCCCAGGCCGGAATGCGTCCGAGGCCGGGCGCGGAGGCGGGAAACAAAGCCCAATAGCCAAGCTCGTCGCCCATGGCGGCATAGGTCAATGTATTGGCCGTCAGCGCGAGATGTTCGATCTCGACCAGCAACTCGCCGGGCTGCAAGACCGGCACCGTTTCCTCGCGGATTTCGCACGCGGAGAAGTCCGCCATCAAGACTTCAAACGCCCATGTAGATGAAACCACGGCTCGCCCCGGCAGTTGCGTTGCGCAGAGCTTAGACGCCGCATGCGCACGAATCCGTCGCGAACGCGACAACGGGCATGGCCTGCCCGGACGTGCCTTTGCACGCGCCAACCGTTGCAGGCAGGGCGCCACAAAGAACCGCAACGCGCGATCAGTCCTCGAGGTTCTCGTGGTGCGCCGTCGCACCGCGCTTCCAGTACGCGGCGGCGCGGATCGCGTGGCGGTCGTGGCCCTTCTCGTCGACGAGGATGCGGCGCAGCGTCGCCATCGCAGCGGCCTCGCCGGCGCACCAGGCATAGCCTTCGCCGCTGGGAAGCTCGAGCGCGCGCACCGCATCGATCAGCGCCGCGTCGTCGGCGACCCACTGGAGCTCGACCGGCGCGGCGCTCGGCAGCGGCCGCCGATCGCTCGCGTCGGGGACCTGCAGGATCACGATCGCGCGGGTGCTCGCCGGCAGCTCTTCCAGGCGGCGCGTGATCGCGGGCAGCGCGGTCTCGTCGCCGACCAGCAGATGCCAGTCATGGTCGAGCGGGATGATGAAGGAGCCGCGCGGGCCGGCGATCGTCGCGCGCTCGCCGGGGCGCACCGCCGCGGCCCAGCTCGCGGCCGGGCCGTCGCCGTGCAGCGCGAACTCGATCGTCAGCTCGCGCTTCGCGGCGTCAAAGCGGCGCGGCGTGTAGTCGCGCTTGGTCGCGCCGTCGGCGCCGATGATGAATTTCACATGGTCGTCGAACGACGCGCTGTCGAAGTCGGCGAGCGACTCGCCGCCGAAGGTGACGCTGCGAAAATGGGCGCCGATGGTCTCGACGCGAACGACCTCGAGGTCGCGGCGCTTGATCTCGTGGCGGACGCGCTGCACGCGCCGGAGTGGTTCAGTCATGACAGGAGGAGATGATTGATTGATAATGTCATTCATCATGCGCAATAAAATTGACAATGTCAACCATATGGACACTACTCAAAAGGCCGCTCGCCCGGCGCGCAGGGCGGATGACGACGATGCGCTCGAACTCGTCCACAGCGTGATGCACGCGTACCGCTCGCTGCAGTACCGCGCGCTGCGCGACGGCCCGCACGACGACATCACGCACATGGACAGCAAGGTGCTCGGCTTCTTCAGCCGCCGCCCCGGCGCGACGCAAAGCGACCTGGCCCAGCACAGCGGGCGCGACAAGGCGCAGCTCGCGCGGCTCGTGAAGGGGCTGCGCGACCGCGGCCTGATCGAGGCGCAGGTCGACGACATCGACCGCCGCAACGTGCGGCTCTGGCTGACCGGCGAGGGCCGCGCGGTGCAGCGCGCGTTGCACAAGCAGGCGCTGCGCGTCGGCGCGGATGCGGTCGCCGGCCTGACGGCGGACGAGCATCGCCAGCTCTGCGCGCTGCTGCGGCACGTCATGGGCAACCTCGACGAGTTGGCCTGATCGGGCCGGCCGCGCCAGTCGGGTGCCCGGGCGGGCGCCCGGCGCCGGCTCAGGGCGTGCCGAGCTCCCGGTTCGCGATGTTGCGGTTCGGCTGCGCCCGCGCGTACAGCGGGTGGCGCATGCTGCGCACCTCGTGTTCGAGCGTCATCAGCACGGCGCCGCTGTCGAGGTCGGTGAGGTTCTCGAAGCGGTACTGGCTCGCGTTGCTTTCCTCGCTGACGAGCCCGCGCTCCAGCAGCCGCCGGTGCACGCCCGAGAAATCGGCGACGGTGACCTGCAAGTGGTGCCGGTCGTAGGGCGCGATGGCGCGGCCGGTTTCGCGGAAGATCAATTGCTCGTCGAGGCCGACCGGGATGCGCGCGGCCACGCCGTCGGCGTCCTCGATGATGCGGCCGGGTGCGCCGAGCACCTCGGCATAGAAACGCGCGATGCGCGCGGCCGTGCCGGGCGCGGTGTCGAGCTCGACATAGGGCATGCCGAGCTGCAGCCGGCCGAAGCGCGCCGGGTCGGGGGCGTGCACGCGAATCCGGTTGCCCCACGGGCAGCTGACGTCGATCTGTGCGCCGCTGCGCTCGAACGAGAAGCGCGTGCCTTTCAGCAGCGGCTGCACGGCGACCAGGCTCGCGGCGACCAGGTCGAGCTGCGGGACGACGAGGCCGACCCGGCCGCGCAGCACCTGCGTCGGGCCGGTCGGCAGGTGGAACTGGCTCGTGCCGACGTTGATCCAGGCGTTGTCGATGCCGACGCGCAAGTAGGGGTCGCGCGTCAGCCCCAGGCCCATCACGTAGAACACGATCGCCAGCTGCTGGTCGGGCACCGCGATGTTGAGGTGGCCGAACTCGACGATGTTGCCGATGTCCTGCGTGCTGCGGTCGTAGGTCGGCGGGCGGGGCGGGGTGGGGTTCATCGGCGCGTCTCCTGAGCGCTCATTCTTGCACCGCGCCCGGTGATCCGCTCAGGTAACCGTCGGTGACGGCGCTTGCGCCGGCGATCCGTTTCGCGCTACCTTCAGCGTTCCGGTATTTTCACGGAGGCGCTGGGATGCAGATCGACGATTCTCTTTCTCCGGCGAAGAGCCTGGTGGACGCGCAGCGCAGGCTGCTGAACCACCTGCGCCTGACGCGCGCGCGGTGGCGCGAGGCGTCCGAGTTGGGCGCGCTCGATTCGGGCCACAGTGCCTGGTCCAAGACCGAATGGGCGGAGACCGCCGCGCCGCCGATCGACGCCGACATCGCCCGGCTGCGGGACCGCTGAGCGGGTTCAGGGTCGCCCCGCTGCGCGCGGCGGCGCAAACAGTGATTCAATCACGGTCTCAACCCGGGGCCGAATCTTGGACATCCGAACGCACGGCAACAGCCCGCTGTATCTGCTCGAACGCTTCGACGTCGGCGTCGTCCACCTGGACCGCGGGCTGAACGTCACCGCGATGAACAGCTTCGCGCGCCGCGCGTTGCCGGTCGACGACATGCAGCCGTTCGAGAAGATGGTGCTCGATTTCCACCCCGAGCGCTCGGTGCCGAAGGTGAAGTTCCTGCTCGACCAGGCCGAGTGCCCGGTCAGCAACCCGCCGCCGATGACGATGATCATCAACATCCCCGAGCGGGTGTTGTTGATCAAGGTCACGAAGCTGGCCGACCTGCGCGGCGACACCGCCGGCTACACGCTGATCTTCTACGACATCACCGAGCTCGTCAGCCAGACGACGGGCGACGAGGCGCCGGCGGCCGCGGGCGCCGCGTCGAAGCCGCCGGCCAAGCGCCAGCTGCAGAAGATCCCGACGGTGTCGCAGAACCGCACCGTGCTGGTCGACGTCGCCAGCGTCACGCACATCCGCTCCGAGGGCCACTACACCTGGGTCTCGACGGCGCAGGGCGCGAGCTTTTGCAACCTGAACATCAGCGACCTCGCCGAGCGGCTGGAGGGCGCGTCCTTCCTGCGCATCCACCGCAGCTATTTGGCGAACCTCGATTTCGCCGAGCAGATCCTGCGCGACGACGGCAAGGTCAGCCTGAAGCTGCGCGGCGAGAACACGCCGCTGCCGGTCGCGCGCACCAGCGTCGCGCGCTTGATGGAAGAGCTCGGCATCACCGAAGACGCTGCGCGCAGCTGATCCGGGATAACCCGAGGGCGGGGTTCGGGCGTCGCGCTTCATGCGGCGCCATGGCATTTCGTGCATGCGATCCGCCGCTTCGTGCGGTGGCCTTCGGGAGGCGGTGCGCCGGCCTTAGCGTCGCGTCTACAGGACAGCGCCGCCCGGCACGCTGCCGGCGCCCGAAGGAGACCCGCCCGATGATTCCCCCCGAATTCGACTACCACGCACCGCGCTCGGTGGCCGACGCGATCCAGCTGATGGGCAGCCTGCCCGACGCGAAGCTGCTGGCCGGCGGCCACAGCCTGTTGCCGATGATGAAGCTGCGCTTCGCGGCGCCGGCCCACCTGATCGACCTGAACAAAATTGCTTCGCTGCGCGGCATCACCGAAGAGGGCGCGACGGTCTGCATCGGCGCGATGACCTGCGAGAACGACCTGATCGCCTCCAAGCTGCTGCAGGCCAAGGTGCCGTTGCTGCCCGAGGCGGCCCAGCTGATCGCCGACCCGCAGGTGCGCAACCGCGGCACGATCGGCGGCGACATCGCCCACGGCGATCCGGCCAACGACCACCCGGCGCTCGCGATCGCCTGCGACGCGACCTTCGTGCTCGAAGGGCCGAAAGGGCAGCGCCAAGTCAAGGCTGACGGCTTCTTCCACGGCACCTACATGACCGAACTGGCCGAGGACGAGATCCTGGTCCAGGTCCGCATCGCCGCGTTCGCGCCGAAGACCGGCTGGGCTTACGAAAAGCTCAAACGCAAGACCGGCGATTTCGCGACCGCCGCCGCGGCCGTCGTGATGCGCATCGACGGCGGTGTCGTGAGCGCGGTGCGGATCGCGCTGACCAACGTCGCGCCGACCGCGATCCGCGCCGCCGACGCCGAGGCCGCGCTGCTCGGCAAGCCGCTCAGCGACGCGACGATCAATGACGCTGCCGCGAAGGCGATGGCGGTCTGCGATCCGGCCGAAGACCTGCGCGGCGACGCCGAATACAAGACCGCGATGGCCGGCCAGATGCTCAAGCGCGCGATCGCCAAAGCGGCCGCGCGCTGCGCTTGAAGAACCACGGAGACCCCATGACCAAGCAACTCATCACCGTCAAGGTGAACGGCAGGAAGATCGAAAAGGCGGTCGAGCCGCGCACGCTGCTCGTGCACTTCCTGCGCGAAGACTGTTCGCTGACCGGCGCCCACATCGGCTGCGACACCAGCCACTGCGGCGCCTGCACCGTCGACATCGACGGCGAGTCCGTCAAGGGCTGCACCCACCTGGCGGTGCAGTGCGACGGCTCCGAGGTCCTGACGGTCGAAGGCCTGGCCAACGGCGCGGTGCTGCACGCGGTCCAGGACGGCTTCTACAAGGAGCACGGCCTGCAATGCGGCTTCTGCACCCCGGGCATGCTGATGCGCGCCTACCGCTTCCTGCAGGAGAACCCGACCCCGACCGAAGACGAGGTCCGCCACGGCATGAGCGGCAACCTGTGCCGATGTACCGGCTATCAGAACATCATCAAGGCGGTGCTCCACGCCGCGGCGACCCTGCAGCAAACCCAGAAGGTGGCCGCATGAACGCCCCGACCGATCCGAGCCTGCTCGAACGCAGCGCCGCGCTGCAGGGCCTGGGCGACAGCCGGCTGCGCAAGGAAGATGCGCGCTTCATCCAGGGCAAGGGCAACTACGTCGACGACATCAAGCTGCCCGGCATGCTGCACATGGACATCGTGCGCTCGCCGGTCGCCCATGCGCGCATCAAGAGGATCGACAAGACCGAGGCGCTGAAGGTGCCCGGCGTGATCGCGGTGCTGACCGCCGAGGACCTGAAACCGCTGAAGCTGCACTGGATGCCGACGTTGGCCGGCGACGTCGCCGCGGTGCTGGCGGACGAAAAAGTCCACTTCCAGATGCAGGAGGTCGCGGTCGTGATCGCCGAGGACCGCTATGCGGCGGCCGATGGCGTCGAGGCGATGATCGTCGAGTACGAGGAACTGCCGGTCGTGATCGACCCGTTCGCGGCGCTCGCGCCCGACGCGCCGGTGCTGCGCGAGGATCTGGCTGGCAAGACCGAGGGCGCGCACGGCAAGCGCGACCACCACAACCACATTTTTACTTGGGAGTCCGGCGACAAGGCCGCCGCCGACGCCGCCTTTGCGAACGCGCCGGTGACGGCCAAGGACCGCATCTTCTACCCGCGCGTGCACCCGTGCCCGCTGGAGACCTGCGGCTGCGTCGCCTCGTTCGACCCGGTCCGCGGCGAGCTGCTGACCTACATCACCTCGCAGGCGCCGCACGTCGTGCGCACCGTCGTCTCGATGCTCTCGGGCATCCCGGAATCGAAGGTCCGCATCGTCAGCCCGGACATCGGCGGCGGCTTCGGCAACAAGGTCGGCATCTACCCGGGCTACGTCTGCGCGATCGTCGCGAGCATCGTGCTCGGCAAGCCTGTGAAATGGGTGGAGGACAGGATCGAGAACATCTCGTCGACCGCGTTCGCCCGCGACTACCACATGGACGGCGAGATCGCCGCGACCGCGGACGGCAAAATCCTCGGCCTGCGCGTCAACGTGCTGGCCGACCACGGCGCGTTCGACGCCTGTGCCGACCCGACGAAATTCCCGGCCGGCATGTTCCACATCTGCTCGGGCTCGTACGACATCCCGGCCGCGTTCTGCTCGGTCAAGGGCGTCTACACCAACAAGGCGCCGGGCGGCGTCTCGTACCGCTGCTCGTTCCGCGTCACCGAGGCGGTCTACGTCATCGAGCGGATGATGGACATCCTGGCCCAGCAACTCGGCATGGACAAGGCCGAGATCCGCGCGAAGAACTTCATTCGCAAGGAGCAGTTCCCGTACACCAGCGCGTTCGGCTTCGAGTACGACTCGGGCGACTACCAGACCGCGCTCGACAAGGTGCTCGCGGCCTGCGACTACAAGGGCCTGCGCGCCGAACAGGCGGCCACGCGCGCCGACCCCCACAGCAAGACGCTGATGGGCATCGGCCTGGTCACCTTCACCGAGGTCGTCGGCGCCGGGCCGAGCAAGATCTGCGACATCCTCGGCGTCGGCATGTTCGACTCCTGCGAGATCCGCATCCACCCGACCGGCAGCGCGATCGCCCGGATGGGCACGATCACGCAAGGGCAGGGCCACCAGACGACCTACGCGCAGATCATCGCGACCGAGCTCGGGATTCCGTCCGAGGTGATCCAGGTCGAGGAGGGCGACACCCACACCGCGCCGTACGGCCTGGGCACCTACGGCTCGCGCTCGACGCCGGTCGCCGGAGCGGCGATCGCGCTCGCTGCGCGCAAGATCCATGCGAAGGCGCGCAAGATCGCCGCGCACCTGCTCGAGGTCGGCGAGGACGATTTGGATTGGGAGATCGACCGCTTCAAGGTCAAGGGGGACGACACCAAGTTCAAGTCGATGAAGGACATCGCCTGGGCCTCGTACAACCAGCCGCCCCCGGGGCTGGAGCCCGGGCTCGAGGCGGTTCACTACTACGATCCACCGAACTTCACGTTCCCGTTCGGGATCTACCTGTGCGTGGTCGACATCGATCGGGGCACCGGCGAGACCAAGGTGCGGCGTTTCTATGCGCTGGACGACTGCGGCACCCGGATCAATCCGATGATCATCGAGGGCCAGATCCACGGCGGGCTGACCGAAGGGTATGCGGTCGCGATGGGCCAGCAGATGCCGTTCGATGCGCAGGGCAACCTGATGGGCAACACGCTGATGGATTATTTCCTGCCGACCGCCGTCGAGACGCCGCGGTGGGAGACCGACTTCACGGTCACGCCGTCGCCGCACCACCCGCTGGGCGCGAAGGGCGTGGCCGAGTCGCCGCACGTCGGCTCGATCCCGACCTTCACCTCGGCCGTCGTCGATGCGTTCGCGCACCTCGGCGTGCGCCACATGGTGATGCCGCACAGCGCGTACCGCGTCTGGCAGCAGTTGAAAGCGAGCGGCGTCGCGCTCTGATCCCCGCTCCGACCACCGCTCTGATCACGTCAAAGAAGAGAGAAGATGGAAGTCAAACTGGAAAAGCGTTACGCGCTCGAGGTCGACGCCGAACGCGCGTGGCAGGTGCTGCGCAACGTGAAGGCGACCGCCGAGTGCATGCCCGGCGCCACGATCACCGAGCAGACGGATGCGACGCACTACAAGGGCAGCGTCAAGATCAAGGTCGGCCCGGCGAACGCCGCGTTCGCCGGCGACATCGAGCTGCTCGGGCTCGACGAGGGCGCCAAGAAGCTGCAGCTGCTGGGCAAGGGGGCGGATCGCGGCGGTTCGTCGGCGTCGATGGACCTGACGGCCAATGTCGAGCCCGGCGCCACGCCCGGCACCTCGGTGCTGGTCGGCAATGCGGCGGTGATCGTCAACGGCAAGTTCGCGCAGTTCGGCGGGCGACTGATGGTGCAGGTCTCGGACATGCTGCTGGCGCAGTTCGCCGACAACTTCCGCGCCGCCGCCGCGGCGATCCCGGCGCCGGCGGCCGCCGCCGCGCCCGTGGCGGCCGCTGCCGCGGCACCCGCGCCGGCGCCTGCCTCCGCGCCGGCCCGCGTCAACGAGATCAACGCCGGTTCGATCTTCTGGACGCTCGTGAAAAACTGGTTCGCGGGGCTGTTCGGCAAGCGCTCCGCCTGAGACCCGGGTGACCCACGCGATGACCGATTCCGAGCTGCGCGAATCACTGCACCGCGCCGGCTACATCGCCGACGAGGGCCTGGCGACGACGCTGTGGCTCGCCGCCGAGCTGCAGCGCCCGCTGCTGATCGAGGGCGACGCCGGCGTCGGCAAGACCGCGCTGGCGGCCGCGCTGGCGCGGGCGCGCGGGCAAGAGCTCGTGCGTCTGCAGTGCCACGAGGGGCTGGACCTGTCGCAGGCCGCTTACGAGTGGAACTACGGCCGCCAGCTGCTCGCGATCCGCTTGCATGAAACTCAGCCCGACAAGGTCAAGGAAGCGGATCTGTTCGCGCGCGACTACCTGCTCGAGCGCCCGCTGCTGCAGGCGATCTCCAGCGACGAGCCCTGCGTGCTGCTGATCGACGAGATCGACCGCGCCGACGAGGCCTTCGAGGCTTTTTTACTGGAGGTGCTGGCCGACTACCAGATCACCGTGCCCGAGCTCGGCACGCTGCGCGCCAAACACATCCCGCAGGTCGTGCTGACCAGCAACGGCACGCGCGAGCTCTCCGACGCGCTGCGCCGGCGCTGCCTGTACCACTACCTCGACTACCCGACGCTCGCGCGCGAGATCGCGATCGTGCGCAGCAGCCTGCCGCAGGCCGAAGGCGTGCTGGTCGAGCAGGCGGTCGCGTTCGTGCAGCGGCTGCGGCGCGAGGACCTCGACAAGACGCCGGGCGTCGCCGAATCGCTCGACTGGGTGCGCGCGCTGCACCGCCTGTCCTTCAAGGCACTCCCGGACGACCCGCATGCGCTGATGGCGACGCTGGCCTGCCTGCTGAAGACCCGCGACGACCGATTCCAGTTCGGCGAGGAGCGCGTGCGCAAGCTGATCGAAGGGCGGCGCAGCGTCGGCGTGGCCGAGAAAGCACCGCAGCCATGATGACGACCCCTCGTTCGACGAGTACGTCGTCCGATCCCCCGAGGGGATGCGGGCCCGCTTGGGAGCGGCCCGGCGCTGGGCCCGCCGGGTCGTGCGCGCGCGCGCATCCGCTGGAGAGCATCGCAGGCTTCGCGGCGCTGCTGCGTGAGCACGGCCTGAATGTCGGCATCGCCGAGCAGCAGGCGATGGTGCAGGCCGCGCTGCGCCTGCCGGTCGCGCGCGCGACCAAGCTCGACCCGGCGTGGCGCGCGATCGCCTGCCACGACGCGCGCGACTGGAAGCGCTGGCCCGACCTGTTCGAACGCTACTGGCACCCGGAGCGCGTGCGCGGCAGCGCGAAGATCAGCGGCCAGACGCGGCCCAGCCGCCACCTGCAGCAGCTGGTGCAGAGCCTGCACGAACGCATGGACGGTGCGGCCCCGTCGACGACTCAACGCGCGGCCGACGCCGCGCTGGAGCCGCCGCCGGTTGAGATCGACGACGACGGCCTGTCGCGCGCGCAAGGCGGCGCGACGCGCACCGAGGCGCTGCACGACCGCTCGCTGTCGCAATGGCTGCCGCAGGACCTGGCGCAGCTTCAACGCCTGGCCGAGCAGATCGCACAACGCCTGCGCAAGCGCCTGACGCGCCGTTGGCACGACCAGACGAGCGGCCGCCGCCTGGACGTGCGCCGCACGCTGCGCGCGAGCCTGCGCACCGGCGGGCTGCCGATCAACCCGGTCTGGCGCGCGCCGCGGCGCGTGCGGCCGCGGCTGTTCATCCTGGTCGACGTCAGCCGCTCGATGGAAACGCACGCGCAGCTCTTCCTGCGCATCGCGCGCGCCTTCGTCGTCGCGATGGACGCGCGCGTGTTCGTGTTCCACACCCGCCTGGCCGAGGTCACGCCGCTGCTGCGCAGCGATTCGGGCGCGGTGCAGGAGAAGGTCAACGCGGTCACCGCCGGCTTCGGCGGCGGCACCCGCATCGCGACCAGCCTGAACGATTTCCACAGCGTGCACGCGCGGGCCCAGCTGACGCGCAACGCGCGCGTCTGGGTGCTGTCGGACGGTTTCGACGCCGACGCCGCGCCACTGCTCGCCGACGAGCTCGCGCTGGTGCGCGGCCGCGGCGCGCGGATCCACTGGTTTCATCCCGCGCCGAACCCGCCGGCCTCGACCGCGATGCAGCACGCGGTCGCGCGCGGCGGGCTGATCGAGCGCTTCTGGCGGCTGAACAGCCTGCGCGATCTCGCCGACCTCGCGGACCGATTGAACTGAAGGAGCCACGATCATGATCAACGCCGACACCGTTTTCGACGCCGCGCGCCGCCTGCAGCACCAGGGCACGCCGTACGCGCTCGTCAGCGTCGTGCGGGCGCTCGCGCCGGCCTCGGCGCGGCCCGGCGACAAGGCCGTCGTCACCGCCGACGGCGATTTACATGGCTGGGTCGGCGGCGGCTGCGCGCAACCGGCCGTCGTGCGCACGGTGCGGCAGGTGCTGAGCGACGGCCGCGCGCGGCTGATCCGCATCGCACCGACCGACGACGGCCACGAACGCGACCTCGGCGACGTGCTCGAGTTCGGCATGGCTTGTCACTCCGGCGGCACGCTCGAGCTGTTCGTCGACCCGGTGCTGCCGCACGCGCAACTGGTCGTGATCGGCGCGTCGCCGGTCGCGGTGAGCCTGGCGCAGCTCGCGCCGCGCGTCGGCTTCAGCGTCACGCTGGTCGCGCACGACGCCCACGCCGCCGACTATCCGGACGCGACGCAGGTGATTTCGAGCGACGATCCGGCGGTCGCCGCGCCGCAGATCGCCGCCGGCGCGTGGGTCGTCGTCGCGACGCAAGGCCGGCGCGACGTGCAGGCGCTGCGCCTGGCGCTGGCGCTGAACGCACGCCAGGTGTCGTTCGTCGCGAGCGAGCGCAAGGCCGGCGTGCTGAAGACCTCGCTGATCACGGCCGGGGCCGATGCCGACGCGGTCGCCGCGATCCGCGCGCCGGCCGGCTACCCGATGCCGGCGACGACGCCGGAGGAGATCGCGCTGTCGGTGCTCGCGGCGGTCGTCGCGCACCGGCGCGGCGCGACGAGCGAGGTGCCCGTCGTCGCCGCCGCGACCGTCGCGATCTCGATGGCAGAACCGGCGAGTGGCGCCGTGCCGGTCCCGGTCAGCGTGAGCGCGCCCGTCCCGGTGATGGCGACCGTGGCGGCCAGCGTCGCCAAATCGTCCTGCTGCGGAGGCTGATGACATGGGCTGCATCATGAAGGGCGGCGGCGGCCTGTATTCGCGCGTCGTCGTCGGGGCCGTGCTGCTCGCGGCCGGCGCCGGCAGCCGGCTCGGTGGCCGCCCGAAGTCGCTGCTCGAGCTCGGCGGCGTGCCGCTGATCCGGCGCCAGCTGATCGCACTGTCGGGCGCCGGCGTCGACGAGCTCGTCGTCGTGCTCGGCCACCATGCCGACGCGATCGAGGCGGCGGTGCGCGAGTTTCCGGTCACGCTGGTGCGCAACCCGACCCCGGACGACGGCCAGGCCTCGTCGGTGCGGATCGGGCTGCAGGCGCTGGCCGGCAAATTGGACGGCGTGATCGTCGCGCTCGCCGATCAGCCCTTGATCAACGCACAGGACATCGGCGCGCTGATCGGCGCGTTCAAGAAGCGCGGCGACGCCGCGATGGTGGTGCCGCGCATCGGTGGCGAGCCCGGCAACCCGGTGATGTTCGAGGCCGGGCTGCGCGACGAATGGTTGAACGGCGACGCCAACGCCGCGTGCCGCCGCTGGCGCGAGGCGAACCCGGAACGCGTGCGCTGGTTCGACACCGACAACAGCCGCTACCGCGTCGACATCGACACCGAGCAGGACCTGACTCGCTTCACCGAGCGCACCGGCCACACGCTGCGCTGGCCGGCCGCACTCGCGACGGCGACGGCGACGGCGACGACGACGGCCTGACCCTTCGGCACCTTACTCCGGCTCGATCCCCGCCGCCTTGATGACGTTGCCCCACTTGGCCGCCTCGGCGTGCTGGAACTTGCCGAGCTCCTCCGAGGTGGTGGTCCAGACGTCGGAGCCGGTGGTCTCGAAGAAGGTCTTCGCCGCGGGGCTGGCGGTGCCGTTGATCAGCAGCTCGCGCAGCCGGGCGACGACCGGCGCGGGCGTGCCGGCGGGCACGTAGGCGGCGAACCAGTAGCCCATGTCATAGCCCTTGACGCCGGCCTCGTCCAGCGTCGGCACGTCGGGCAGCAGCGCGACGCGCCGGGTCGTCGAGACGCCGAGCGCGCGCAGCTTGCCGCCCTTGATCTGTGGCACGCCGGTCGCGGTGTCGGTGATCATGAAGGTGATCTGGCCGCCGAGCAGGTCGGTCAGCGCATTCGGGTTGCTCTTGTACGGGACGTGCAGGATCTCGGTGTGCGTCAGCTGCTTCAGCATCTCGCCGGCGACCCGGCTCGACGAGCTGCCGCTGCCGAAACTCAGCTTGCCCGGGTTCTTCTTCGCGTCGGCGATCAGGTCCGCGACGGTCTTGTACGGCGACTCCGGCCGCACCACCAGCACCTGCCCGCCCTTGCCGAGCCCGGTCACCGGCACGAAGTCCTTCACCGGGTCGTAGGGCATCTTCTTGAACAGGTGCTCGTCGGCCGCGTGCGTCGTGTTGGTCGTGATCAGCACGGTGTAGCCGTCGGCCGGGGCCTTCGCGGCGAACTGGGCCGCGAGCATGCCGCTGGCGCCGGCCTGGTCGTTGACGATCACGGCCTGCTTGGTGTCCTGCGTGATGGAGTTGCCGAGCGCGCGCGCGAGCTGGTCGGTCGCGCTGCCGGCCGCGAACGGCACGACGAACGAGATCGGCTTGTTCGGATAGGCCTGCGAGAAGGCGAGCGTCGGCAACAGCGCCGCGGCGCTGCCGGCAACAGTCAGCGCGAAGACGCGGCGGTGCAGGCGGGTCGAAAAAGTCAGTAGGGTCATCGGGATGTCTCCATGGAGGATGTGTGGTTCGTGTCAGCGAGCAAGGTCGGGCGGCGCCGGATCGGGCAGCTCCAGGTCGAGCAAGGCGGAGCTCAGCGATTTGCCGTGCGCATCGAGCGCGAGCGAGCGCGTCACGCCGCCACTCAGCGCGTGCTTCATCACGAAGTTCAGCGCGTGCAGCTGCGGCAGCTCGAAGCGCTGCACTTCGCCGAACACGACGCCGGCGAAATGCGCCTGGACGCGCTCGGCGCTGAGGTGCGTGCACAGGTGTGCGTAGTGGCTCGGGTCGTAGGCGATCACCGAGATGTTCGAGGTGTTGCCCTTGTCGCCGGTGCGGGAGTGGGCCAGGTTGCGCAGCTTCATCGCGTGGGGCTCTCCGGTGAGTGGCTGTCGATCAGGACGACACGGGGCCGCACCCGCTCGCGCGGCAGCAGCACGGACTGCACCGCGACGATCTCGCGTGCCGATTTGGTCGCCCCGCCGCCGCCGGCGGGGCCGTTCGTGTACAGCGTCTCGACCTCGTTGCCGATGCGGACGGCTTCGGCGAGCGAGTCGGTGCGGCCGGAGACGCGCAGGCGCACTTCGTACGGCTCGGCGTGCGCCGCCGAGAGCGCCGCGCCGTGCAGCGCGTCGATCCCGATCAGGTCCAGGCGCAGCTCGCTGGTGCGCACGCCGGTCAGCTGCAGGCGCTCGCGCACGATCTCCAGCGCCAGCCGCGCGCGCGCCACCGCGCCGCCGCCGGCATAGGACATCTGGCCCTCGCCGACATAGCTGTCGACATAGCCGACCGAGACCTTCAGCAAGCCGCTCGCCGGCGCGCCGCGGCCGCCGGTCACGCGGACCCGGTCGGGGCCGATCTGCTCGACGCGGACCTGGCTGAAATCGGCGATCACGTCGGGTTGGAAATACTGGGTCGGGTCGTGGATCTCGTAGAGCAGCTGCTCCTTGCAGGTGCGCTCGGTGACGCAGCCGCCGGAAGCGGCGAGCTTGGAGATCACGATCGTGCCGTCGGCGCCGACCTCGCCGATCGGAAAGCCCAGGCGCGCCAGGTTCGGCACGTCCTTGTGGCCGGGGTCGGCGAAGTAGCCGCCGGTGATCTGCCCGGCGCACTCGAGCAGGTGGCCGACGACGACGCCCTGGCCGAGCCGGTCCCAGTCGTCCAGAGCCCAGCCGAACTCGTGCACCAGGGGCGCCATGAAGAGGGCCGGGTCGGCGGCGCGGCCGGTGATCACGACCTGCGCGCCGCTCGCCAGCGCGTCGCAGATCGGCGCGACGCCGAGGTAGGCATTCGCCGAGATCAAGCTGGCCGCGACGCCGGCGACCGGGGCACCGCTTTCCTCGAACGAATACGCGCCGCTGCGGATGACGTCGACGACATCGTCGCCGACGACCGCCGCGACCTTCAGCGCGAGGCCGAGTTCGGCCGCGATCGCCGCGGTCGCCCGCGCCGCCGCGATCGGATTCGCCGCGCCCATGTTGCTGATGATGCGGATGCCCTTGGCCGCGCAGGCCGGCAGCACCGCGCGCATGCGCGCCTCGAGCAGCGGATCGAAGCCCGCCGCCGGGTCGCTGGCGCGCGCCTGCTGCGCGAGCGCGATGGTGCGCTCGGCCAGGCACTCGAACACGAGGTAGTCGAGCTCGCCGAACTCTGCGAGCTCGAGGGCGGGTTCGATCCGGTCGCCGGAGTAGCCGGCGCCGGTCCCGATTCTCAGGGTGCGCGGAGTGGGATGAGGCACGGTGGTGGGGCAGAAGCAGCGGGGAGACTAGCCTAGCTCAGCTTGCGATCGCCAGGCGTTCAGGGCAGCACGGGGTTGGCCGTCGCGGCTGCGATCGCCGCGGTCGCGTCGACTTGCAACAGGAAGCGCCTGGAAACGAGGTCGTTCGCGGCCGCCGTCACGGCCTGGACGTAGCCCGCTTGCGATCCATAGCGTTCTTCGAGCGACGGGCGCGGGTCGCCGGCCGCCTGGCGCGCCGCGGCGGTCTTGACGTACGGGAAATAGGATCCGACCAAGCCGGGGGCCGCGGGGCTGCCCGCCAGGTCGATCCGACCTGGGACGTTGGTGTAGTTCCAGCCGGTGTTCGTGCCCAGGCCCGCGGCCACGTCGACGCTGCGGATGCCCGCCTTGTCGTTGCCGTCGGTGTCGACCTGCGGCACGAGGATGGCATAGTCGCGGCCCAGATAGGCCGGCGGCAGTTGCGAGGCGATGCCGGTGATGTCTTGTTCCTTGTAGTCCGGACCGAAGTCCAGCAGCGAATAAGTCGTGTGCAGCCCGGTGTAGGTCACGCCCGGAATCTGCGGGAAGGCCACCGCCGAAGGCTGCACCAGCGTGCCGTCCGAGACTTTGGGAACCTGGCTGTCCGGCGGCGTGGTGCCCGCGACCACCCAGTCTTCCAGGTCCTGGTAGAGCGCACGGACCACCGAGACGGCCCCGACGTTGCCGTTGGTGGCGTACAGGTTGCCGACGGCGAACGGCGCTCCGTTCGAGTTGGCCGGGAAGCTCGGCAAACCGAGCAGGTGATGCGAACTGGCGTAGAAGTAGACGCGCGCATTGGCCGGCTGGACAAGGTCCGTGGCGCCGAACGGATCGGTCAGCAGCGGCGACCCTTGAAGCGCCCAGAATTCGGTGCCGCTGAAACCGATGAACAGCTTCGGGCAGGTCTTGGTGGCATCGCAGCGCTTCAGGATGCCGCCGTCGCTGCGTTGTGAAAGCGTGTCGACATAGGCAGGATCGAGCCCGCGCGTGCCTTCCTGCCCAGGCGCCGTGTGATCCAGCCGCACGCCGCCGCCGCCGCCCGGCACCGAGAAGTGCAGCACGTTCCACGACGCGGTGTTGGAGTTGTCCGCCACCCACAGCGAGGTCGTCGTCTCCACGGCGAAGGCGAAGGGCGAGGACG
>DASYCA010000453.1:0-16187 GCA_036500445.1 Burkholderiaceae bacterium | reverse complement strand
CTGGCGCTGGCCGGCGAGAGCCTGGATCTTGTACGCATCGGCCATCGTGCGGATCATCGACAGGCTGGTGCCGCCGCCGACATCGCTCGCGAGGCTGACGCCGGCGCCGCTGTTCAAGGCGGCGCGCCAGTCGAAGAGGCCGCTGCCGAGAAACAGGTTGCTCGACGGGCTGTGCGCGATGTGCGCGCCCGAGTGGCGCAGCGCCGCGCGGTCCGCGTCGTCGAGCCAGATCCCGTGCGCGAGCACGCTGCGCCGGTGCAGCAGCCCGGCCCGGGCGTACACATCGAGGTAGCTGCGTGCCTCGGGGAACAGCTCGGCGACCCAGGCGACCTCGGCGCGGTTCTCGGCCACGTGGGTCTGCATGTACAGCGTCGGGTCGGCGGCGCACAGCGCGCCGGCCATCGCGAGCTGCTCGGGCGTGCTGGTCGGCGCGAAGCGGACGGTGACCGCGTAGGCGAGGCGGTCGCGGCCGTGCCAGCGCTGGATCAGGTCGACGCAATCGCGCTCGGCCTGGGCGACGTCGTCGCGCAGGCCGTCGGGCGAGTGGCGGTCCTGCAGCACCTTGCCGGTGATCATGCGCATGCCGCGGGCCTGGGCGTCGGCGAACAGCGCGTCGGCCGAGACCTTGTGCGCGGTCGGGAACGCGACCGCCGCGGTGGTGCCGTTCGCGAGCAGCGCGTCATTGAAGAGCTTCGCGCCGGCGATCGAGCGCGCCGGGTCCGCGAAGCGCCGCTCGGCCGGGAAGGTGTAGTTCTCGAGCCAGTCGAGCAGCTCGGTGCCGTAGCTCGCGATCACGTCGAGCTGCGGCATGTGCACATGGGTGTCGATGAAGCCCGGCAGGATGAGCCGGCCGCGGTGGTCGTGGCGCGTCCAGCTCGCGTCCGGGTCGGTCGCTTGTGCGCCGACGATGCGGCCGTTCTCGATCAGCAGCCAGTGGTCGGGCCGAAAACGCAGCGCGGCCGGGTCGACGTCTCCCCACCCCGGCGCGTCGGTGAAGTCGAGCAGGTCGCCGCGCAGCGCGACGCGGGTGGCGGCAGGGATGGCGGGCGTGGCGGTCATGTCGTCCTCGGGCCGGTGGATCGTCATTGAACGGGGTTGTCGCCGGCGCGCGCCGGGCGCGCGCGCTGCGCCAGCGCCTGGTTGCCGAGCCGGGCCGCGACGTCGCGCACCTGCTCGCGCAGCCAGCGGCCCGAGGCCGACGCGTGCGTCAGGTCGTGCCAGAGCTGGTAGTAGGTCAGCGCCGGGAACGGCACCGGGCAACGCACGACCCGCACCGGCAACACGTCGACATAGCGCGAACAGAACAGGCGCCCGGTCGTCAACACCAGCAAGCTCTGCGCCACCATCAGCGGGATCAGGCTGAAATGCGCGCTCTTGACCATCACCTCGCGCTTCAGGCCGAGCGACGCGAGGTGCTCGTCGATCACGCCGGGCGAGGCGCCTTCCAACCCGGTGTACAGCGGCGTCGGCGCGACGTGCTCGCAGGCCAGGTAGCGTTCGGCCGTCCAGCCGCGCGTCGCGGCCGAGCGCAGCGCCGGGTGGTCCTCGGCGACCAGGCAAACGATCTCGTCGGACATCAGCCGGCCCAGGTGCAGTTCCTCCGGCGGCTTCAGCCAGTTGCCGATCACCAGCTCGACCTGCCCGGCGGCCAGGCCGCGGCGGTAGTCGTACTCGCCGGTGAGCGGCAGCAGCTCCAGGCGCACCAGCGGCGCCACGCGCTTGACTTGCGCCACGACCTCGGGCAGGAAGCGCGGGTCGAGGTAGTCGCTCGCGGCGATGCGGAAGGTCGCGGTGCTGGTGGCCGGGTCGAACCCGCGCTGGCGCGCCCGCGGGCTGAACAGCCGGTCCGCATCTTGCAAGACCCGGCTCGCGGGCTCGAGCAGGCGCAGCGCGGTCTCGGTCGGCGCCATGTTGTTGCCGGCGCGCACGAGCAGCGGATCGCCCGTCAGCGCGCGGAGTTTCTTCAGTTGGGCGCTGACGGCGGGCTGCGTGCTGCGCAGCCGCATCGCGGCCCGGGACACGCTGCGTTCGGTGATCAAGGTCGTCAATACCCGGATGAGATAGAGCTCGATCTTGTCGAAGTCGGCGCGTTCCGTCATAAGCCAATTCTGATAGGCGATATGTATGAAACTGTATACCTCCACCGCCCAAAGCGACTAACTTTCGGATCAGTCCCTTGCCTCCTTCCACCGCCATGACCAGCCAACCGATTCGCTTTTTCCACCGCGGCGCCGTGGTCGAAATCAATGACGTCGCGCCGACCCGCAGCGTGCTCGACTGGCTGCGCGAGACCGCGCGCTGCACCGGCACCAAGGAAGGCTGCAACGAGGGCGATTGCGGTGCCTGCACCGTCGTGATCGCCGAGGCCGCGCAGGTCGGCGACCCGGCGGCGGTGCGCGGCCTGACGCTGCAGACGGTCAACGCCTGCATCCAGTTCCTGCCGACGCTGGACGGCAAGGCGCTGTTCACCGTCGAGGATCTGAAGCGGATGACTTCGGATGAAAAACTGCACCCGGTCCAGGAGGCGATGGTCGAGTGCCACGGCTCGCAGTGCGGCTTCTGCACGCCGGGCTTCGTGATGTCGCTGTGGTCCAGCTACGAACATCACAAGGCCTGCGCGACGCAGCCGACGCGCCAGCAGCTCGCCGACGAGCTCTCCGGCAACCTGTGCCGCTGCACCGGCTACCGGCCGATCCTGGACGCCGGCCAGCGCATGTTCGACCTGCCCGCCGCGACGCTGGACACCGCGCCGGTGCTGGCCGCGCTGAAGTCGATCGCGCGCGACCGCGCGTTCAGCTACGCGCCCGCCGCCGGCGGCGACCGCTTTCACGCGCCGACCACGCTGGCCGAACTCGCGGCCTTGCGCGAGCAGCACCCGAAGGCGCAGGTGTTCGCCGGCTCGACCGACGTCGGCCTGTGGGTCAACAAGATGTTCCGGCCGCTGGGCAACATGATCTACGTCGGCGCGGTCGAGGAGATGAAACGCATCGACGAGGCCGACGGCGAGCTCTACATCGGCGCCGGCGCCTCGCTCGAAGCCGCCTGGGCCGCCCTCACCCGCCGCGTTCCGGCGCTGACCGACGTCTGGCTGCGCTTCGCGTCGCCGCCGATCCGCCATGCCGGCACGATGGGCGGCAACGTCGCGAACGGCTCGCCGATCGGCGACTCGCCGCCGGTGCTGATCGCGCTGGACGCGCAGATCGAGCTGCGCAAGGGCGGCCGCACGCGCCGCATGCCGCTGGCCGATTTCTACCTCGACTACATGAAGAACCAGCTCGAGCCGGGCGAGTTCGTGCAGGCGATCGCGGTGCCGCTGCCGGCGATGCGGCGCCAGGTGCGCGCGTACAAGATCAGCAAGCGCTTCGATTGCGACATCTCCGCGCTGTGCGCGGGCCTCGCGATCGAGCTCGACGGCGAGATCGTGAGCGCGGTGCGGCTGAGCTTCGGCGGGATGGCCGCGATCGTCAAGCGCGGTGCGAAGGCCGAGGCCGCGCTGGTCGGCCAGCCCTGGAGCCAGGCGAGCGTGAACGCCGCGAAGGCCGCGCTCGCCGAGGATTTCAAGCCGCTGTCGGACATGCGCGCGAGCGCCGCGTACCGGCTGCAGGTCGCGCAGAACCTGCTGCAGCGCTTCTGGCTCGAGACCCGGACCCAGAACCCGCTGAGCGCGAGCGCGACCAGCGTGTTCAGCGTGATGCCGCACGACACCGGCGCCGCCGCCTGACCTCGGGAGCCCTTCGATGAACAAGCCCATCCCCCCCGCGCTGCTGCAGCCCGACGAGGCCTTCGCCGACTACCTGAAGAACACCGCGAACCGCATCGACCGCGGCGGCGAGGCGACGCTGCAGACCGCCGGCGCGCGCGTCGGCATCAGCCGGCCGCACGAGTCCGCGCACCTGCACGTCGCCGGCGAGGCGACCTACATCGACGACATCCCGGAGCTCGCCGGCACGCTGCACTGCGCGCTCGGCCTCTCGCCGGCCGCCAACGGCCGGCTGACCGCGCTCGACCTGGACAAGATCCGCGCGCTGCCCGGCGTCGTCGCGGTGCTGTCGGCGGCCGACATCCCGGGCCCGAACGATTGCGGCTCCATCATCCACGACGACCCGATCCTGTGCGATTTCAAGCGCCAGGACGACGGCACGTCGTGGGGCGAGATCCGCTATATGGGCCAACCCGTCTTCGCGGTGATCGCCGAGACGCGCGACCAGGCCCGGCGCGCCGCGGCGAAGGCCAAGGACGTGCTGACGATCGCCGCCGAGCCGCCGGTCATCACGCCGAAGCAGGCCCACGCGAAGGGCCAGTACGTGCTGCCGCCGATGCACCTGATCCGCGAGTCGGCGCAAGGCGCCGCGCGCGCCGCGATCGCCGCAGCGCCGCACCGGTTGAAGGCCGAGCTCGAGGTTGGCGGCCAGGAGCAGTTCTACCTCGAGGGCCAGATCAGCTACGCGATCCCGAAGGAAGGCGGGCTGCACGTCTACTGCTCGACCCAGCACCCGAGCGAGATGCAGCACCTGATCGCGCACGCGATGAAGCTGCATGCGCACGACGTCCACGTCGAATGCCGGCGCATGGGCGGCGGCTTCGGCGGCAAGGAATCGCAATCGGCGCTGTTCGCCTGCGTCGCCTCGGTCGCCGCCTCCAAACTGAAACGCCCGGTGAAACTGCGGCTGGACCGCGACGACGACTTCATGGTCACCGGCCGGCGCCACTGCTTCTGGTACGAGTACGAGATCGGCTACGACGACGAAGGCAAGGTGCTGGGCGCGCGCATCGACATGGTCTCGCGCGCCGGCCACTCGGCCGACCTGTCCGGACCGGTGATGACGCGGGCGCTGTGCCACTTCGACAACGCCTACTGGCTGCCCGAGGTCGAGATGCACGGCTTCTCGGGCAAGACGAACACCCAGAGCAACACCGCGTTCCGCGGCTTCGGCGGCCCGCAGGGCGCGATCGCGATCGAGAACATCCTGGACTCGATCGCCCGGCTGTTGGGCAAGGACCCGATCGACGTGCGGCGCGCGAACTTCTACGGCAAGGAGACGAACAACGTCACGCCGTACCGCCAGGTCGTCACCGACAACATCATCCACGAGCTCACCGCCGAGCTCGAGGCGACGAGCGACTACCGCGCGCGCCGCGCCGCGATCGCGGCGTTCAACGCGACCAGCCCGGTCCTGAAGCGCGGCCTCGCGCTCGCGCCATTGAAATTCGGCATCTCGTTCAACGTCAAGCACTTCAACCAGGCCGGTGCGCTGGTGCACGTCTACACCGACGGCTCGATGCTGGTGAACCACGGCGGCACCGAGATGGGCCAGGGGCTGAACACCAAGGTCGCGCAGGTCGTCGCGCACGAACTCGGCGTGAGTTTCGAGTGCGTCAAGGCGACCGCGACCGACACGCAGAAGGTCGCGAACACCTCGGCGACCGCGGCCTCGACCGGCGCCGACCTGAACGGCAAGGCCGCGCAGGATGCGGCGCGCCAGATCAAGGAGCGCCTGGCCGTGTGCGCCGCGAACCTGCACGGCGGCAACCCGGCCAACGTGCGCTTCGCGAACGACATGGTCTTTGTGAACGGCCAGACGATGACGTTCACGATGCTGGTCGCGCAGGCCTACCTGGACCGCGTGCAGCTCTGGTCCGACGGCTTCTACGCGACGCCTGGCCTCAGCTGGGACCGCGACAAGATGCAGGGCCGGCCGTTCTACTACTACGCGTACGGCGCGGCCGTCAGCGAGGTCGTCGTCGACACGCTGACCGGCGAGTGGAAGCTGCTGCGCGCCGACATCCTGCACGACGCCGGCAAATCGCTGAACCCGGCGGTGGACATCGGCCAGGTCGAGGGCGCGTTCATCCAGGGCATGGGCTGGCTCACGATGGAAGAGCTGGTGTGGCACCCGACCAGCGGCAAGCTGACGACGCACGCACCCAGCACCTACAAGATCCCGACCGCGAACGATTGCCCGCCGGTGTTCCACTGCAAGCTGTTCGAGGGGCAGAACTTCGAGGACAGCATCCACCGCAGCAAGGCGGTCGGCGAGCCGCCGCTGTTGTTGCCGTTTTCGGTGTTCTTCGCGATCCGCGACGCGGTCTCGGCGGCCGGGGAGCACAAGGTCGATCCGCCGCTGACCGCGCCGGCCACGAGCGAGGCGATCCTGCGCGCGATCAACGCGGTGCAGGCGGGCTGAGCATGCTGCCATCGACGCACGGCTTTTCTCCCTCTCCCCTCTGGGGAGAGGGTGGGGTGAGGGCTGACATGTCTCTGCTGCGCGCACTCGCCGGCAGCTGGCTCGCGTCGAAGCGGCGCGCGGTCGTCGTCGAGGTGATCGAATCGCGCGGCTCGGTGCCGCGCGAGGCCGGCACGCGCATGCTGGTGAGCGCGCGCGACACCGCCGGCACGGTCGGCGGCGGGCACCTGGAGCTGAAGGCGATCGCGCACGCGCGCGAGCTGCTGCGCACGGAGCGCCGCGACCCGCACCGCGAGCACTTCCCGCTCGGCCCCGCGCTCGGCCAGTGCTGCGGCGGCGCCGTCACGCTCGCGTATGCGCCGCTCGACACCGACGCGCTCGTGCGCTGGCCGGTCGATGCGCCGCGTTTTCGTTTGCAACTGTATGGCGCCGGCCACGTCGGCCGCGCGATCGTGCGCGCTCTGGCGCCGCTGAACGTCGTCGTCGACTGGATCGACGAGCGCGAGGAGGAGTTCCCGGTCGAGTTCCACGAATTCGGCGGGCCCTGGCCCGACCACATCCGCAAGGTCTGTGTCGACGCGGTCGAGGCCGAGGTGAACACCGCGCCGCCGGGGGCGTTCTACCTCGTGCTGACGCACCAGCACGACCTGGACCTGCGCATCGGCGAAGCGATCCTGAAGCGGGGCGATTTCGGCTTCTTCGGGTTGATCGGTTCGAAGACCAAGCGTGCGCGCTTCATCCACCGCTTCGAGCAGCGCGGCATCGACGCCGAGACGATCGCGCGCATGACCTGCCCGATCGGCGTGCCCGGGATCGAGGGCAAGGAGCCCGAGGTGATCGCCGCGTCGGTCGCGGCGCAGTTGCTGCAGGTCGCGGGGCGCGTCGCGCAAGTTGCGGCCGCGATCGGGGCCGCCGCGATCGACGGCTGAGGCTCGGCGGCGCGCCGCGCGCAACGCGGCGCGATAATTTCGCATGCCCACCGTTTCCGCCCGCGCATCGAGCCGTGATTCAGCCAGCCGCTTCTGGTGGATCTCGATGGCCGCGCTGCTCGTCGTCGCCGCCAGCGTGGCCGGCTGGTCGATCCAGCGCGAATACTCGACGCAGCGCGATCAGGCCGCGCAGCGGCTGCAGGCGGTGTCGGCGTTCCGTGCGAACCAGGTCGAGGGCTGGGTCGATCGCCAGATGGCGCTGGCTTACTTCCTCGACGACAGCGTGCTGTTCGCCGACCTGTTCAGGCGCTGGAAGGACGAGGGCGACTCCGACGCCGGCGACGCCTTGCTGACCCGCGTCGTCGAGCTGCGCCGCTCGCTGGACAGCTTCGACACCTTGATCGTCGACCCCCAGGGCCGCGCGCTCGCCGAGGAGCGGCCCTCGGGCGGCAGCACCGACGACCCCGAACTGCGCGAGACCGTGCTGAACGCGATCCGCAGCGGCGAGTCGACCCATTCGCCGATCTACCAGGGCGCACGCAACGGCGTGCCGGTGCACATGGACGTCGTGATCCCGCTGCTGAAGACCGGCACGCCGGCGCGCGGCGCGATCGTGCTGCGCATCGACCCGCGGCGCTCGCTGTTCCCGATCCTGCGCGGCGTGCCGGCGCCGGGCTTCAACACGGAATCGGTGCTGTGGCGCAAGACCGGCGACTCGGTCACCAACGTCAGCGACACGCCGGACCCGGGCGGCGGTGCCGGGCGCATCAGCCAGCCGATCGCCGACTCGACGACCGCCCTGCCCCGGCTGCTGCGCGGCGAGGTCAAGGCGGGCGACAGCGTGCGCGGCGTCGATTACCGCGGCGCCGCGGTGATCGGCACCGTCGCGCCGGCGCCGCGTGCCGGTCTGTACCTGGTCTCGCAGACCAGCATCGAGTCGATCGAGCGCGCGGCCGATTCGACCGCGATCTGGATCGCCACCGCCACCGCGGTGCTGCTGGGCATCGTCGGCGTCGCCAGCCGCTGGTTGATGCAGCGCCACGCGCGCGCCCGCGAGCGGCGCGAGCACGAGGCCCAGCGCCAGCGCGTCGAGGCGCTCAGCCTGCTGCAATCGATCACCAGCAGCTCGACCGACGCGATCTTCGCGAAGGACCTCGACGGCCGCTTCATCTTCTGCAACGGCGCGGCCGGCGTCGCGCTCGACATCTCGCCCGACGACGCGATCGGCTGCATGAACCAGGACGTCTTCAGCACCGCGACGGCGGCGCGCCGGACCGCGGAGGACGAGCGCGCGATGGCCGGGCAGGCGACGCCGAGCTTCGAGCGGCTGCAGACGCCCCGGGGCGAGCGCTGGGTGCTGACGACCAAGAGCCCGCTGCGCGACCTGGACGGCCGGCTGATCGGCATGCTGGGCGTGATGCGCGACGTCACCGAGGTGCCGGAGATCCGGCGCTCGCTGCACGGCGCCGAAGACGCCGAGCACTCGGGCAGCGCCTGACGCCGCGCGCTCAGACCAGGCTGGGATCGGGCGCGGGCGCCGCGGCGCTGCGCCAACGCGCGACGTCGCGCCCCGGCGGCGAGCCGAACAGCCGGCTGTATTCGCGGCTGAATTGCGACGGGCTGTCGTAACCGACGCTGAAGCCGACCGCCGCGACGTCGTCCGACTCGGCCATCAGCCGCGCACGCGCCTCCTGCAGCCGGATCAGCTTCTGGTACTGCAGCGGGCTCATCGCGGTGACGGCCCGGAAGTGCCGGTGAAACGACGACGCGCTCATCGCCGCGAGGTCGGCGAGCTCCTCGATCCGGCAAGGCTCGGCGTGGTGCTCGCGGATCCAGCGGATCGCGCGGCTGATCTGCGACAGGCGGCTGTCCGCCAGCCCGATCTGGCGCACCATCGCGCCCTGCTCGCCGTTCAGCAGCCGCCACAGGATCTCGCGCTCCAGCATCGGGCCGAGCACCGCCGCGTCGCGCGGGCGCTCCAGCAGGCGCAGCAGCCGCACGACCGGCTCGATCAGATCGACCGGCGCATCGCTGACGCCGAAGCCGGCCGGCTCGGCGATGACGCGCTCGCTCGCGGGCATCTCGAGCAGCAGCGTCGCGATCGCCGCCGGCTTCAGCGTCATGCCGGCCGCCAGGTAGGGCAGCTCGCGGCTCGCGCGCGCGATGTGCCCGGCGATCGGCAGGTCGACCGAGACGACCAGGAATTGACCCGCGCCGTACTCGAAGCTCTCGTGGCCCAGCACCGCGCGCTTGGCGCCTTGCGCGACGACCGCGAAGACCGGCTCCATCACGTGGTGCGCGAGCTCGGTCGGCTCGACCGCGGAGACGGCCTTGATGCCGACGCCGGCCGTCACCGTGGGGGCCGCGCCGGCGTGGCGGGCGATCAATGTGCGAAGTTCTGCCAATGCATCCATGCCGCGACCGTAACCGGCGCGCGTGCCCGGCGCAAGCGCATCCGGCACAAAGCACGCACGGTTGACAGGATCGTGCAAGAGCGCGCGAGCATCGGACTATCGATCGACGCGCGCCGCGCGCTCCAATGCACGCCTGTTTCAACAAGGAGCGGATGATGCAAAAGACATGGTTCATCACCGGCGCGGGCCGCGGCCTGGGCGCCGACATCGCGCAGGCCGCGCTGCGGGCCGGCGACCGCGTCGTCGCCGCCGGGCGCGACAAGGCCGCGGTCAGCGACCGCCTCGGGGCCGACGGCGAGCGGCTGCTCGCGGTCGAGCTCGACGTCAACGACGAGGCGCAGGCGCAAACGGCCGTCGACGCCGCGGTGGCGCGCTTCGGCACGATCGACGTGCTGGTCAACAACGCCGGCTACGGCCAGCTCGGCCTGTTCGAGGAGAACTCGGTGCAGGCCGTGCAGGCGCAGTTCGGCACCAACCTGTTCGGCGTCTTCAGCGTCACGCGGGTGGTGCTGCCGGTGATGCGCCGGGCCCGCAGCGGGCGCATCTTCAACATCTCGTCGCTCGCGGGGATGCGCGGCGCGGCGTTCGGCTCGCTCTATTGCGCGAGCAAGTTCGCACTCGAGGGCTTCTCGGAGTCGCTGGCGCAGGAGCTCGCGCCGTTCGGCATTCGCGTCACGATCGTCGAGCCGGGGCCGTTCCGGACCGACTTCCTGAGCGCCGGGTCGATCCGCTTCGGCGACCATCCGGTCGCCGACTACGACGCGCAGCGGAGCGCGCTGCGCGCCTCGTTCGAGCAGCGCGACGGCCGCCAGCCCGGCGACCCGGTCAAGCTCGCGGACGCGATCGTGCGGCTGGCCGGCGAGGCGGAGCCTCCGCTGCGCTTCGTCGGCGGCTCGATCGCGTTCGCGTCGATCAGCGCGAAGCTCACCGAGATGCAGACCGAGCTGCGCCACTGGCAGGCGCTCAGCGTCGGCACCGACGGCGAGTTCGCGGCCTGAGTTCGAAACCGGGCACCTCGGGGTAAGCTCTCGCCCCTGTCGTTGCGGAGCCCGTCGATGAAGGTCAAGAGAATTGCGCTCGGCCTGCTGGCCGTGGTGGTCGTCGCCGGGGTCGCCGGCTGGTTCAGCCTGGACAAGGAGACGCGCGGGCTGCTGGCGGCGTTCCCGACCAACCGGGACGTGCTGTTCTGGAGCCAGTCGCAGCGCGACGCCGCGTTCCGCGCGCTCGACCGGCTGCCGATTCTCGCGAAGGCGCACGTCGTGCCCGCGAGCGGCACGCCCTCGCCGCTGCCGCCCGGGCCGCCGCTGAAAACGCTCGCGGCCGACGTCGACGCCTACATGGCTGGCCAGCACAGCGCGGCGCTGCTGATCGTGCAGGACGGCCGGCTGCGCCTGGAGCGCTACGGCCTGGGCTTCGACGCGGCCGGGCGCTGGACCAGCTTCTCGGTCGCGAAGTCGGTCACCTCGACGCTGGTCGGCGCGGCGATCCGCGACGGCTTCATCCACGGCATGGACGACAAGGTCAGCGACTACATCCCGCAGATGAAAGGCTCGGCCTACGACGAGGTCAGCATCCGCCAGCTGCTGACGATGACCTCGGGCGTGAAGTGGAACGAGGACTACGCCGACCCGAACTCGGACGTCGCGCGCTTCAACAACCACAAGCCAGAAGAAGGCGTCGATGCGCTGGTGAGCTACATGCGCCGCCTGCCGCGCGAGGTGCCGCCCGGCACGCGCTGGCACTACAGCACCGGCGAGACCAACCTCGTCGGCGTGCTGCTGACGCAGGCGACGAAGAAGCCGCTCGCCACCTACCTGTCCGAGAAGATCTGGGGCCCGGCCGGCATGGAACAGCCCGCGACCTGGATCCTGAGCCGCACCGGCCAGGAGATCAGCGGCTGCTGCCTGCAGGCCTCGACGCGCGACTTCGCCCGCCTCGGCCTCTTCATCCTCGGCGGCGCGCGCGTCGGCGGCCAGGCGATCGTGCCGGACGGCTGGCTCGCCGACGCGACCAGCGAACGCGTCGAGATCGGCCAGCCCGGGCGCGGCTACGGCTACTTCTGGTGGACCTACGACGACGGCGCGTTCGCCGCGCGCGGCATCTTCGGCCAGGGCATCTTCATCGACCCGAAGCGCCATCTCGTGATCGCATCGAACGCCGACTGGGGCGGCGGCGCGACCGATCAGGTCGCCAGCCGGGCCCGCGACGCGTTCTACCGCGCGGTGCAGAAGGCCATCGACGACGAGGCCGCGGCGCTGCCGAAGACCGCAGCGCAATGAAAGCGGAATCTGCTTCCGAGCTGATCGACGCGAGATCGACGCGCTGGGCGACTGGCGCGGCGAGACGCTCGCGCGGATCCGCGCGCTGATCCACGAGGCGGTGCCCGAGGTGATCGAAGAGCTGAAATGGCGCGGCACGCCGGTCGCCGCGATGGCCCGGCGCGCGCCGCCCAACCCGGCCGACAAGACGCTGTCGCCGGCGGTTCCGGCCTGGCTCGCGTCGCTGCCGGCCGACGCGCAGCCGAGCCACCTTGTGCGCGCAATTCCCGCGCATCGTCAACCGCCTCGTCGCGTGCTGGACCGACCCGCAGCTGACGGTCGGCATGCGCGACCAGTTCTTCATCGCGCCGCCCGAGCCCCGGCGCAGGCGCAAAAATCCCGCAGGACCGATACTGGCGGGATGCGCCGCCATCGTGGCGCCGCACCGAACGACGGAAGGCAGCGGAACCTCGAGATGACACTCGCAATGACGTGGGAAGAATGGGCGCGCCACGACGCCGTGGCGCTCGCCGAGCGTGTGCGCAACGGCGACGTGACGGCCGCCGAGCTCGCGGCGCAGGCGCAGGCCGCGATCGCGATGACCAACCCGGCGCTGAGCGCGGTGGTCGAGGTCTTCGACGACGCGGTCGCCGACCCGCAGGGCAACGGCACCCGGCTCGACGGCCGTTTCAACGGCGTCCCCTACCTGATGAAGGACCTGGGGCCGACGCTGAAAGGCCGGCTGCAGGAGTTCGGCTCGATGCTGATGCAGGGCCACCGCCCCGCCGAGGACAGCTTCCTGACCGGCCGGATCCGCAACGCGGGCCTGAACATCATGGGCCGCACCACGACGCCCGAGTTCGGCGTCTGCAGCTCGGCGGAGAACGCGCTGTACCTGACGCGCAACCCCTGGGAGCTCGATTACACGACCTGCGGCTCCTCGGCCGGCACCGCCGCGATCGTCGCGGCCGGCGTGCTGCCGATGTCGCACGCGACCGACGGCGGCGGCTCGATCCGCATCCCGGCCGGCGTCAACGGCAACATCGGGCTGAAGGTCTCGCGCGGCGTGTTCTCGCTCGCGCCGAACCTGTCGGACCTCTCCGGCCTGGTCTCGATCCAGGGCTGCCACAGCCGCACCGTGCGCGACACGGCCGCCTTCGTCGACGACTGCCGCGGCGGCGCGCCGGGCGAGTTCATGCCGTTCTGGTCGCCGCCCGAACCGTACAGCGAATTGATCCGGCGCGACCCGGGCCGCCTGCGCATCGCGCTCTCGCACGAGTGGGGCGACTTCCGCGCGACGCCGCATTTCGTCGCCGAACTCGAACGCGTCGGCCGCTTGCTCGAAGGCCTGGGCCACCACGTCGAATGGGCGCTGCCGAAGGTCGACTTCCAGGGCGCGTTCGCGGCCCAGACAACCTGCTACATCAGCAACTTCGCGCAGGTCATCGCGGGCCAGATCGCGCGCCTGGGCCATGAGCGGCCGCCGGCCGAGCTGCTCGAGCCGATCAACATCAAGATCTGGGAGGCCGGGCTGCAGACCTCGTACACCGAGCGCTCGAAGATGCAGGCGGTGTTCAACACGACCTCGCGCGCGTTCGGCGCGTTCTTCGAGGACTGGGACATCATCCTGACGCCGGTCACCGCGCTGCCGACGCCCAAGGTCGGCACGACCGAGTACCTGACGACCAGCACCAACCCGTCGGTGCACGACTGGTTCGCCCACCTGTGGAAGAACTTCGCGTACACGCCGCTGGCCAACCTGTGCGGCCTGCCCGGCATCTCGCTGCCGCTGGGCGTGCAGCAGAGCGGGCTGCCGCTGGGCATCCAGGCCCAGGCGCGCCAGGCCAATGACGGGCTGCTGTTGCAACTCGCGGCGCAGATCGAGCGTTCGGTCGATGGCCGGTGGAACGCCGGCCGGCGCCCCGGCGTGCACGTGACCCGCGGCGACACGCTCGCCGGCTGAGCCGCCGCGGCGTTCACCGCTCCATCGCGCCGGGGATCGATTCGCGCATCGTCGCGACGAAGCGCAGCAGGCGCGATGGGTAGAAGCGTGCGTGCGGATAGGTCAGGTAAACCGGCAAGGGCGCAGCCCGCCAGTCCGGCGTCAGGCGCAACAGCCGGCCGTGCGCGACGTCGTCGGCCAGCAGCCAGGCCGAGCCCACCGCCGCGCCCAGGCCGAGCACCGCGGCGCTGCGCAGCGCGTACAGGCTGTCGGTGCTGACGCGCGGGCGGATCGCGACCCGCCGCGTCTCGCCGCTGCGCGCGTGGGTCAGCGTCAGCTCGTTGCGGTAGTAGGTGCGCAACGCGAGCCAGGGCAGCGCGGCGAGCTCGGCCGGCTCGCGCGGCAGCGCGACGCCGGCCAGCACCGACGGCGCGGCCGCGACGATGCGCGGCACCTCGCCGAGCCGGATCGCGACGACCGACGGATCGCTCGGCTCGCCGACCTGGATCGCGCAGTCGATGCCGGTCGCGATGAAATCCTGCACGTCGTCGCGCAGCAGCCACTCGACCGAGACGCGCGGATGCGCGCGCAGGAACCGCGCCAGCGGCTCGACGAACCGCTCCTGCCCGAACGCATGCGGCATCGCGACCCGCAGCGTGCCCTCGGGCTCCTCCTGCGCGCCGCGCAGGTCGGCCTCGAACGCGGCCCAGCTCGCGAGCAGCTCCTTGGCGCGCTCGAAGCAGCGCTCGCCGTCGACCGTCAGCCGCATCACATGGGTCGTGCGCTGCAGCAGGCGCACGCCGAGCGAGCGCTCGAGCGCCTGCAGGCGGCGGCTCACGGTCGGCTGGGCCGTGTGCAACTGCGCCGCGGCGGCCGACAGGCTGCCGGCCTCGACGATGCGCACGAAGGTCTCCATCAGCTGCAGGCGATCGCCCTGGGCCGGTCCATTGGTCATACACCAAGCGTATAACAAATCTGTGCCGGCGAGGGCTACCGTGGCCGATCCGGCCCAAGCACACTCTCGTCATCATCGATTGGCTCGGGTTTACGAGAATGCCTTCCATACAGAACACGAATGAAAGTCTGCCCGCGTCGCTGGTGCTGCTGCTGGCCAGCGGTACCGGGTTCGCGGTGGCGGCGCTGTACTACAGCCAGCCGATGCTCGGCGTGCTCGGGGCCGACATCGGCGCCTCGACGCGCGAAGTCGGTTGGGTGCCGACGCTGACGCAGCTCGGCTACGCGCTCGGCATCCTGTTCCTCGCGCCGCTGGGCGACCGGATCGACCGGCGCCGCATGATCCTGGCCAAGGCCGCGGCATTGACGCTCGCGCTGCTGCTCGCGGCCGCGTCGCCGTCGATCGGCGTGCTGCTGGTGGCGAGCCTGGCGATCGGCATCACCGCGACGATGGCGCAGGACATCGTCCCGGCCGCGGCTGCGCTCGCGCCCGAGGCGCACCGCGGCAAGGTCGTCGGCACCGTGATGACGGGGTTGCTGCTCGGCATCCTGTTGTCGCGCGTCGTCAGCGGCTTCGTCGCGGAACACTTCAGCTGGCGCACGATGTTCATCGCCGCGGCGGCCAGCGTCGCCGCGATCGGTGGCGCCGCGTGGCGCGGCCTGCCGCGCTTCAGGCCGACGACGCACCTGGCCTACGGCGCGCTGCTCGGTTCGCTCGCGACGCTGTGCAAGCGCCACGGCGCGTTGCGGCGCGCGGCACTCGCCCAAGGCTTGCTGTCGGTCGGCTTCAGCGCGTTCTGGTCGACGCTGGCGGTGATGCTGCACGACGCGCCGTTCCACCTCGGCAGCGCCGCGGCCGGCGCGTTCGGCCTGGCCGGCGCGGTCGGCGCGCTCGCGGCGCCGATCGCCGGGCGGCTCGCCGATCGGCGCGGGCCGGAACTCGTCACCCGCCTGGGCGCCGGCCTCGCCGCGTCTTCATTCGCGGCGCTGGCGCTCGCGCCGCTGCTGCAGCCGCAGGCCCGGCTCTGGCTGCTGGCGATCGGCGCGGTCGGCTTCGACCTCGGCGTGCAGGCATCGCTGATCGCGCACCAGACCATCGTCTACGGCATCGAGCCCGGCGCGCGCAGCCGGCTCAACGCGGTGCTGATGGTCGGCATGTTCATCGGCATGGCGATCGGCTCGGCGCTCGCGAGCCTGCTGCTCGCGCAGTGGGGCTGGCTCGCGGTGACGACGCTGGCAATGGCGGCCGCGCTCGCGGCGCTCGCGGTGCGGCTGTGGCCGGCCGCGGCGGCGGTCCGGCTCAAGGCCGCGTGATTCGATCCAGGCTTCTCGTTTCACCCGACGACGGCATCTGAGCTGACTTGGGGTTTCTCTCGGCGACATCTCGCACCAGAATGGCAGACCTGAAGCGCCATTCGGCGGGGAGCCACATGAAATCGGGACAGACATCGAAATGGATCATTGCCTCGCTGCTTTTGACAAGCGGCCTCGGCGCGGCCGCAGCA